>JAGAHD010000058.1 GCA_017627255.1 Bacteroidales bacterium | reverse complement strand
GTCTCCGAGTCACTGATCATATAATCCAGGCTGCCGTCAATACCGATCGTGATCCAGGGTTCACTGAATGAGAAACTTCTTCCGCTGCCAGAGCGATACCGGGACCTTGAGCCGGAGCGGGAACCCTGACTGCCGTAACCCGATGTCGAACCGGATTGCGAGATGTCGATCCGAATCTCAAGGCCATCCGCCTTTACCTTCATGTAGTCACTCCGGGAAGCCGATGAGGAATTCGGATCACAAACGAGAGTGAATCCCGTCGGAGATTTCTCGACACTACACCAGGAAGGAACGCCCCACGTCTCGAAATCACCGGCACTGGTATCCACGGAATAGTACTGCCGGCCTCCGGAAGACAAGAAACTGACCGTCTTGTTCGTCGCAGCCCCGTCAACCTTCAGGTACGAGACCGCAGAGGCAGATGTGGAAGATATCTGCTTGGAATCTTCCGGCGACTCCTCCCAATAGGTGATGACTCGCTTTATGCTGTACTCCGGGTTGTCTTTCCCGTCCAGAACGGTATAGTTGCCGTGAGAGTCCCATGCACTTACCTTAAACTCTTCGCGTTTCGATTCGTACTCTTCAAAACCCTTCTCAGAAACATACTGAGAAAGGTCGTCGCGTATGAGGTCCATTCCCAAGATACCTCCTCCGAATTCCAAATCCTCTTTAATCAGATTCCTGGCATCATAAGTCGGTGGAATCGAGAATACTATTCTGTCCTCGATGATTGTATTATTTCCTGTTTCGAAAAAGATCGAGACATTATACACGTCCTCGTCTTCTAATCCGAGAATATACCAATCGAAAGCATCATATTTTATATGGCTGACTCTGTAAAACCCGTATGCCCGGTCTCCGAAGTTTTCCCTGTCATACAAGAAGTAAATATCGGCACTTGCATCCTCGGATGGATGATACCCATGGACAAGGAGTGTCCCTTCGCGTCCATCATCAGGAATACTAAAAACATCGCCAAGACGATTCCAACGCTCAAGCCGCCCATCCCACCCGAAGGACAGTTCTGAGAAACCATGGACATCGATGGACAGATCGCCGGTCTTTTGATGAATGACCTTGACTTCCTTGACGTTCCCTTTCAGGCCAAAAGCTGCGGCGTCATGATACTGCTGGGCAGACAGGGAAAGGCAGGGGAGGAGTCCTGCGATAACAAACAGAGGAAATAACCTTGACGATATCTTTTTCATATGCCAACGTGGAGAAACAAATTTAACGATTACTCTGTTTTCTGATGACGGTCATGATCAATGAAAGCTCTTTCCGGGGAAGGCGGGATTCAGTATCCGTAAACAAGCCCGTATTTCTCATGGAGGGCCTTCAGGGATCCGTCAGCCTTCATTTCGGTGATTTTTTCGTTGACGGCCTTCATCAGGTCATCCTGCCCTTTCCGCATCAGGACGCCGATCTGCCCGCGGGTAAAGGGACGGTCCAGCAGGGGAGCCGCCAGTCTGGGGTCGTTCCGGACATACCACGGAGCTTCCGTGATTTCCGTTATCATCACATCGGCTTCTCCTTCAGCCACTTTGGTAGGGATTTCTTCGTTTTTTTCAAAGACTATCAGGGTGCACGCCGGCAGGTTTTCCCGGGCGAATTTCTCATTGAGGCCGCCGGGATTCACCATCACCCGCACCTCCGGTTTGTCGAGGTCTTCCAGGCTGCCGTATTTTGCGGCATCTTCCACCCGGCAAAGGAGGGTCTTCCCGTTGCAGAGATACCCGTCGGACATGGCCATGGTCTCCAGCCGGGCCTCCGTGATGGTGATCCCGCCCATGGCAAAATCGAATCGTTCCGGGTCCCGGACATCGGCGGACAGCGTCGGCCACGAAGTGGGAACATAGCAGATGTCGACGCCCAGTTCCTCCGCAATCTCTCCGGCCACATCGATGCCGAATCCCCAGTACTCCCCGGTTGCGGGTTCCCGGTAACTCAGGGGGCGGTAGTCTCCCGTCGTTCCGACCAGGAGCGTCCCCCTTTCCTGGATCCTGTCGAGGGTCGGTGCCGGGGATCCCTGCTTCAGCGTTCCGCAGCCAAAGGCCGAAGAACACAGCACCAGAAGGGATAGGATGAGTCGGAGCGTTTGTTTCATCTTGATGGATTCCACGTTTTTACGCTTGTGCCGAGGGCGGAGTGTCTGCCGACGGTATCACAGATGCCAAAGATACGAAAAATCCGGGTCTCCGTCAATTCCCCGCCCGTGAGGATGGCCCGGGATTGCATATCAGGGAAATAATTGTTATTATTGTATCCATAATTGACGACTTAAACTTAAAAACTGTGGACTTCTTGATTCATGGGAAGAAGGGCAATCTGTCTGCCATTCTCCAAAGGCCGTCTTCAGATTACCGGGGGCCGGTTGTGGTACTGATGCACGGGTTCATGGCCAACAAGAAGCTGGAACCCCTGAAATCCATTGCAAGAGAACTGGACAAAAGGGGTATTGCCTCCTTACGGTTCGATTTCGACGGCCACGGAAAATCGCAGGGGCGTTTTCAAGATATGACGGTCCTGACCGAACTGGAGGATGCCCGTGACGTTATCCATTATCTCCACTCCTTGGACTGGGTTGAGGGCATCGCCTTGCTGGGCCATTCCCAGGGGGGCGTCGTGGCCGGCATGCTGGCCGGGGAGCTGAAAGACGGGATCAGGGCCCTGGTCCTTCTTGCTCCGGCGGCTGTATTGACGGATGACGCGCTGAATGGCCGGCTGATGTGGCGCCATTATGATCCCGCCAACCCGCCCGAGACTCTCCAAGTGTTCTTCCATCGGGTCGGAAGGGATTATTTCAAAGTCGCCCAGACGCTGCCGATTTACGAACGGTCCTCTCTCTATGAAGGCCCTGTCCTTCTTGTGCACGGTAAAAAAGACAGGATCGTGCCTTATTCGTACAGCGAAAAGTACGACCGGGTCTATTCTGACAGCGAACTCCACCTGTTTGAGAAAGAGAATCATTTCCTGTCAAAATGCAGGAAAGAGATCGTCGCTCTCGTGGTTGACTTTTTAGGCGGTCATCTTGGCGTATAATGTTTTATCTTATCTGACCGTCAATCATGGATATTGAATTTCAATCGGCTGAAACAATCCGGAAGTTCCAGGATGAGCGCCTCGTTGTCGCGCTTGATTATCTTCAGGGGAATTCGCCTTATTACCGGCGCCTTTTCAAAGACCATCACATCGATGTTTCGAAGATCCGGACGATCGGGGATTTGCAGGGAATCCCGTTTACAGAGAAGAAGGACCTTCAACGCTGCAACTGGGATTTTTTGTGCTGTCCCAGGGAGAAAATCGTCGATTATGTCACCACCTCCGGCACTTCAGGCGAGCCGGTCTCGTTCGTCAGCACCGAAAAAGACCTGCAGCGGCTTGCCTACAACGAGATGAAGAGTTTTTCGTGCGCCGGGGTAAAGCCGGGGGACATCGTCCAGTTGATGACGACGATGGACAAAAGGTTCATCGCCGGGCTTGCCTATTTCCTCGGCATCCGTAAACTGGGGGCAAGCATTATCAGGGTGGGGAACGGGATTCCGGAGCTGCAGTGGGATACGATTACAAGGCTCAGGCCCGACACGATCATGTGTGTACCCTCGTTTATCCTCCGCCTGGTCCAGTTTGCCGAGGAGCACGGAATTGACTATAAGAACTCCTCCATCCGGCGCATTATCGGAATCGGGGAAGGGTTGCGGGAGCAGGACCTGTCGCTGAACCTGCTCGGCAGGAGAATCAAGGAGAAGTGGGATGTCGACTTGTTCGCGACATATAGTTCCACGGAGATGGGAGCCACTTTCTCAGAGTGCCCGTACGGATGCGGCGGACACATTCACCCTGAATTGGTGATTGTCGAGATCATCGGCGATGATGACATGCCGGTCCCGGACGGGGAGGTCGGGGAGATTGTCGTGACGACATTGGGTGTGGAAGGGATGCCCCTGCTCCGGTTCAGGACCGGAGACATGGCCGCCAAGATTGTCGAGCCTTGCCGCTGCGGGCGCAACAGCTTCCGGCTGACACCCCTCGTGGGCCGGAAGAACCATATGATCAAACTGAAGGGGACTACACTCTATCCGCCGGCGGTCAACGATGTGCTCGATAATACGGAATATGTTGAAAATTATGTGGTTATCGTTCAGTACAATGATGCTGGAACAGACGATGTAGAGGTCCGTATCGGCCTGAAGTACACGCCGGCCTTCGACGTCATCAAGGATTTGAAAGACCGTTTCCGCTCGCGCATCAGGGTCGCTCCGAATATCGTCATCCGGCCCGTCTCTGAAATCCAGGCGGTCAATTTCCCGGCCAAATCCCGCAAAGCGGTGAAATTCATTGATAAACGCCCGTCATGTATTTCAACTCGTTGACATTTGCAGTGTTTCTTCCGATTGTTTTCTGCCTGTACTGGTTCGTTTTCGGGAGAAACTTGAAGTGGCAGAATCTCTTCGTCCTGGTCGCGTCATACGTTTTTTATGGATGGTGGGACTGGCGGTTCCTGCTGCTGATCGCACTGACCTCTTTCTGCAGTTTCTGGAGCGGAATCCTGATTGGAAAATACCGGGACGAGAAACGGAAGGCTGGTCTGGTCAATACTGCCAATATCCTTCTCAATCTCGGGATTCTCGGGCTTTTCAAGTACTACAACTTCTTTGCGTCGTCGTTCGCCCACCTGTTTTTGGGCGGTCAGTCGGACAAACTGCTGATTCACCTGATCCTTCCTGTAGGAATCAGTTTTTACACCTTCCAGGCGCTGAGTTATACCATTGATGTCCATCGGGGCAAGATCGAACCGACCCGGGATATCGTGCAGTTCTTCGCCTATGTCAGTTTCTTTCCCCAGCTGGTGGCGGGCCCTATTGAGAGAGCCTCCAACCTGCTTCCCCAGTTTGCCAGGAAACGGGTGTTTGACCCGGTCCAGGCGGCGGACGGCCTGCGGATGATCCTTTGGGGGCTGTTCAAGAAAGTCGTGGTGGCAGACCAGTGTGCCCGCTATGTGGACCAGGTGTTCAGTCATCAGGATTCCCTTCCGGGCGGCACCCTCATCCTTGGAGTCGTCCTGTTCACGATCCAGATATACGGGGATTTTTCCGGGTATTCAGACATTGCGATCGGGACCTCGAAACTGTTCGGAATCAAGTTGATGACCAATTTCCGGACCCCTTATTTCAGTCGGAGTATCAAGGAGTTCTGGCAGCGGTGGCACATTTCCCTGACAACCTGGCTCCGGGATTACGTGTACTTCCCCCTGGGCGGCAGCCGATGTTCCAAGGCCAAGGCGATTCGAAACAATTATATTGTCTTCATCCTGTGCGGTTTATGGCATGGTGCCAGTTGGACATATATTGCATGGGGCGTCTATTTCGGCACCTTGGCGGGAATCAGCATCCTCTATGGGAAAGGACCGCGCTACAAGGATACCGTAGCCCACGGGAAACTGTTCCCCAGCCTGAAAGAGGCGGGGCTCATCCTCTGGATGAATATCCTTAACGGTTTGGGCTCTATCTTCTTCCGCAGTGAAACCATCGACGGAGCCTGGCGGTATTTCCTCGGATTTTTCCATTGGAAGGGCCAGTTCTCGGGGAGCGGCATCATGACTCCCGCCCAGATGACGGCCCTTTTCCTTGCCTCGTTTGTCATGTTCGGGACGGAGTGGCTCAACCGGGAGAAAGAGCATGGACTTGTGATGGACGGAATCAAGTCCCGGCCGCTTCGGTGGACTGTCTATCTGATACTGATGATGGCGGTCATCCTGTTTTTCGACGACGGCACCAGTCCGTTCGTGTATTTCCAATTCTAAAGTCTCGGGAGAATGAGAGGGTTCTTATCCAAGTTTCTGGTATTTGCACTGGTAACGTCGGTCGCGTTGCTGGCGGGGGATTATGTCCTTTCCCGGTGGATGCGCAGGGCTCACCATCCGAACAGTGAAATCTGGTACGAAGTGATGGAAGGGAAGGTGGATGCGGATGTCATCGCTCTGGGTAGTTCCAGGGCCAATACCGCCTTTTATCCGCCGGTGGTTGACAGCGTGCTGGATACGTATTCGTGGAATCTCGGGGTTCTGGGCCATCATTTCGAGGCGGAAAACCTGAGATATGAAATGTTCCGGCTCCATAACCGCAAACCTCGTCTGGTCGTGCAGTTTGTGGATCCCCAGCTCTTTTATGCCAACACATCCTTCGACAGGGTGCAATTCCTGCCCTGGTTCTGGGACAGGGCGTTCCGTAAGGGAATCCGGGAGAACTTCGGTTCCGGTTTTTTCTATAAGAACGCCATTCCTTTCGTCCGGTATCATTCTTTTCTTCCATGGGAAGTCTCTTCCCGTGACAGGCGGACAGAAAGGGGTTTCCACACGTACGAATCCGAGAGGGACGACCCTTATACTCCCTTTTATCAGGAAGTTTTCTTTCAGGATGACGATTTGCCGGAGCGTTTCATCGCGCTTCTCCGCTCGCTGAAAAAAGAGGGGATTGCGGTTGTGATGGTAAATCCTCCGGAGTACGGAAGGATCGTGTATCAGGAAGGGCAACGGGAGGCCATGCGCTCCTGCATGGATTCCATTGCCCTGATAACCGGAACGCCGTATCTGGATTATACGGGAATGGCACTCTGTGCAGATTCGACCTGTTTCATTGACACATGGCATCTTAATCTCAAGGGAGCCCTTGTATTCTCGGATTCCCTCTCAAATGATATCTTACGGCTGAGGAGAGCCGGTGCCCTCCCCGGCTTTTGACGGGGCCGGCGACGGTTTTTCTCTTTGAAATGGAGGACTATCTGTCGCAGCATGTAACCTTTGGCGGAGAACGGCTCATTACTTCAACCGGATGACAGCTTCGGAGTGCAGATGCCTGGGACTTAGGCGGACAATGCGCCAAAGGAGGCAAATGACGTCAATCCGGTCAAACAGCAGGTTGTTGATAAATGGCCAGAACGGATGCAGCGGGACCTTATCGCTTTTAAGATAGCTCTTTCTTCGACCTTTTGGAAGTTACGCTTACAGAGTTCGTCGCCTGCATTTCCATGACGAGAAAGTCTTCCATTTTCCCCGGAAAAAAAGGAAAGGAAGAAGTATGATAAGGACGCTCAGGAGGACAACGGGGAGCGGATGAGAAGGGAAGGATGACTACGATGGCCGGGGAGGATGTGCCCCGTTTTTTAATATGTTAGTTGCAGCCAGCGGGAGAAGAACACGTCGTAAACTTCATAAACGGTCCCTCCCAGAGAAGGT
>JAGAHD010000057.1 GCA_017627255.1 Bacteroidales bacterium | reverse complement strand
GCCAAGGTCCCTGAGGTCCCGCATGACGGGCGCCCGGTCGGAAGGGTCGAGTGCGCGCAGCACATAATAATAGTCCATCATCTGCCTCAGGCCGATCCCGCCTTCCAGGTAGTGGCGGAACATGTGGGCCATGCAGAAAACAGCATTGAACCGCAGGTCCGGATACGTAATGTCGGCATCCTGCCGGATGGGCGTATGGGCGTTGAAATAGCGCTGCAGGCGTGCGTTCCGGAAAGGATTGTACATCTTGCTGGCGTGGAAATGGATCTCCACTTCCGTGTCCAGGAAGATGCCGGCTTTGCACTCCTGGTAAATCACATCATAAACAGGGTAGCCCGCATCTTCGAATGCTTGGATGATGGACTCGTGCGTGCCGCCGACCAGAAGGTCGATGTCACCGCACATTCTCCGCTCCGGTGCCGGGTAGAGGCGGGCGAGGCCTGTTCCCTTGAGAATGCTTCCGTGGAGGCCGAGCCGGTGAAGAATCTCCTCCAACTCCCCGACATGCTGCTCATGTCCGGCATAAACCCGTGCGATACGTTCGGTAATTTGCCTCCATTCGTCAAGGATGTGCTGCGGAGGCTGCTGGCTCTCAGGAAGCTGCAGGAGGCAGTCATACAGGACCCCCGTCAGGGTCTGTTGACGGGCCATGTTGAATAACTTGGCCCAGTCCCTTGGCGTGGGATCCTTCTCGAAAGAGGAGGCCCGTCCCAGGGAAATCAGCAGCAGTTTCCGGAAAGGATGCATGGAGGCGTTATCGTTTGTCGTCCCAGCCGAAGGGATGGCGGGACAGCGGCAGTTTCGCCAAGGGGTGATAGTCTCCGACCAGGCCGACCGGCGTGGCATTGCGGATCTGGCTGACGATTTCGATGCAAGGCCGCGCTTCCCCGATCCGGAAGCCTTCCCCGGAGAGGATGCGCCGGTAGCTTTCCGTATGCAGTTCGGTAAAACCCTGGCTGAACTCGAATTCGTCTCCGTCGATCGAGAGGCTGCGGTACGTCCGCTTTTCGCCTTCAACGGCATTCGGAGGGAGGCAGTCAGCGTTGATGCTCAAGAAATAACGCACCCGCGCCTTCTTCAGTCCCAGGTACCCGGCTACGCGGTCGAAACTCATCAGGTGCACGATGTTTTCATGGACCGGTCCGAAAATCCATTGGAGCATGTCGTAGAAATGGACCCCGATGTTCGTAGCGATGCCGCCGCTCTTGTGCACGTCACCCTTCCAGGAGGTATAGTACCATTTGCCCCGGGAGGTGATATAGGTGAGGTCGACATCATACACCTTGTCTTCCGGGCCTTCGTCCACCTTTTTCTTGAGGGCGACGATTGCTTCGTGGAGGCGGAGCTGCAGAATGTTGTAGGCCTTGTGCCCCGTTTCTTCCTCCACTTTCTGGAGGGCGTCGATATTGTATGGATTCAGGACAACCGGCTTTTCGCAGATGACGTCGCATCCCAGCCTCAGTCCGTAGCGGATGAAGGCGTCATGGGTATAGTTCGGAGTGCAGACGCTGAGCCAATGCAGCGGATCTTGTGTCTGCATCTGCTTGGAGCAGAAGCGGTCGAACAGTTCGTTCTCGGTAAAGAACGAGCAGTCGGGAAAGAAGCTGTCCAGCTTTCCCACACTGTCGAACTTGTCATAGGCGGCCAGCAGGGTGTTCCCTGTGTCCTTGATGGCTTTCAGGTGGCGGGGGGCAATGTACCCGGCGGCGCCGATGAGGGCAAAATTGGCCATTTCCCTATGCCTCCGCGGTTTCTTCGGATTCCTCGTCCTTGGCTTTCTTTCCGTGCTTCTTCCGACCTTTCTTGTCGTCGGAGCCGTATCCGTACTGCTGGCCGTAACCATACCCGTATCCATAGCCGTACCCGTATCCATAGCCGTATCCGGAACCATAGCCATATCCGTAACCCCGGCCCTTCTTGTACTGGACATCGTTGAGGATGATCATCATGTTCGGGAACTGGTTCTGGTCCTTCAGGGTCTGGAGGTCCGGAAGCATGCGCTTGTCCACCAGGTTGGAACGGAGGATGAAGACGGTAACGTCGGCAAACCGCTTGAGGATGTTGGCGTCGGCAACGAGGCCGGCAGGCACCGCATCGATGAGGATGAAATCGTACCGCTGGCGAAGGACGTCCATCAGCTTGTCCAGACGACTCGAAGAGAGCAGTTCGGCCGGGTTCGGCGGCAGGGGACCAGACATGATGGAATCCACGCCCGGGGCAACGATGTCGTGGAGGATGATGGACTCCATGTCATCGGTCTTGCCGGACAGGTAGTTGGAGAAGCCCACGGCCCGTTTGGACGACAGGTTCCGGGTCAGGGTACCCTTGCGGAGGTCGAGGTCCAGGAGAATCACTTTCTTCTCCACCAGGGCAAGGCTGGCCGCCAGGTTCGTGGTCAGGAAGGTCTTTCCGGATCCTTCCATCAGTGACAGGAAGAGATAGCTGGTCGCACTCTTGTCCGGATTCCGGGTAAACTCGACGTTGCTCCTCAGGATCCGGAAGGCTTCCGATATGGCATCCCGTTTCTTGTCCACCACAACGATGTGGCGGTCATCTTTCTTGTCTTTGGCCGGGATTTCGCCGAGGACCGGGATGTCTACATAATTCTCCACGTCCTTGCGGAAACGGACCTTGGTGTCGAGGATCCGGCGGAGGAAGAACACCACGAACGGGATGCAGAGACCGATCAACAGGCCCAGCAGGACGTTCTTGCGGGTGTTCGGGGAAACAGGCGAATGGTTGACGCGGGCGCGGTCGATGATTTTCGCGTTGCCCTCGATGGAGGGCTGGCTGATGAGGAGCTCCTCGCGCTTGCTCAGAAGGGTCAGGTAGAGTTGCTCCTTGATACCCTGGACGCGGGCGAGGTTGTCGATATAGACCTGTCCTCCCGGCACCTGGCGGATCCTTTCGTTGGCCCGGTCGCCGATGGCCTGTACGCTTCCCATTTTCTGCCGGAGGGCGCCGACATACGTGGAAATCAGCTGGTTGAGATTGCTCTTGAGGGCACTCTGCTCCTGGAGCATGTCCTGGACCACCGGGTTGTTGGTGGTGCCGGACTCCTTGTACTTGTCAAGCTTCAGCACCAGTTCGTTGAACCGGTTGATGGTCGTCTTGATGTTCTCGTCCTCGATATCGACGGTCACCGGGAAAAGCTTGTTCTCGGTATTGGCGTTGGTCAGCTGCTGGAGGTATTCGGCATGGGAGATCTGGGCCTGGAGACGTTCCATTTCTTCGGTGGACTGGATGCTCTGGTTCAGGTAGGCCTGTCCGTAATCCTGCAGGTTCAGCAGCTGGTTGTCCCGCTTGAAGGTGGCGATCTGTGACTCCTGGCTTCCGAGGTCGCGGTCCAACTGGGCGATGCGGGTGTTGATGTAATCGGAAGTTTGCTGGATGATGCTCCGCTTCTCGACGATGGTGCCTTCGTTATAGACCTTGATCAGCTCGTTGAGGATATCCGCCGCCCGCTGGGGGGAGGTGTCCGTCAGCGAGAAATTGATGATCCCGTCCGAGGTGCTGTTCCGCTCGATGACGACCCGGTGGCGATAATTCTCCGCCACGTCGAGAAGGCTGCTGTGCGCTACCGTAATCGGATTGTCATAGTAGAGTTCCCGAAGGGCCCAGGTCGGATGCACGGCGACGCGGCCGAGGTTCGTGGACAGCGTGTCGCCGAGACGTCCCTTCACCGGTTCGTATTCCCCGATCTCGATGACGACGGAGGAGTCGCGGCTCACCGTCACCAGCAGGGACGCATAGTCCGTCGGATTGACATCCAGCAGCTTGACATCGACCGGAGACTCCTTGTAGAGGTCCTTCACGCGCTTGACCAGCTTCGTCTGGTACTTGTAGGTCATGCTCAGGTCCAGGCGCCGGGCGACTTCCAGCATCGGGGTCTCCGAGCTGAGGACGATGATCTCGTCATTGATGGCGTTCATCGTCGTGGCGACCCGCCGGTTGGTGATGTTCTCCAGCATCGAGGCGCCATTGTCCAGCCGGTTGCGGGTAATGGAGTTGATGAGGATCTTGGCGTGGCTCTCATAAATCCTGTCTGCCCGGTCGCTCCGGTAGTAGGCGATGGCGGCTCCGGCGAGGGCGCAGAGCAGCAGCCAGTGGAGGTTCCGGAGAATGGTATAGAAGATGTCCTTCCCGGACAGGGAATTGGCGTCTTTCTTCTCGAGGAAGGAGAGGTCGTTATCTTGGGTATTGTTGGACATGATGCGGGAGAAACATTATTTGGTGTTCATGTAGGTCATGGCGGCGAAATACGTGGCGGCCACGCTGACAGCAGTGGAGAAAAGGGACAGGAACGGGCTCCACTGGGTGTAGGAGAGCATGAAATTCCGGTATGCCGTATCCTGGGTGATGATAAAGTCATTCTGCTGCAGCATGAAATACGGGTCGCGGAACACCCGGGAGGAACGCGGGTCCAGGTAGCGCATGACCATCCGCCCGTTGACTTCGCGCATGACGGCGATTTTCTTGCGGTTGGTGTACACGTTCAGGTCGCCCGAAAGGGCAAGAGCCTCGAGGAAGGTGCATCGTTCGTTCGGGACGGTGATTGCCTTGCCGCCATTGGAACCGAGGAAGAAGATCTTGAAATTCCGGAAACGGACCATGACATACGGATCGCTCAGGTAACTGCCCGCGACAAGCATGTTCTTGATCTTTTCCTGGAGCTGCAGGCGGGTAAGGCCGGCGGCATGGATGGTGCCCAGGACGGGAAGTTCGATGTCGCCGTTCTGGTCTACCAGGTAAGCGAGGTCTTGCTGGTTGGTTCGGACAGCACTCTGGGCGGCGCTGTAGATATTGAACGGTTTGGCCAGGTCGCTGTCAAAGCAGGAGATGATCACATCCAGCTCGTCGTAGGGGCTGATGACCGCCTCGAACTTGTTTTCCAGCATGATCTGGGTATTGTTCTTCATATCCTGGAGATAGGCAACCTTCCGGTTGGTGACACAGGAGGCCGCTGTGACCGCAGCCAGCGAGAGGACGATGACCGTCCGGAATAACCTCATAATCTTCATATCTATCGATTTTTATAACAATTCAACAAAGATAGGTAAATTATTTCAACTTTTCTACAATTCTGGGGCAGGCTTTTCCGTCTCCATAGGGATTCACGGCGTGGCTCATCGTTTCGTAGTACGCCCGGTCATCCAGCAGGCGGGAGGTCTCCCGGACAATCAGGTCATGGTCAGTACCCACGAGTTTGACCGTTCCGGCCTCCACGGCTTCGGGGCGTTCGGTCGTGTCCCGCATGACAAGGACCGGCTTGCCGAGTCCCGGCGCCTCTTCCTGGATGCCGCCGGAGTCGGTCAGCACCAGGTAACTTTTTTCCATCAGGAAGACAAAATCCAGATAGTCCAGCGGCTCGATGAAATGGAGATTCTTTGCCGGATGCGCTCCGAAGACCTCCCGGATGGGTTTCCTCACGTTCGGGTTGAGGTGCATCGGATAGACGAAATCCACCTCCGGATAATTCTCAGCGAGATCCCTGATCGCCCGGCACATGCTGATGAATCCTTCGCCGAAATTCTCCCGCCGGTGTCCGGTGATGAGGACCATCCGTTTGGATTCTCCGCTTTGCCCAGAATGACAATTGTCATCCTGAAGGAGCGAAGCGACAGAAGGATCTTTCGGCTGATATCCTTTCTTCAGTACATTCTCCACCACCCAGTGAAGGGCGTCGATGACGGTGTTCCCCGTGACCGCGATCCTCTCTTCCGGAACCCCTTCGTCCAGGAGGTTCTGCCGGCTGAGCGGAGTGGGGGAGAAATCATAGGTCGCGATGCGTCCGGTGACCTGCCGGTTCAATTCTTCCGGCCAGGGGCTGAGGAGGTTGTGGGTTCTCAGGCCGGCCTCCACATGGCCTACCGGAATCTGGCGGTAGAAGGCGGCGAGGGCGGCGGCCATCGAGGTCGTCGTGTCGCCGTGGACCAGCACGACATCGGGTTTCACTTCGTCCAGGACATCCCGCATGCCGGTCAGCACCCGGGCGGTGACGTCATACAGGTCCTGTCCCTGTTTCATGATGTTCAGGTCATAGTCGGGCTTTACTCCGAAAATCTGCAGCACCTGGTCCAGCATCTCCCGGTGCTGGCCGCTTACGCAGACAAGGGTTTCGAACTCTTCGGGATGTTTCTGGAACTCCTTGACCAGCGGACACATCTTGATGGCCTCCGGCCGGGTTCCGAAAACGAGTAGTATTCTTTTCATCGTCAATTAAATATGATATACCCCTTCCAGCGGGCAGATGTTGTGGCAGTCAAGGATGACCTTGCCGCGGAACTTGTCCCAGTTGCGCCGGATCTCATCATGCTTGACCATGATGACGACCATGTCCACATCGGAGAGGAACGCGTCGAGATCGTGGTACTGGTCCGGGATGATATCCCTGCTGACGAGGGGATCATAGACTTTCAGGGGAGCGGCGAGATGGCGCTCCTGGCATTCCAGCAGCTGGAGGGTGGGGCTTTCCCGGACATCGTCCACGTTCTCCTTGTACGTCAGGCCGTAGAGGCCGACGCGGCGGGTGTCGGAAAGGCCGTTTTCCTTCATGATTTCATGGATACGGTTCAGCACGAAGGCCGGCTGGGCGTCGTTCGTCTTCATGGACTCGTCGATGACCTTGGCGAGGGAAGGGTAGTCGCCGACCAGGAACCACGGGTCTACGCTGATGCAGTGCCCTCCCACGCCGGGCCCCGGCTGGAGGATGTTTACCCGCGGGTGCATGTTGCAGATACGGATGATCTCATACACATCCATGTTGTCGTGCCGGCAGATCCGCGCGAGTTCATTGGCGAAGGCGATGTTCACGGCGCGGAACGTATTCTCCACGACTTTGGTCATTTCAGCCGTCCGGATGTCCGTGACGACGATTTCTCCCTCACAGAAACTCTGGTAAATCTCCCGTACCCGCTCGCCGACAACCTTGTCATCGGTTCCGATCGTGCGGTTGTTGTGGAGGAGTTCATAGACCATGTTGCCGGGGATGATGCGCTCCGGTGCGTGGACAAGGTGAACGTTCCGGCCAGCTTCTGCAATGACCGGACGCACCGACTTGTCGATGGTCCCGGGGGAGATGGTGGATTCAATGACAAGGGTGGCGCCATCCGGGCACACTTCCAGTACCTTCTTCACGGCAGCGATGACGTAGGTTGGATCCACCTTCTTGGAGAACTTGTCAGATGGGGTAGGGACGGAAATGATGTACAGGTCCGTCCGTTGATATTCCGTAGTGAAGCGGATGCCTCCTTTCAAGGCAGCGGCAAACAGTTCGTCCAGACCGTCTTCCTTGAATGTCGTCCGGCCTTCACGGAGAGTATTGACGAGTTCG
>JAGAHD010000009.1 GCA_017627255.1 Bacteroidales bacterium | reverse complement strand
TGCTCTACCATCTCATCCCGGCCCTTCGTCCGGTCGGTCCCTTCTGCCACACACTGGCATCGGAGGGCCAGCGGGTGATGATCGCGCTCCTGCTGTTCTTCCAGTTCGTGAAAATCTCCCCGCATGACCTGCGGCTGAGACGCTGGCACCTGGGGGTGCTTCTGTTCCAGATCGCCGCATTCCTCTGCCTGGCAGCCGCCACCGTCGCCGCCCCGGAAGGCGCGGGACGCATCCTCCTGGAATGTGCGATGCTCTGCCTGATCTGTCCCACGGCCTCGGCCGCCGGAGTCATCACCGAACGGCTCGGCGGCAACCTGGCGGACACCGTGACGTACCTCGTGCTCGTCAACGTGGCGGCCACGTTCCTGATCCCGGCGGTCATTCCGCTGGTCAGCCCTTCCGATTCGCTCGGCTTCTGGCAGTATGTCTTCCGGATCGCCGGAAAGGTCTTCCCCATCCTGATCCTCCCCAGCCTCATTGCCTGGCTCATCCGATACACAGCCCCCTCCCTCCAGCGCAAGCTGATGCGCTGGAGCGGCAATTCCTTCTATATCTGGGGCTTCTGCCTCACCCTGGGCATGGTACTGGCCACCCATTCCCTTTTCCGCAGCCATCTCGGCATCGGAGTCCTGGCGGGAATCGTCGTCCTGTCCATCCTGACCTGCGTCCTCCAGTTCTACACCGGACGCCGCATCGGAAGGGGCCGGAGCGACTCCCTGACCGCCGGACAGGCCCTCGGACAGAAGAATACCGGATTCCTCATCTGGCTGGGATACAACTACCTGACTCCCGTCACATCCGTTGCGGGAGGCCTGTACGCCATTTGGCAGAATCTGTTCAACAGTTGGGAACTCTACCGGCACGAACGCCGTCAGATCCGCGCCTCGCGGAACACTTCCACGATAGACGGATAGGTATTCTTCAGGAAAGGAGGCAGGCTTGACTTCGCCACCCACGCGGCCTTGGTGATATCCTCCTCGCGCTGCGGCGTCAGGTTTGTCGGGTCGGTATAGAGCATGTCATACCACCAGGTATGCTTGAGATGCCACATTCCGTTCCGAAAATACACATGGTCGGTGATGCAGATCAGGCGGCGCAACTGGAGCTGGTCCACTCCCGTTTCCTCCTGGACTTCCCGCAGGGCCGTCACCTCGATGTCTTCTCCGGGCTCCTGGTGCCCTTTGGGAAGGTCCCACAATCCGCTCCGGGAAATCAGCAGATAGTCGCCGCGCCGGTTGGACACCAGCCCGCCCGCGGCATTGACCTCACGGAATTCTCCGCACAGGCGGCGATAGGTCCGCTCGATGTCATCCGTGGGAATATAGATCCTGGAAAGGGTGTCCTGCACCTCGAACATCCGCACGAGGGCATGGATGTCCAGTTTCTCCCCGAGGTGGAATTCCACCGAATTCGGATCCGCCAGCGCCTCCTCATCGGGGGAACAGACGACGATACATCTTTTCTCGAAGTATATCTTGTGCATAATATTTGCTATATTTGCAAATTGCAAAGATAACGATTATGACCGAAATAGAAAGCAAGAAAGGGATTGTTTCCCGTCAGCCTTATGAACTCTACATGTCTTTCGTGGACATGCGGAATTTCTATACCATGCTCCCCGAAGACAAGAAACAGGGAGTGGAAGCCGACTACGATACCATCACGGCGACGATCCAGGGATTCCATTTCGGCGTGAAAGTCCATGACCGTGTTCCCTACTCCCGGATCGAACTCGTCGATTTCGACGCCCCCCTGGCCTTCCATATCGAACTGCATTTCGACCCGGCTCCCTCAGAGCCCTACAAGACCGAATTCTGGATCAAGGCCGAGGCCGACCTCAACCTGATGATGAAGATGATGCTGGGCGGCAAGATCAAGAGCGCCCTCGACAAGATGGTGGATTCCCTGGTTGACATGTCCAACGGCAAGGTTCCGGAAGGATTCGACCCCAAGCAGTTCGGCCTGTAATGGTCCCGGAGGGATTCATACCGGTGCTTGCCGAAGCGGTGGGGGCGGAGATGGCTGAGGAAGTTGTCGAAGCCCTGGCCGGCGAACCCTCCGTATCCATCCGCCTCAACCCTGCCAAACTCCGGGAATGTCCTTTCCCCGAGGCTGTTCCCATTCCATGGAACCCGTACGGTTACCTGCTCGGGGAACGTCCCTCCTTCACCCTGGACCCCCTCTACCATGCGGGGTGCTACTATGTCCAGGACTCCTCCGCCATGTTCGTCGGAGAGGCGGTCCGGCAGGTACTGGAGCGATTCGGCGCGGGAATCAGCGTGCTGGACCTCTGCGCCGCTCCCGGCGGGAAGACTACGGACATCGCGGCATCGCTGCGGGAAGCCTTCGGCGATGACTTTTCCCTCCTGGCCAATGAAGTGATGAAAAACCGCTTCGGCACACTCCGGGCCAATGTCAGGACCTGGGGGGAGAACCGTGTCGGCGTAGTGTCCCGCGACCCTTCCGCTTTCGGCCGGGAAAAGGCGTTCGACCTGATTGTCGCCGATGTCCCCTGCTCCGGAGAGGGGATGTTCCGCAAGGACGCGAGAGCCGCAGCCGAATGGTCCGAAGAGACGGTCCGCTTCTGCGCCGCCCGCCAGCGCCGCATCCTGTCGGATGTCTGGCCGGGACTCCGGCCGGGCGGGGTCCTCATCTATTCCACCTGCACGTTCAACCGCTGGGAAAACGACGACAATGTCGCCTGGGCCGCCTCCGAACTGGGGGCGGACATCCTGCCTCCCGCCGAATTCCCGCCCATCCTCAGGACGCGGCATGGCAGCCTCCTCCTTCCCGGACACGTTCCGGGCGAAGGACAGTATGCCGCCATCCTGGTCAAGCATGGGGAGCATCCTTCCGTACGCTCCTGCGACATCTTCACCCGTTTCCGGGCCGAACGCCCCGTCACGCCCCCGCAAGCCTGTCCCTGCTGGGAGGTGGACCGGCAGACCGCCCTCCACTACCTGCACGGAGACGCCCTCGTGCTTCCCGACGCCCCGGCCGGCCTCATCACGATTACCTACAAGGGCCACCCGCTCGGCCCGGCCAAGAACATCGGCCGCCGATGCAACAACCTCTATCCCAAAGAATCCCGAATCAGAATGGACATACGATGAAAAAGTTCCTTTCCTTCATGGCAGCCTTTGCGCTCTGCCTTTCTCTCCAGGCCCAGACCACCTCTCCCGAAGACTACCTGCGCCGGTACAACAACCTCGTCCAGCGGGTCGGAGCCGCCGGCGTCGGCGTCGAGACGCTCCTGGACAAGTGGGCGGCCGACTATCCGGACGACCTGGAGATGCTGCTTGCCCGTTTCTCCTTCTGCTTCATGCGCAGCGAAAGCACCCAGGTCATCCAACTCGACCGGGACCGCTATCTCGGCAACGCCCCAATCCTCCCGTTCACGGATTCGCTCGGGGTCAAGCGCAACTATTTTGAAGATCCCCAATATGATGACGACCTGTTCTCACAGGCGGAGCAGGCCCTCAACCGGGCCATCGAACTGCATCCGGAGCGGCTGGACCTCGCATTTCTCCGCGTCACGGCCCTGACCGCCTATGAGAAGGAGAGCCCCGACATGGCGCTTTCCGTCCTCAAATCCATCGTGGACAGACATTACAAGACGCACCCCGGGTGGGTATATCCCGGTATCGACCGGGTGGATGACGAAACCTTCAAGGCATTCATCCAGGATTACTGCGTCTCTTTCTTCCGTATCGGCAGCAACGCCTCCGCCGAAGCCTTCCGCACCCTGTCCGAACACATGCTCTCCTACTGCAAGGACGATCCCCTGTTCATGGACAATATCGGTTCCTACTGGTTCGTAAGCCGGAAAGACCACAAGAAAGCCCTCAAGTACTACAATGCCGTTTTGAAAAAGCACCCCGGTGACGTGACAGCCATCCGGAACTGCATCCTGCTCGCCCGCAACGAGAAAAACGTCAAGCTGGAGAAGAAATACCTGCCGATGATGGCGAAGTACGGAGAAACGGAAAACGACCGCCTTGCCGCAGCGGCCCGTCTCGAAGTCCTCAAAAAGAAAAAATGAAACTTTTTCCGGACGACTGCCGTATATTAATAGTATCAATGTGACGACTGTACATGAAACTTTCACAATTCGCTTTCGATCTCCCGCAGGAGAAAATCGCGCAGGAGCCCCCGCGCTGGCGGGATGAGGCCAAGATGATGGTCCTCCACAAAGACACCGGCGAAATCGAGCACCGGGTTTTCAAGGATATCGTAGATTATTTCGGCAAGGGAGACACCTTCGTCCTCAACGACACCAAGGTTTTCCCCGCCCGCCTGTACGGGAAGAAAGAGAAAACCGGCGCCGACATCATGGTCTTCCTGCTCCGCGAACTCAACCGGGAACAGCGTCTCTGGGATGTAATCGTGGATCCTGCCCGCAAGATCCGTATCGGCAACAAGTTGTATTTCGGCGAAGACGAATCCCTCGTGGCGGAAGTCATCGACAACACGACCTCCCGCGGCCGGACACTCCGGTTTCTCTTTGACGGTCCGTACGAGGATTTCAAGGAAGCGCTCTTCTCCCTCGGTGAAACGCCGGTCCCGGGATGGGTCAAACCGAATGTGACGCCGGAAGACGCTGAGAATTTCCAGACGATTTTTGCGTCCAATGAAGGAGCCGTTTCCGCTCCTGCCGCCGGTCTGCATTTCAGCCGGGAGTTATTCAACCGCATGATACTCAAGGATATCGAGAAGACGTTCATCACTGTTCACATGGGAATCGGCCACTTCCGTCGTGTCGATGTGGAAGATCTCTCCAAACACCGGATGGATTCCGAACGCCTGATCATCGGGGAGAAGGCTGCCGCGGACATCAACAAGGCCAAGCGAACCGGAAAGAAAGTCGTCGCCGTGGGCGTCACGGTCATGCGGGGACTGGAGACCTATGTGACCACCACCCATGAAGTCAACGTCTTCGACGGATGGACCAACAAGTTCATCTTCCCCCCGTACCAGTATTCCGTCCCGGATGCGGCCGTGTCCAATTTCCATCTTCCTCAGTCCACGATGCTGATGTGTGTCGCGGCGTTCGGAGGCTACCAGAATGTCATGAACGCCTACAGGACCGCCCTGGAGATGGACTACAAATTCGGTCCCTACGGAGACGCCCTGCTGATCATCTGACAGGGGGAGCCATCATAGGCAAACATTTATTTATACCGTAAAACAACACAAGTTTTCCACAACCCGTGGAGAACTTGTGCTGTTTCAGGGGAGGTTTTCCTATCTTGGCGGAAAAAAGCCATGGATATCGAAGAAAACCTCTGCCTGTGCGCCCTCAACCGGGTTTTCGGTTACCAGCCCGTCCTCGGACACACCCTAGTCCGGTTCGCCGGATCGGCCGCCGCCGTCTTCCGCATGGACCCGGACACTCTCCGTGAGGCCCTCGGTGTCCACCGGGACCTGGCGGCCGGACTTACTCTTGCCGCCCTGGAAAAAACTGCGGCGGAGCTGGAATGGACCACATCCCAAGGCTTCCGCTTCCTTCCCTTCGGGGATCCCGGCTACCCGTCCCTGCTCGCGGAATGTCCGGACCCGCCCCTCGGACTCTACCTGAGGACCACCTCCCCTCCCTCCGAACTTTTCGGCCGGCATCCCTGCATCGCTTTCGTAGGAACCCGGGACCTCAGTCCGTACGGCCGGGAATGGTGCCGGAAGCTGGTGGGGGCCCTCGGTATGGCTCCCACGCGCAGTTGCATTGTCAGCGGACTGGCCTTCGGGGCCGATGCCGTCGCCCACCGGACCGCCCTGGAATGCGGACTCACAACGATCGGAGTCATGGCCACCGGCATCGAACGCGTCTATCCCTGGCAGCATACCGACCTCGCGGACCAGATCGTCCGGACCCCGGGGTGCTGCGTACTGACCGACTATCCGCCCGGGACGGTGCCGGCCGCCCTCAATTTCATCCGGCGGAACCGGATCATCGCGGGGCTCTGCCGGGCCACCGTCGTCATCGAATCCAAAACCAAGGGCGGGAGCCTCATCACCGCCCGCTACGCCTGGGAATATGACCGGGATATCTTTGTCCTCCCCGGCCGTGCGGGAGACATCCGGTCCGCCGGGTGCAACGCCCTGATCCGGAAGCACCGGGCCGACATCATCACCGATCCGGAGGATCTGGCGGAAAGGCTTTCCCTGGGCGCTCCGCTCCCGAAGCGGGCGGAAAGCTTCGCCGACGAACTCACGCGGCGTTATGGAGCCGACAGCCCCCTCACCAGGATCGGCCTCCTCGTCCGGGACCGACCGGACATCCTCCAGGAAGACTTGTGCCGGGAAACGGGTTGGAGCTGGGAAGAAGTCAGCCGCTGCACCGGGACGCTGGAGATGGACGGACTGCTGGAAAAGGATGTGCTGCAACAGTGCCGGATTCCCGCAAATATTTTGTAAATTTGCATCCGCACTGATAACCGGACCGCATGTTCATAGATACGCATACCCATTTTTACGACGAGTGGCTGCTGCCGGATGCCGAAGCCGCCATCGGCCGGGCCCTGGAAGCCGGCGTCGGCAAAATGATCCAGGCGGACGTGGACAGCCGCGAACGGGACGCCCTTTGGGAAATCGGAGACCGCCACCCCGGCGTGCTGTATGCCATGCTCGGGCTCTATCCCGGATCGGTCGACAATAACTGGCGGGAGGAAATCGACCGGATGCTCCCCTATCGGGAGCGGGACATCGTCGCCGTTGGCGAAATCGGCCTCGACTATCATGAAGGCAAACAGTTCGAGAAGCAGCAGAAAGAAGCACTCCGGGTCCAGTTTGAACTCGCCGCCCAATGGGACCTTCCGGTCAACATCCACCTGAGGGACGCATGGGAAGATTTCATCGCCGTCCTGAAAGACTGTTCCCACCTCCACCTGCGGGGAAATCTCCACTGTTTCTCCGGAAGCCTTGAGGTTTTCGAAAGAGTCAACCGCTACGGCGATTTTTCTGTCGGCATCGGCGGGGTCGTCACTTTCCGGAACGCGTCCCTCGCCCGGACGCTCCGGGACATTCCGGCGGAGCGCATCCTCCTGGAAACCGACGCCCCTTACCTGGCCCCCGTGCCGCACCGGGGAGAGCGCAACGAGAGCGCCTTCCTACCCCTGGTAGCCGCCAAGGTCGCCGAAATCAAGGGCTTGTCCCTGGAGGAAGTCGGCCGCATCACGACACTGAACGCAGAAAAACTGTTCAACCTATGAAATCTGCCATCCTTCTGATTTATACCGGCGGAACTATCGGTATGAAACAGGACCCCGAGGACCAGGCCCTCCGTCCCTTCGATTTCAGCCAGATCCTGGAAGAGGTTCCCGAACTCAGGAAATTCGCCGTCCGGATCGATTCCTACACCTTCAACCCGCTCATCGACTCCTCTGATGTAGAACCAGCCCTGTGGGTAGACCTTTCCCGCCTGATCCGCGACCGTTATGACGAATACGACGGATTCGTCATCCTCCACGGGACCGACACCATGGCCTATTCGGCCTCTGCCCTGAGTTTCATGCTGGATTCCCTGACCAAACCGGTCATCTTTACCGGCAGCCAACTGCCGATCGGCATGCCCCGCACCGACGGAAAGGAAAACCTCGTCTCCGCCGTGGAAATCGCCGCCGCCCATGACGCCCAGGGGCATGCCATGGTTCCGGAAGTGAGCATCTTCTTCGACGACAAACTGATGCGCGGGAACCGATGCACCAAATACAGCGCCGAAGATTTCAACGCTTTCTCCTCGCCAGACTGTCCGCCGCTGGCGGAAGCCGGCATCAACATCCGCTACAACCACCGGATCATCCGCTATCCCTCCTCCTGGGAAGCACCCCTCCGGGTCCAGACCCGCCTGGACACCCGGGTCTCTATCTTGAAGGTACACCCCGGGATCACCCCGCAGGTCGTCCGCAACATCCTCTGCGGCCCGGAAACAAGGGCCGTCATCATCGAAACATACGGCTCCGGCAACGCTCTTTCAAAGCCCTGGTTCCTGGAAATCGTGCAGGAAGCCGCCGCGATGGACAAAATTCTTGTCAACGTAACTCAGTGTAAATCAGGCACTGTCAACATGGACATGTATGCCACCGGCAAGACCCTCAAGCGTGCCGGTGTCGTGTCCGGATACGATGCGACGACAGAGGCAGCGCTCGGAAAGCTCTTTGTCCTGATGGGGCGATTCGACCGGAACTCCGACGTAAAAAACGCGCTGGAAATGGACCTGCATGGCGAAATAAGTAAATAAATCATTGCCATTTGAAAAATATTTGCTAAATTGCACGGACTTTGAGCGGGGAACCCCGATAAAACGGAAATTTTTAACTACTAATTCAATTTATAACTAACAACACAAAAACGATTATGAAAAAGTTTTTCATGTTTTTGGCAGTCGCCGGTCTCATGACCTTCACTGCGAGCATCGCTTCCGCCCAGGACGAGCAGGCCGCTCCGGCCGCGACCGAACAGGTCGCCGCTGAGCCGGTCACCGACCTTTTTGCCGGTTCCGGTGAGGAAGTTCCCCTGCATCAGGCCCTCAAGACCAAGTTCATCGAAGGTGGTGCCGGCTTCATGAGCCTTATCCTCATCTGCCTCATCCTCGGTCTTGCCCTCGCCATCGAAAGAATCCTGTATCTTTCCTTCTCCAAGACCAACACGGTCAAACTTCTGGACAAGGTTGAAGCTGCCCTCAAGAAGGGTGGTGTCGAAGAAGCCAAGAAAGTCTGCCGCGAGACCCGCGGTCCTGTCGCTTCCATCTTCTACCAGGGCCTCCTCCGCGCCGACCAGGGTGTCGACGTCGTCGAGAAGACCATCGTCTCCTACGGTTCCGTCCAGATGAGCCTCATGGAGAAGGGCCTCGGCTGGATCTCCCTGTTCATCGCCATCGCCCCGTCCCTCGGATTCCTTGGTACCGTTATCGGTATGATCCAGGCATTCGACGCCATCCAGGCTGCCGGTGACATCTCCCCGAACGTTGTGGCTGGTGGTATGAAGGTCGCCCTTATCACCACCGTCGGTGGTCTTATCGTCGCCCTCATCCTTCAGGTTTTCTACAACTATATCCTCTCCAAGATCGACACCCTTACCATCGACATGGAGGACGCTTCCATCCGTTTCGTCGACACGATGGTCAAGTACAACAAGTAATTCATAACGAACCAGATAATCCAAGTTAAAATGGAAAATCCGTTATACGCAAAAATCTTCAAGTGGGTTAGCTGGGCGATCATCCTCGTCAGCGTCGTCCTTGCCGCCTGGGCATTCACCCAGTTCGGCGGAAACGGCGAAGGCGCAGCGGTTGAGACACTGCTCTACTTGGCCTATGCGATGGTCATCCTCGCGTTGGTCGCAGTTCTGTGCATCGGTCTCTTCATCTCGGCTACCACCAACCCGAAGAGCCTGGTCCGTATCGGACTGGTTCTGGTGGGAGCAGCCGCCCTTTGCCTGGTAGCCTATCTGCTGGCTTCCGGCAAACCGGCCATCGGCTTTACCGGTGCTGTTCCGCCGAGCGCAAGCGAACTCAAACTCACTGATACCGTTCTCAACCTCACCTACATCATGGGTGGTGTCGCTATCGTCGCCATCGTTGCCGGTGAGATTATTTCTGGCGTACTCAACAAAAAGGCTTAATGTATCATGGCTAAGAAAAAAACACCGGAGATTAACTCAAGCTCAACGGCGGACATCGCGTTCCTGCTGCTGTGCTACTTCCTGATGACCACCACCATGGGTGATCAGTCGGGTCTGCAGCGTCGTCTCCCTCCGATTCCTGACTCCAAGCAGGCCCAGGACCAGAAGGTGAACCGTCGTAACATCGTCATCGTACGAATCAATTCTGCAGATAAGCTCTTTGCCGGTAACGAAGCCATCGACATCGCCTTCCTGAAAGACAAGATGAAGGAGTTCCTGTCCAACCCCGCCGATAACCCTGACATGCCTGAAAAGGAAGCCAAGGACATCGAAGGCAAGACCTATATGGTCTCCAAGGGCGTCATTTCCCTGCAGAATGACCGTGGTACCAGCTACCAGGCCTACATTGCCGTGCAGAATGAGCTCGTAAAGGCGGTCAACGAACTCCGTGACGAATTCTCCATGCGGGAATTCGGCAGAAGATTCGCAGCTCTTTCAGAGGATCAACAGGAAATCGTCAAGAAAGCTGTGCCTCAGAACATTTCCGAGGCAGAGCCGAAGGACACTGGTAAAAATAATAAAGGAGAATTGAATTATGTCTAAATTCGGAGGTTCCAATAACAAAAAGAACGTTCCCGGCATTTCTTCGGGTTCCCTTTCCGATATCGTGTTCATGCTTCTGTTCTTCTTTATGGTTACCACGCAGATGCGCGAGACCGAGAACAAGGTCATCGTCAAGCTCCCTGAAGCTACGGAAGCTGCCAAACTGGAAAGAAAAGACCTTTCAGCCAACATCAACATCGGTTCCCCGACCCGCCAGTATCAGGCGATGTACGGTACTGATGCCCGTATCCAGCTGAACGACTCTTTCAAGACCATTGACGACATCCGTGACTTCATCGCTTCCGAGCGTGATGCCATGTCCGAAGCTGACCGTTCCCTGATGACCGTCAACCTCCGCGTTGACGAAGATGTCAGAATGGGTATCGTGTCTGACGTGAAGCAGGAGCTGCGTCGCTGCTCCGCACTGAAGATCATGTACGCTTCCAGAAAACCGGGTGTGGAATAATTTCCACAGACAATACTCAAAAAAAGAAGGCGGCCAGTATTGGTCGCCTTCTTTGTATATTGCCTGGCAGGTCCGGTCCTCTGGCAGCGGCAGTCTGCCGCGAAGGCGTAATCCAGTGGCATACACTCTTGTTTTTATCCTGTCAGACTCTTACCTTTGCACTATGGAAAACAACGATTTGAAACATCCCCTTCGCGCCATCGCCATCGGATTCCTGGTGCTGGTCGCCCTGTTGATCGGATACGGCGCCATCCGCGCCAACTGGCGTAAAACCCATGACAATCCAACCCCGAAATACATCTTCCTTTTCATCGGAGATGGAATGGGCAACTCCCACGTCTGCGCCACGGAATCCTACCTTTCCTGGAAGAAAGGAAAACTGGGTGGCGAGCAGCTCCTTTTCACCCAGTTTCCGCAGCTGGCCCTCGCCTCCACCTATTCCGCCGACCATCAGGTGACCTGTTCATCGGCGGCAGCAACGGCGTTCTCCAGCGGGGTAAAGACCAACAACAACTACATCGGCGTCGACCCGGACCGCAATCCGACCCGTCCGTTCTCCATGGACCTCCACGAGCAGGGCTACCGGGTGGGCATCATGAGCTCCGTTCCCATCAACCACGCCACCCCGGCGGCATTCTATGCCCATAGCGCGAGCCGGTGGGGGTACTACCCGATCACGCTGGAACTTCCTGCCTCCGGGTATGAGTTTTTTGCCGGACCGGGCTTCTGCGAATGGACCGGTGCGGATAATGACCAGATGCCGACCGAAACATATCTTGCCTCCAAGGGATATCCGATCGCCTGGGGTGAAAAGGAGTTCCGGGAGAAAATGAAAACGGAGCAGCACCTCATTTTCTGCCAGGAAAACAACCGCGGTAAAAGTGCCGATGACTATACGATCGACTATGACTCCACTTGGGTTAGCCTCGGCGGAATGCTGGAACTCGGGTTGGAGTACCTGGGAGACAAGGACCCGTTTTTCATTCTGTGCGAAGGCGGGGAAATCGACTGGTGCGCCCACGAGAACTCCGTTTATCCGATGGTGCAGGCCATCCGCCGCTTTGATGACGCGGTCCGGGTCGCCTACGATTTCTATCTCGCCCACCCGGATGAGACTCTCATCGTCGTTACTGCCGACCATGAGACCGGCGGACTGGCGGTCGGGTACAATTTCGACTGGCAGTTTTCTGTCCAGGACTGGAAGAAACTGGAAGACCGCTGGATCGCAGACGGCTGCACGGATACCATGCCCCATGCCGAACGGCTCAGGTGGCAACAGGAATGCGGATTCGGCTGGACGACAAACGAGCACACCGGGGCCCCCGTTCCGGTCTATGCCGTGGGAAAAGGAGCGGAACGGTTCCATGGCCGGATCGACAACACGGACATCCCGCGCCTGATCCAGGGGAAATCAATCACTGGGCGATAAAGGCGTACGTAATCGTACCGAGCTGTTTGGAAGGTGCCGTCGTCGAAGCGGAGAACCGGCTCAGACGGGCAGCCCGGGTCGCAAAATTCCGGAGACAACCATCCGTGGACGAGGAACGCTCGTCCACTTTTGCGTTGACGACCCTTCCCTGATTGTCCACTGTAATGACAACGGTCACTTCGCCCGAGCCGACACAACGGTAGGCCGGTATGGGAAGGTGGCTGGCCCGACGCCCGTCCAACGACCAGGACAGCACGGACGGACCACTGTAACTCTCTGTTTTCCGGGGTTTCACAGGCGTTTCCTTCACCACTGGATCGGCTACATAATCCTCCGGATCCTCCAGAGCCCGGTTCTGACCGTCACGAAGCTCCTGGGCCAGCCTTTCGGCGTCCTTGTACAACTGTTCAGCATCCGTGTTACGGTCATCTTTAAGCTGGGTGGAACGGTTCACGGCCACATTGCGCACCGGGGCGCCGGAGACTGCCGCAGCAGCGATCATGTCCTCCAGTTTTTCGATGGCACTGCGGTGGAGTTCTTCTTGCTCTTCCAATTTCTCCTGCTCCTCCTGCCGGGTAAAATCCAGCACGAACGAATCTTCTTTCTGGACGGAATACCCGATCTGGACCAGCAGCAAAACGATAATCACCGCGAGATGGATGATCGCGGTGATATACAGTCCGGCCTTCTGATCGGGTGTCAGTTTCATTTCTTCCGTTTTGTTTTTTTCTGCTTGAGCGCCTGCTCCACTGTCGTAGTGAGCACATCGATCGCCACCTTGTTGTGTCCGCCCTGCGGGACAATGATGTCCGCATAGCGCTTGGAGGGTTCGATGAACTGGAGGTGCATCGGCTTCACGGTTTCGCAGTAGTGTTCGATGGCCGTATCAATGGTCCTCCCCCGCTCCGCTACGTCACGGACAATGATACGGAGGACGCGGTCATCATCGTCGGCATCCACGAAAATCTTGATATTCAGCTGGTCACGAAGTTCCTTACAGGTAAAGATAAGGATTCCTTCCACGATAATAACCTCCGCAGGCTCCACCGTGACGGTTTCCGTGGTGGAACGTGAGCAGGTAATGTAGGAATACACCGGCTGCTGGATCGCCTTGCCGCTCTTGAGTTCCCGGATCTGCTGGCACATGAGTTTCCAGTCAATGGCGTCCGGATGGTCGAAATTGATGTTCTTCCGCTCCTCAACCGGGACATGGCTGGAATCCTTGTAATACGAATCCTGGGGAATCACGACGACCCGGCCGCCAAGCTGGTTGGTAATGGCCTTGACAACCGTCGTCTTGCCTGAGCCGGACCCGCCGGCGATACCGATGACTAACATAGATACAATCCGTTAGAATTCAGCGTTTTTCGGAGTTCTCGGGAACGGAATGACGTCCCGGATGTTGGCCATACCGGTCACGAACAGGAGCAGGCGCTCGAAGCCCAGACCGAATCCGCTGTGCGGAACAGTGCCGAAACGGCGCGTATCGATATACCATTCCAGGTTCTTCCGGGACATGCCCAATTCTTCAATCCGAGTCTCCAGCTTCTCGAGGGAAGCCTCGCGTTCGCTGCCGCCGATAATCTCACCGATTTTCGGGAACAGGACATCCATGCCGCGGACCGTACGTCCGTCTTCGTTCTGCTTCATGTAGAAAGCCTTGATGTCCTTAGGGAAATCGATCAGGATGACGGGCTTTCCGAAATGCTTCTCCACCAGGTAGCGTTCATGCTCGCTCTGGAAATCCGTTCCCCAGTGCACGGGATACTCGAACTGGACACCGTCTGCAACCGCTTTTTCGAGGATCTCCACCGCTTCAGTGTATGTGACACGCTGGAAGGCGATACCTAGCACGCTCTTCAGCCGCTCGATCAGGCCGTCGTCATATTTGTCGTTCAGGAACCGGAGGTCGTCCATGCAGTGGTCCAGGGCATACTGGACCAGGTATTTCACAAACTCCTCGGCCAGTTCCATGTCGTCGTTGATGTCATAGAAAGCCATTTCCGGTTCGATCATCCAGAACTCGGCCAGATGGCGCGGCGTATTGGAATTCTCGGCACGGAAAGTCGGGCCGAACGTATAGATCTCGCCGACTGCGGTGGCCCCGAGCTCCCCTTCCAGCTGGCCACTCACGGTCAGGCTCGTCTTCTTGCCGAAGAAATCCTTGGAGAAATCCACGTTGCCTTTCTTGTCCAGCGGAATATTCTTGAGATCCATCGTCGTCACCTGGAACATGTCGCCGGCTCCTTCCGCATCGGATTCCGTGATCAGCGGGGTATGCAGGTAAACGAATCCCTTGTCATTGAAGAACTGGTGAATCGCAAATGCCATGGCGTGACGAATGCGCAGAACGGCACCGAACGTATTGGTCCTGAGACGCATATGGGCTACGCTGCGAAGATATTCCAAAGACGTGTCTTTCTTCTGGAGCGGGAAACGCATGGGATCGCATTCGCCGATCACCTCGATTTCCCGGGCCTGGATCTCGACGGCCTGCCCGCTGCCCATGGAAGCGGTCAGCTCGCCCTTCACGCAGAGGGAAGCCCCCGTGGTAATCCGCCGGAACAGATCCTCTCCGAACAAGTCTGCATTGGCAACGACTTGGATATTGTTGATGGTAGAACCGTCATTCAAGGCGATGAACTTCACTTGTTTGTTGCCTCTTTTGGTGCGTACCCATCCTTTGGCCACCACCTCGCAGCCGGGCTCCATTCCCAGCAATGCCTTGATCTTGGTTCTTTTCAATGTTTCCATATCTGTTCTATATTGTCTGAATCGTGCAAAGATAACGAAAAAAACGCTATTTCAACGCTACTTCGACCGTATTGTCCACGGGAAGATAGTATTTGTAGAATGCATTCTCACCCAGGCGGGAATACCGCGCGACGAGCGCGTTAAGCTGCGGCTCAAGATAAAGGAGCGTCTCCCGGTACTCCGCATCCGATACCTGCAGGCCGTCCCGGGAAGCGGCGAAGGAACGAAACTGGCGCGGAACATCGATACGGCGGAGGAACGCATCCATGGCCGGATAATCCCCGATTTCGCGGAGATCGTTCCCATACTTGTCGAACATCGAAGCGGCAAATCGCATCTGGGTGGCTTTCCGGTTGCATTCGATGAAGAAACCGGAAGCACGGGTCGTGTCCATCGGGACGAACACATCCGGCATGATACCGCCGCCCCCGTACACCTGGCGTCCGCCCCGGGTGTGGTGGATGTCCTCAGTATTGAGTTTCACGCTGTCGGCGGAGAAGATTTCCCCATCAGCATATCGTTTGTAGATATCGTACTGATAGTCATCCGAATACGGTTTCTGGATACACCGGCCGGAAGGGGTATAGAAACGGGCGACTGTCAGGCGGAGACCCGAGCCGTCGCTGAAATAGACCGGTTCCTGGACAAGGCCCTTGCCGAAGGAACGGCGTCCCACGATGACTCCCCGGTCGTTGTCCTGCATGGCTCCCGCGAAAATCTCGCTGGAGGAAGCGGAGTTCTCGCTGATCAGCACGGACAGGGCGACATCCTTCAACCGTCCCTTCCCGTCCGCACGGTACACTTCCCGCGGTCGGTGCAGTCCCTCCATATACACAATCGTATCCCCGCGGCTAAGGAACTCATTGGACAGCAGGAGCGCCTGGTCCAGATATCCACCGGAATTGTCCCGCAGATCGAACAGCAGCCGGCGCATGCCAGCCGCCGACAGGGCCTCGCACGCTTCCCGGAACTCGGCGAACGTGGTCCGGGCGAACTTGGACAGCCGGATGTATCCCGTCGTGTCGTCAATCATGAACGAAGCGTCCACGCTGTGAACGGGAATCTTTCCCCGGATGATTTCAAAAGGGATGATTTCCGACCCCCGTTTCACCGTCACCGTCACCTTGGTTCCGGAAGGGCCTTTCATGCGGCGGACCATACTATCCTGCGGGAAATGGACACCGGCGATCACCTTGTCATCCACTTTCAGCAAGCGGTCACCGGCCATCAGTCCCACCTTCTCAGAAGGGCCTCCGGCAATCACTTCCAGGACGACTGCCGTATCATTCGGGACGTTGAACTGGATGCCGATCCCGTCGAAATTCCCGGCCAGTTCCTCCTCGGATTCCTCGAGTTTCACAGGCGGAAGATACAGGGAATGGGGATCCAGCTTGGCCAGGGCTGCCACGACGGCGGCATCGGTCATTCCTTCCCGGTCCAGAGTATCGACGTAATTCTGTTCGATTTGGTCCAGGATCAGGTTCAGCTTGCGCCATTCAACATATTTGGCATTGATAATCCGGCGGTTCTCACGATAGCGGACTACGGTCATGGTCATGAGGACACCCAGCAGGACACCCAGCAGAATCTCCACGATCCGTACCAGCAGATGATTCTTTGCAGCCATGGCGTTACATGTCGATCTTTTCCACGGTGATGCCCGCCTTGCGCAGCAGGTCCACCCCGTCCGTCAACCGGTATTCATCCCGGTAGACGACACGGCTGATACCGGCCTGAATAATGAGTTTCGAACACTCCAGGCACGGAGAAGCCGTCACATAAAGGGTCGCTCCTTCACTGCTGTTGCCGGACTTGGCCACTTTGGTAATGGCGTTCGCCTCCGCATGCAGCACATACGGTTTGGTCACGCCGTTCTCATCTTCACAGATATTCTCGAAACCGGACGGCGTACCGTTGTAGCCGTCCGAAATGATCATCCGCTCTTTCACCAGGAGTGCACCCACCTTGCGGCGCTTGCAGTAGGAGTTCTGGGCCCAGACCTCCGCCATGGCGATGTAACTGCTGTCGAATTTGTTCATTAGTTGCGCTGATACAGGTAACGTTTGATGCTCTTCTTGGGCGTACGCTCAAAATCCTCGGGCATGAACTCCACCTTGTGGATCTGGGCATACTTCGGCAGTTCGGCATTGATGTCGGGCAGCATCTTGAGGATATGCTCACGGAGCGTATTCCGGTTCATGCCGTCCAGCTCTCCCTGGTGCCAGTCGGGATAGATCAGCGCCGTAAGGCCGCCGTCATCTTCCACCACGAGGGATTCCACCACATAGCTGTAATTGTTGATGACAGCCTCGAGTTCCTCCGGATAGATATTCTGACCGGAAGGGCCGAGAATCATGCACTTGGAACGGCCCCGCAGGAAAAGATAGCCGTCCTCGTCGATGACACCCATGTCACCGGTGCGGAACCAGCCGTCCTCAGTAAAGGAATCCCGGGTCGCCTGCTCATTCTTGAAATAGCCCAGGCAAACATTGGGACCGGCCACCTGGACCTCCCCCGGAATGTTGCGCGGATCGGGAGAATCCACCCGGATCTGCATGTTCAGGGCCGGACGGCCGGCGGAACCGACCTTCACCTTGTCCCAATGGGCATAACAGATGATCGGGGCACATTCGGTCATGCCGTATCCGACCGTATAATGGAACCCGATTTTGTGCAGGAAGCGCTCAACCTCCGGATTGAAGGCGGCTCCGCCGAGGATCACTTCTTCGAATTTGCCGCCGAAGGCATTCGTCAGTTCCGTGCAGAACTTCTTGGCTATCACCTTATCCAGGACCGGAATCCGCATGACCCTCTTGTTCTTGTCCGCAATCGGCTTGATCTTGGTCTTGTAAACCTTCTCGATAATCAGCGGAACGGCGATGATAATGTCCGGCTGGATTTCCGCAAAGGCCTGCATGATGATCTTCGGGCTCGGCACACGGCTCAGGAAATGGACATGCATGCCGATGCACATCTCGTACAAGAACTCGAACATCATGCCGTACATATGGGCTGTCGGCAGCATGGACACGCACTGCATGCCTCCCTTCAGCATCGGGCATGCGTCATCATGTGCAAACTCGATATTGGAGTACAGGGCCCGGTACGGGATCATGACGCCCTTCGAGAAGCCCGAAGTGCCGGAAGTGTAATTGATAATGGCAAGTTCCTCGGCGCTGTCTTCGTAATAGTCAAGGTCTTCGGGGCCGAAAGAATTCGGGTACTTGCGGCCGAAAGACTCGTTCAGGTGCTCGCGGACATAGGCGCGTTCTTCCGTATCGGCATACAGGAACTTGAACGTATTGATCTGCACCACCACGGACAGGCCGGGCATCTCTTCCGGGGAAAGGCCTTCCCAGATTACTTCGTCCACGAACAGGACACGGGCTTCCGAATGGTTCACCAGATAGTGGATGTTGCCGGCCTTGAACTCATGGAGGATCGGAACAGCCACGGCTCCATACGTCAGGGCAGCCATGAAACTCACGCCCCAGTTCGCCTGGTTGCGGGAGCAGATGGCGACCTTGTCCCCTTTCTGGAGACCGCACTGCTCGAAAGCGATGTGGAGTTTGGCAATCCGGCGGGCCACATCCCTGTAAGACAGGGTGACACCCTGGTAATTGGACAGGGCGGGACGGTCCCAGTTATCCCGGAGACTCTTTTCGAGGATTTTGTTGACAGATCTGAATTCCATATTGATTTCTCTTTTTTTTACAATTTGATATCCCGCGTCCTTCCGTCATAGCATTCAACGGAAAGGGCGCCGCGGGCCGTCACGTCGACCGGGGAATCGGGTTTGATCATCTTGCCGCCCTCATCCCGGGTCAGCGGATCACCTCCTTCGAACGGATAGACGAGTGTCCGGATGGAAGTGCGGACGACCCAATAACGCTTGCCTTTGACCTCCAGCAGTTCGGGCAGCGATTTCACCGTCTCGGGGGCATGAATACCCTTCCATCCCGGCGGGTTCTGTCCATGGAGGTTGTACATTTCCAACGAATTGTCCTTGTGAAGGACCATGACCGTATACCCATGGGCACCGGTGAAATCATAGGCTTGCGGGCCCAGGAGGACCGGTTTGCCAAGTCTTACCGGAAAACCGCCGACAAACCGTCCGAGACGGTCGATCAGGTAGAGCCCGTCGCCCGCCGCGAACAGGAACTGGATCTTGCCGTTGGCATAATAGTCGATGCTTTCGACATAGCCGCAGATCGGTTCCTTGAACGGAACGCCCCATACGCCTTTCCCGTTCTCGTCGTTCAGGCAGAGGTATAGGTTGGCGTTCTGATAGAAAGAATTGGTCTGGCCCGTCGCTCCGTTCACCACAGGGAACGGGCCCGTGGGAATGACCACGGTCGTATCCCGTTCCAGCACCTGGATCTTGTTCCCCTTCAGGGCCCGTTTGTCAACCCGGACGGTCAGCTCCGGCGCACCGGACACCAGGGAAGCGCTGACAAGGGCCGGAGCGTAAGCCGTTCCGGTCACATAGCGGCCAACTGCACCGGCGAGTCCCTTGGAGAAGAAATCCGTGAGGGCAGCAGGATATTCAGACAGGGAACTGTACACCGTAAACCCATCAGGAACAGGCACATCCGCATCTGAGAGCCGGTCTTTCAACGAATAATCCAGGAATTTCTTATCGGAATAGGCCTGCACAGCCGCGGCATCGCCGTAGACGGCCCAGCGGGCCGCCGCAGGGGCGACCACCGTGTCGACCACCTGGAACACATCTCCGAAAAGAGTCTGGAGGTAGCCCGGATAGGGGTTGGATTCCATTCCGACGAGTTTCATATCCCGTCCGGTCCGCACCAGGAGGACCTCATGCGACACCCCGTCCAACTGGAATGCCGCCCGGACCGCCTCCTTGAGTTGGATGGTACGGGCCCATTCCGACGGGGAAAGGGGACGGCCGGCGCGGGACTTGAGCGCTGATTCATAACGGGTCAGACGCCCCTTCCCATCCTGGTAATCGGCAAAATGGTCCAGATAGGAATCGATGTCTCCCACGGGAAGGGAGACGGCATAGTCCGTAAAATAAGGAAGGGCCTCGGCAAAGGCGGAATTGCCCGTCCGGGTCCCCTGCATGGCATAGAAGAAACTGGAGGCGGCCTCCGGGAGGGCTGCCGTCCCCTTCATGACCACCTGCCGGTCATTGGCTTCGACGATCTGGAAGCCGGACCACTGGGCCAGGGTCCGCACGAAATCAGTCCGCTGGCGGACCTTTGCCGTGGAGAAAACCTGCAGCAGCTTAGGCGCCTGCTGATGACAAACGAAGAAGGAAGCAGCCCCGCCGACCTGTCCCGAAAGCGCGGAAAGCCCCGCAGAGGACAGGACGCTCATCCGGTCATTCAGATGGCGGCGGGAAGACTGGACCAGCGTTTCCGAACGGGAGGCAAGGAACAGGCCGTCCTGCACAGCCGACTTGAGACCGGCTTTCCCCGCCGAAACGGACAGGGGAGCCAGGCTGACGGAATCAGCGGAGGAAACCTGCGCGACCACGAGGGGGACAAGGGATCCGCTGTTATGCAGGGAAACGGCCATAGGATGCTCTCCTGCCAGCGTAATGAAGGAATACAGCGCCGGATCTTCAGGCGAAAGCACGGCTCTCAGCAGGCCGGTGGAATCGGCCAGGACCTGCCGCGCCGTACGCGAACCGTCGAAACAGAATACCGCCGCAGCATCCGAAGGAACGGCTTGCAGCAGCGGGAAGGAAGCCTCGGAAGTCCGGGCGGGACGTACAGATGTTTCACTCCGGTACAGACGGGATACAGCCAGCGCAATGCCGGCCAACATCAAGGCCAGCACCGTCACCGCTATAATCGTCCAACGTTTGCTCATAGTATGCAAAGATACACATTTTTCCCGATATAACCCGTGATTTTGCTTTTTCCGCACGGATGTTGTACCTTTGTTTTCCGGTTCCTTCTCCCCGGGGACCGGTCCCGCCATGAAAAAAGTCATCACATACGGCACGTTCGACCTCCTGCACCAGGGCCACATCAACCTGCTGCGGCGCGCCAGGGAACTGGGCGACTGGCTGATCGTCGGGGTGACGACCGACAATTTCGACCTCGAACGCGGGAAGATGAACACCTGCGACAACGTCATGCAACGCATCGAGGCGGTCAAAGCCACGGGATATGCGGACCAGATCATCATCGAGGAGTACAAGGGACAGAAGATTGACGACATCCAGAAATACGGGGTGGACATCTTCGCCATCGGGTCCGACTGGGAAGGGCGGTTCGACTACCTCAAGGAATACTGCGAAGTCGTCTACCTGCCCCGTACCGAAGGGATTTCCAGCACCCTGCTCCGGGAAGAGCGCCCCTCCGTGCAGATTGGAATCATCGGGACGGGCAGTATCGCCCGCCGTTTCACGGATGAAGCCCGCTACGTGAACAGCCTGTTCCTCACGGCCGCCTACAACCCCGACAGCGCGCAGTGCCACACGTTCTGCGAAGAGCGGGGACTCACGCCCGCCGCCAGCTTGGACGAACTGTTCTCCCGCTGTACCGCCGTGTACATCGCCTCGCCCCATTATACGCATTACGAATATGCCCGCCGTGCCTTGGAGGCAGGCCGGCATGTCCTCTGCGAAACGCCGTTCGTCCTCCACCGGAAGGAGGCTGAGCAGCTGCTTGAAACCGCCCGCCGGCGCAATCTGGTGCTGATGCTGGCCCACAAGACCGCTTACTGCCCGGCTTTCGGTCACCTGGTCTCCCTGCTGAAATCGGGCGAGATCGGTGAGATCGTCGAAGTCAACGCCTCCATTACGACCCTCACGGATGAAACATCCGAAAAGCTGGACAGCACGCGTTACGGCGGCAGCATGAACGAGAACGCCTGCTTCCCGCTCCTTCCCATCTTCAAGCTCCTGGGCACCCAGTGGCGGAACATCAATTTCTACTCCAAGATGAAAAACGGAGTGGACATGTATACCAAGGCGGTCTTCCTGTATGACAACGCCGTCGCGTCCTTCCAGGTCGGCCTCGGCGTCAAAACCGAAGGGAACATGGTCATCTCCGGCACCCGGGGATATGTGTATGTCCCCGCCCCCTGGTGGAAAACGGACTATTTCGAGCTTCGGTTCGAGGACCAGAACCGCAACAAGAAATTCTTCTATCCCTTCATGGGAGAAGGACTCCGCTACGAGATCAAGGAATTCGTCAGCTGCGTCCTCACGGAAGGCTGGTTCTTCTCCAAGCTGACGGAAAGGGAACTCACGGCCATGAGCCAGGTGCAGGAACAGTACCTGGAAGGGAAGAATGTCTACCGGATCTGATTTTTTTGCTGATTTTCTTGCATTTACAGGAATTATCCCTATCTTTGTGAGCGATATGTACCGGAAAAACCATCATCATCACCACCATCCTTGCCCTGGCCCTGCGGTCCGGTAACCGGTGTATGATGTGACCTTTTCCCTCCTCCAGAAACATCAGCAAGGTTTGCCCGTGACCGGCAAACCTTGTTTTTTTATATAAAACGAACATGATCAGACTCGCCATCCAATCCAAGGGCCGTCTCAACGAAGACAGTCTCCGGCTCCTCCAGGACACAGGCATCCTGGTAGACGACGCCAAACGGAAATTTCTCGGCAAGGCCGCCAATTTCCCCCTTGAAGTCCTGTATCTCCGGGATGACGACATCCCGGGTGTCGTTGCGGACGGGGCCGCCGACATCGGAATCGTCGGCCTCAACGAAACAGCGGAAACAGGAGCACCCGTACGCATCCTGCGCCGGCTTGGTTTCGGCCGGTGCCGCCTGTCTCTCGCCATTCCCAAATCGGTCGTCTATCCCGGCAGGAGCTGGTTCGAGGGACGCTCCATCGCCACGTCCTATCCCCGTATCCTGAAAAAGTTCCTGGACGAAAACGGCATCCAGGCCGTCATCCGGGAAATCCGGGGATCCGTGGAAATCGCACCGGCCGCCGGCATTGCCGACGCCATCTTCGACATCGTTTCCTCCGGTGGGACACTGGTTTCCAACGGACTCCGGGAGGTGGAATCCGTGTTTGTGAGCGAAGCGGTCCTCATCGGCCGCGAAAACCTGTCTCCCGAAAAACAGGCGCTCCTCTCATCCCTTCTCTTCCGGGTCGACGCCGTCCAGGAAAGCCGGGGCAAGAAATACATCCTCATGAACCTTCCCACCCCGCAGATCAGCAAGGTCCTGGAGCTTCTGCCCGCCATGCGCAGCCCCACCATCATGCCCCTCGCCGCCGAAGGATGGAGTTCCGTCCATACGGTCGTGGAAGAGGCCACGCTGTGGGATACTGTCGAAAAACTCAAGGAGATCGGGGCTGAGGGGCTTCTGATCCTCAACCTGGACATTGTCGTCGCCTGATATGGAACAGTTCATCCAACCAGCAAGGCCGGAGTGGGAAGCCCTCGTCCGGCGCAGCCTTCCCGACGACGGGGCGGTGGATGCCACCGTCCGACGGATTCTCCGGACGGTCCGGGAGTGCGGAGACGAAGGACTGCGGGAAATCATCCTCGCCGTCGAAGGACGCGTCCCCGATCCCATCCAGGTCACGGAGACCGAATTCGACGCCGCTGAAAAAGCGGTTCCCGCCCCCCTGAAGGAAGCGATCCAGGAGGCGGCCGACCGTATCGCCGCCTTCCATACCCTCCAGAAACCGCAGGAGGTTGTCTGGGATGACGGATCCGGTATCGTCTGCCGGCGGCGGTTCATTCCGGTGGAACGCGTCGGACTGTATGTCCCCGGCGGTTCCGCTCCCCTGTTCTCTACCCTTCTGATGCTTGCCATCCCGGCCGGCATTGCCGGCTGCCGGGAACGCATCCTCTGCACCCCGGCGGGACGGGACGGATCCATTGCACCGGCCATCCTGCATGCGGCCCGGACCTGTGGTGTTGACACGGTCTTCAAAATCGGAGGGGCCCAGGCTATAGCCGCCCTTGCCTATGGGACCGAAACGGTTCCGAAAGCAGACAAGATCTTCGGGCCCGGAAACCGTTATGTATTAAAGGCCAAGCAGTTCGTCTCACAGGAAGGCATCTCCATCGACATGCCTGCCGGTCCTTCCGAAGTCATGGTTGTCGCTGACAGGACCGCCTGTCCCGCCTTCGTGGCGGCCGACCTTCTCTCCCAGGCGGAACATGGGCCCGACAGCCAGGCCATCCTGGTCTGCAGCGACACCCTCTTCGCGGAAGCCGTCAAGACGGAACTGCTCCGCCAGAAGAGCCTTCTCCCCCGGGAAACCATCGTGGAACAGGCCCTTTCCCACAGCCGCATCGTCATCCTCCCCGACCGGGACGACCAGCTCGCCTTTGCCAACCGGTATGCCCCAGAACATCTCATCCTTTCCGTCCAGGATCCCGAGGAAGCCGCCGGGAAAATTACGGCGGCCGGAAGCATTTTCCTCGGCAACTATTCCCCGGAAAGTGCCGGTGACTATGCCAGCGGCACCAACCACACCCTGCCGACAGCCGGACTTGCCGCAGCCTGGAGCGGTCTCGGGACCGAAAGTTTCATGCACGCCGTCACCTGGCAGCATCTTTCTGAAGAAGGACTTCGCCGCCTCAGCGGCACCATTACCCAAATGGCACGGGCCGAAGGACTGGACGCCCATGCCGAAGCCGTCCGCATCCGCCTATGAAACCTGACTGCATCCTCAACCTGGTTCGCGACAACATCCGCTCGCTGGAACCGTACTCGACCGCCCGGGATGAGTATCAAGGCACGCCCGGCATCCTGCTGGACGCCAATGAAAACCCGTTCGGAAACGGACTCAACCGATACCCTTCGGCCGCCCTCCGCCGGTGCCTGCTGGAAAAGATTGCCTCCTTCAAGGGATTCCCGCCCGAGGAGACCTTCCTCGGAAATGGCAGCGACGAATGTATCGATCTCTGTTACAGGGTCTTCTGCCGGCCCGGAGTGGACAATGCCCTGATGATTGCCCCCTCTTACGGAATGTACCGGGTCCTCGCTGACATCAATGGCGTAGAGAGCCGGAGCATCCCCCTCGGAACGGGTTTTTCGCTTCCGGTCGAAGAGATCCTTGCGCGTTGCGACAGGCATAGCCGCCTCCTTTTCCTGTGCTCCCCCAACAATCCTACCGGGAACACCCTCTCCTTCTCCGGCATCCTCCGCCTGCTGGAAGAATTCCCCGGCATGGTGGTCGTCGATGAAGCGTACGCCGACTTTTCCACGCAGCCCGGCCTGGCTTCCCTTGTTCCCAGGTATCCGAACCTCATCGTGCTCCAGACCCTTTCCAAGGCCTTCGGCATGGCAGGACTCAGAATCGGGATAGCCCGGGCGGACCGGAGCGTTGTCACCTTGTTCGACAGGGTCCGCTACCCCTACAACATCGGCACCGACACGCTGAAACTCGCCCTGGAGACCCTGGATCCGGAACGTTCGGCCCGGGAAATCGCCGTCATCCGCTCAGAACGGGACCGGCTTGCCACCGCTTTGTCGGAGACGCGCTGCATCCTGGCGGTTTTTCCGAGCGACGCCAATTTCCTCCTCGTGCGGACGCAGGATCCCAAGGCCCTCTACCGCCATCTCCTCACCCGTGGCATCATCGTTCGGGACCGTTCTTCCACTCCCGGCTGCGAAGGGACGCTGCGGCTGAGCGTCGGAACGCCTGAAGAAAATGACCGCCTGATCAGAACCATTACCGAATATGACAACGTATAAAGCCCTTTTCATCGACCGGGACGGCACCATCCTCCGCGAACCGGAGGACGAACAAGTTGATTCACTCGCCAAATTCCATTTCGTCCCGGGTGTCATCGGAGCGCTCAAAGTCCTCCGCTCGCTTCCTTACCGGCTGGTCCTGGCCTCCAACCAGGACGGTCTCGGCACACCTGCCTTCCCCGAAGAGGCATTCCTTCCGCCGCATCAACTCATGCTGGAAACGCTTCAAGGAGAAGGAATCCGATTTGATGACGAGCTGATCGACACCACTTTCCCCGAAGACCGTGCCCCGACCCGAAAACCCGGGACCGGGCTCTTCACGGCCTATCTGGACGGTTCCTGCGACCTGGCGGAAAGCTTTGTCATCGGCGACCGCCTGAGCGATGTACAGCTGGCGGCGAATCTCGGGGCGAAGGCCATCCTGCTGATGAACCCGGAAAAGGGGATCCCCCTGGTCCGCGAAGCAGGTCTCCCATGCGAACTCATCACCCTCCGGTGGGATGAAGCGGCCGAATTCCTCCGCCGGGGCATCCGGCGCAGTGTCCGGGTCCGGGAAACCCGCGAAACCCGGATCCGGGTTGCCGTTGACCTGGACGGCAGGATGGATTCGTCCATCCGCACCGGACTCCGTTTCTTCGACCACATGCTCCAGCAAATCCCCCACCACAGCGGCATCGCCCTCCAGGTCGAAGCGGAAGGGGACCTCGACATTGATGAGCATCACACCATGGAAGATACGGCCATCACCCTCGGGGAAGCCCTGCTGGAAGCGTTGGGAGACCGGCGGGGAATCCGCCGTTACGGGTTCGCCCTGCCGATGGACGACTGTGACGCCCAGGTCCTCCTTGACCTTGGCGGGCGCATCGACTTCGCCTGGGACGTTCCGTTCACCCGGGAATATGTCGGGGACACGCCCACCGAAATGTTCCGGCATGTGTTCCAGAGCCTCGGGGCCGCCCTGAAGGCCAACCTCCACATTTCGGCCAGGGGCGGAAACAACCATCATCTTGCGGAAGCGGTCTTCAAGGCATTTGCCCGTGCCATCGGCGAGGCCGTCCGCCGGGAAGGAGACCGGATCCCCAGCAGCAAGGGTTCCCTATGATCGCCGTTGTCGACTATGAAGCGGGAAACGTCCGCTCGGTACTCCATGCCCTGGAACGCATCGGAGCCGGAGAAGTGAGGCTGAGCGCGGATCCGGAGATTCTCCGGAGCGCCGACAAAGTCATCCTGCCCGGCGTCGGTGATGCTTCCGTCGCCCTGGAGAGTCTTCGCCGGAGCGGCCTCGCCGAGGTCCTCCTTTCCCTGACCCGGCCGGTACTCGGCATCTGCGTGGGCATGCAGGTCCTGTGCCGCCACACCGAGGAAGGGGACGTGGATGGCCTCGGGGTCTTTGATGCGGAGGTAAAGCGATTCATCCCGGACGGAATCAAGGTTCCGCACATGGGATGGAACACCGTTGAGGGAAAGGGATGCGCCCTCCTGGAGGGACTCACCGATCCCGTCTTCGCCTACTATGTCCATTCCTTCTATGCCGAAATCAGTCCGGACACCGCCGCCGTCAGCGTCCATGGCATTCCCTTCAGCGCTATCCTGCAGCACGGTAACTTTTCCGGCACTCAGTTCCACCCAGAGAAAAGCGGCCCCGCCGGGGCTAAGATCCTCCAGAATTTCCTCAGCCTATGACCCTGATTATTCCTGCCATCGACCTGATCGGAGGACGCTGTGTCCGACTGACCCAAGGCGATTTCTCCCGCCAGTCCACCTATTCATCCCTCCCCCTGGAAATGGCGCTGCAGTTCCGTAAAGCCGGCATCCGGCGCATCCACGTCGTCGACCTGGACGGAGCGAAAGCCGGCTGTCCCATGAACCTGGAGGTCCTGAAGGAACTCGCATCCGGGACGGACCTGGACATCGAATGGGGCGGCGGTATCCAGTCTGAGCGCGATATCGAAGCCGCCCTGGAGGCCGGTGCCGGCCATATCGTCTGCGGCACCCTTGCCGTCCGGGATCCGGAACGGTTCCTCCGCTGGTCGGCATCCTATGGCTGCCTCGTGCTCGGGGCAGATGTCCGCGGCATGCAGGTCGCCACCCATGGCTGGCTCAGGGACTCCGGTAAGGATATTTTCGGCCTGCTGGAAGCATTCCCTTCCATCCGGGAAGCCATCGTTACACAGATTGCCCGGGACGGCACGTTCAAAGGGCCGGACATCCCCCTGTACCGGCAGCTGGGCGAACGCTTCCCCGACCTTGTCCTGACAGCCAGCGGCGGCATCGGTTCGATGGACGACCTCCGCGCACTCGACGACGCCGGCATTCCCCGCGCCATCGTGGGAAAAGCCATTTATGAAAGCCGCATTTCATTGGAAGACATTGCCTTATGGTCTGCAAACGAATCATCCCCTGCCTCGATGTAAAAGACGGGAGAACCGTCAAGGGCGTCCGTTTCGAGGAACTCCGGGATGCCGGAGACGCCGTGGAACTCGGCGCACGCTATGCCCGCGAGGGCGCAGACGAACTCGTTTACCTGGACATCAGCGCGACCCGGGAAGGACGGAACACGTTCACCCGTCTCGTCACGGAGATTTCCCGGCGGATCGACATCCCGTTCACGGTAGGAGGAGGCATCGCCTCGCTCCAGGATGCCGCCCGCCTGCTGGAAGCCGGCGCAGACAAAGTGAGCATCAACAGTGCCGCCCTCCGGACCCCGTCCCTCATCGACGAAATCGCCGGGCATTTCGGCAACCAGTTCGTCGTTGTCGCCATCGACGCCCGCGAGGTGGACGGACGATGGACGGCTGCCACCCACGGCGGAAGCCGCCTGACCGGACGCGGACTTTTCGAATGGGCCCGGGAGGCCGAGAAAAGAGGAGCCGGTGAGATCCTGTTCACGTCCATGGACCACGACGGCACGAAAGCCGGGTACCCCTGCGGGACGTACCGTAAACTTTGCGGAGAACTGCATATTCCCGTCATCGCATCCGGCGGCGCCGGAACGGTCGACCACATCGCCGACGTCCTCACGGAAGGCGGCGCGGACGCCGCCCTCGCCGCCAGCATCTTCCACTACGGCGAAATTACCATCCCCGTCTTGAAACAAGCCCTTTCCGAAAGGGGCATAGCCATCAGAACAATATGAAATTCAGCGAATTCAACCTTGAGAAAAACAGCGACGGGCTGCTTCCCGCCATCATTCAGGACGCCGTTACGCGGAAAGTCCTCATGCTCGGATACATGAACCGTGAAGCCTTTGAGAAAACTCTGGACACCGGGCTCGTCACCTTCTGGAGCCGGAGCCGGAACGCCCTCTGGACCAAAGGGGAAACCAGCGGGAACTACCTGCATGTGGAAAACATGTGGGCAGACTGCGATGCGGACACCCTGCTCATCCTGGCCCGGGCGGACGGACCCGCCTGCCACCGGGGCACGACCTCCTGCTTCGACACGCCCGCTTCGGAAGGCTTTCTGCATGCACTGGAAGACCTTGTGCGCCGGCGGCGGGAGGAGATGCCGGAAGGCAGCTATACGGTCTCCCTTTTCCGGAAAGGACCTGCCAAGGCCGCCCAGAAGGTCGGCGAAGAGGCCGTCGAGACCGTAATCGAGGCCGTCGCAGGCAACCGGGAGCGCTACCGCTACGAAGCGGCAGACCTCCTGTACCACCTGCTCGTCCTCAACAACTTGATGGACATCACGTTGACAGACCTTCAGGAGGAGCTGCTCGGAAGGCACGCCTAGTTTTCCCGGTCATTCTTTCGAAAATGGGCGGAAAAGCCGTATCTTCGTACAGCCAATACGCAAAACCATGAAAAAAGATTACTTCGAAAAGGCGGATGTAGCCGTCACGGTCTGTGCCAAGGACGGCACCATCCTCGACATGAATGAGAAATCCCGCAAGACGTTCCTGAAACCCGGCCGCGAACAGCTGATCGGGAAAAATGTGCTGGACTGCCATCCGGAGCCGGCCCGGAGCCTGCTTTCGGACATGCTGGAGAATCCCCGCACCAACGTTTATACGATTGAAAAGGAAGGGCTCCGGAAACTTATCTTCCAGTGCCCCTGGTACGAAGGGGACGAGTATGCCGGTTTCATGGAACTGTCCATGGTCGTCCCGGAAGACATCCCGCACCGCATCCGGTAAGCGCCTTACTTGAATGGGATATATCCGCTCTCGTCAATCATTTCCGCACCCCTCCGGGTAAAGAGGAACTTGTAGAGCTTATATGCCATGCTCTCGTGATCCTCGGTCTTCCGGACAGCGGCATAAATGCTTGACGTGAAAGGATATTTTCCCGAGCCGATCGATTCCTTGCCGGGCGCGATGCCATCAATGGACAGCACGTTCACCTTCATCAGGTCGCGGACCATCGCGGTGCAGTAGAAGTAAGGCGTGTAGCCGATCCCATAGTCATCGTTTTCAAGCTGCAAGTAAGGAGAAGCCATCTGGGAGCCGATGATTTCCGGCATCCAGCTCCCGTCGATCATGGTCAATCCATCCATGACCAGCGTCTCCATCTTCTCCTGGCTCCCGGAATCGGCATCCCGAATATACGGAGTAATCACATGGTCGGGGCCGCCGACCTCTTTCCAGTTGGTAATCTCGCCGGTATAGATTTTCCGAACCTGATCCGATGTCAGGTTCCTGACCGGATTCTCGGGGTTGACGATGAACACCAGTGCATCGATGGCCAGCGGCGCGGTTTCCAATTCGACACCCACGGATTCGGCATACGCCTTTTCATTCCGGGAAATGTCACGGCTCGCGATAATGACATCAACTTTGCCGTCCATGAGATTCATGTAGGCGCCATGGGTACCGCTGCACGGGTTCTTTGTCACATAGTCCTTGTATGAAAAAGAGGTTTCCGTATAGTTGAAACCGGGGTAGATGATATACGTCTGCATCCCCATCCAGTCAACATCCCAATAATGGGGAATCCCCAACAGATTGTATGCGATGATATCCCGTGCAGGACGGGTGCTTGTCGAACAGTCGGTCGCAGGCCATTCCTCCCAGGAGACATCTTTCAGATCGTATTTCTGGTCGTATTCAGGATCCACTTTCTCTTTTCCGCAAGAAAGGAAGAAGAACGCCCCTGCCAAGACGGCCATCAGCCAGGCGACGAGCGGTACGGATATCTTTCCCTGTGTCATAGTTATTTCGGTTATTCTATACGGCAAATATAGCCATTTTCCCCCCAAAAAAAAATCCGCAAGCGTTTTCCTGGAAAACTGCTTGCGGGAATCATCTAGTAGCCCGAAGGGGAATCGAACCTCTATTTAAAGTTTAGGAAACTTCCGTTCTATCCGTTGAACTATCGGGCCATCGGCCGGACAGCGTTCCGGCTACGGATAAGAGAATGATTACTCAGCGCTCTTGACAACGATCTGACGGCCTCTGTAGTAACCGCACTCAGGGCAAACCCTGTGATACATGACGGTAGCACCGCAGTTCGGGCATACACTGAGGGTAGGGACAGCCGCATGATCATGCGTTCTTCTCTTGTCGCGTCTCTGCTTGGAGATCTTGTGTTTCGGATGTGCCATTGTTTATATTTTTTTAATTGTTATTCTCTTACAAAAGTCCTTTCAGAGCGGCAAACGGGCTGTTCATTGCGGCAGCCTCCTCGTTCCCCTGCTCATGACTCAGAAACCTGACGGTGTCGGGATTGCATTGTCCCTCGTCATGAACCTTCTGCATGGGCAATGATAGACACACAAAGTCATATATCACCTGGCGAAGGTCCAGATCGGCATCGGAGTCACTCAGGCAGAGGATTTCCCTCTCACCCTCACCCGATTCCCCACCGGGTGAAACTTCCTCGCCGAACTTCACGCTGAAGGAGGGATGGGCGTCTACCGGAAGCGTAAGGTCCTCCAGGCACCGGTCGCAAGGGACCGTGACGGAACCTTCCACGTCGAGGTCCACGCCGATATAATGCCCTGATTTGACGACCTTTGCCTCCACATCCACGTCAGCGTCAAGGATTTCTGCATTGTCAAACATTTGAAAGAACTCAGTACCTGCATGCCAGCGGAACTCCCGCTCGCCTGCGGCCCATCCATTCAGAGGTATGATATAGTCCATCACCTGAAACAGATTAAGGGATGCAAAGGTACAAATAATTTTCCGAAAACCAATCGATTTTTTTCGATATCAGTCTTCTCCGCCCGAATTTCTCTTCCGGTCGAGAGGATCCAGCATGATCTTGCGCATCCGCATGTGGTTCGGGGTGATCTCCACCAGCTCATCCTCCTGGATATATTCCAACGCCTCTTCAAGCGAGAATTTCACGGCCGGCGGCAGGACGACCTTCTCGTCGGAACCGGATGCACGCACGTTCGTCAGCTTCTTCGTCTTGCAGATATTGATGTTCAGGTCCCGGTCGCGGGTATGTTCACCGACCACCTGTCCTCCGTAAATCTCCTCGCCCGGCTCCACGAAGAACCGGCCGCGGTCCAGCAACTTGTTCATCGAGTAAGCGATCGCCTCGCCGGTCTCGAGGGAAACGAGGGAGCCCTGGGTACGCATCTCGATATCTCCCTTGTAGGGCTGGTAATCCTTGAAACGGTGAGCCACCACCGCTTCGCCCTGGGTAGCGGTCAGCAAGTTCGAACGGAGTCCCATCAGGCCGCGGGTCGGAATCTCAAATTCGAGAAGCGTCCGGTCTCCACGCGGTTCCATGCGGATCAGGGCGCCTTTGCGGCGCGTAGAAAGCTCGATTGCCGCCCCCACGAACTGTTCAGGAACCTCGATGGAGAGTTCCTCGATCGGCTCGCAGCGCTGCCCGTTGATCGTCTTGTCCAGCACTTTCGGCTGTCCGACCTGCAGTTCGAATCCCTCACGGCGCATGGTTTCGATCAGCACGGACAGGTGCAGCACGCCGCGTCCGTATACGACGAACGAATCCGCGTTCACACCGGGCTTCACGCGAAGGGCCAGGTTCTTCTCCAGTTCCTTGTCCAGACGTTCCTTGATATGGCGGGATGTCACGAACTTGCCGTCCTTGCCGAAGAACGGAGAATTGTTGATCATGAACAGCATGGACATCGTCGGCTCATCGACGGCGATCGGCGGAAGGGCCTCGGGATTCTCGAAATCCGCAATGGTATCGCCGATTTCGAACCCGTCGATCCCCACCACGGCACAGATGTCGCCGCACTGGACTTCGTCCACATTGGCTTTACCCAGCCCCTCGAAAATCATCAGCTGCTTGATCTTTGACTTCTCGACGATGTCGTACCGCTTGCACAGCGACACCGGCATGCCCGCTCTCAGGGAGCCGCGGGTGATACGCCCGACAGCAATCCGGCCCACATACGGCGAATATTCCAGGGATGAAACCAGCATCTGGGGCGTTCCTTCCAGCTGGGCAGGTGCAGGAATCTCCTCAAGGATGGTGTCCAGCAGGGCCGTAATGTCACCTGTCGGCTTCCTCCAGTCGGAGGACATCCACCCTTGCTTGGCGGATCCGTACACGGTCTTGAAATCCAGCTGGTCTTCATTGGCGCCCAGGTTGAACATCAGTTCAAAAACCTCTTCCTGCACTTCGTCGGGACGGCAGTTGGGCTTGTCCACCTTGTTGATCACGACAATCGGCTTCTTGCCCATATCGATGGCCTTGTTCAGCACGAACCGGGTCTGCGGCATGCATCCTTCGAAGGCGTCCACCAGGAGCAGCACACCGTCCGCCATGTTCAGCACCCGTTCGACCTCGCCGCCGAAATCGCTATGGCCGGGAGTATCGATAATATTGATTTTCACTCCCTTGTAAGTAACGGAAACATTCTTGGCAAGGATGGTGATCCCGCGTTCCCGCTCCAGGTCGTTGTTGTCCAGGATGAGATTCCCGAGGTCCTCCGGACGGCGGACGAGGTTGGCCTGGTAAATCATCCGGTCCACAAGCGTCGTTTTTCCATGGTCGACGTGGGCAATGATGGCGATATTTCTGATGTCCTGCATATACTTAAACCTTCTTCTGATAAATCTTGTAAAAATACGTATTTTTTATCAATAATAGACGTCGGAGGACGCTCCAGGGAACAAAAAACCCGGAAATTCGCATTTCCGGGTCCTGTGCGCGAAATCAGAGTCGAACTGACACGTCCTTTCGGACACTACCTCCTGAGAGTAGCGCGTCTACCAATTCCGCCATCCGCGCTTGTGGGAATGCAAAGTTACGAAGTTTTTTTGATTCTGCAAATTTTTTTGCTAGATCAGAAAATCCCTCCTTTCAGTATCCTGCCAGGAACCCAACCGGAATGTAATCGCTGTCACAGAAATGTCAATCTCCAGGGATACATCCTCAAGGTCTTCCTCCGTCCAGTCATATCCAGAACGGGCGATATAGGTTCCAAGGGCCATCGTGCATACCGGCCTGCCCTCGAAAACGATCTGCATCCGCAGGGATTCATCCCGCTGCCGGGGCAGCAGGACGGCAGCACTCCCATCCCCTTCCGGATGGAACCGGCAGGAAAAAGGGCCCTCGGAGGGGGTGCCGTCCTTTTCCCATCCATCCACCGATCCCAGGATCTCCACTTCGAAAGGCGGACCGACCCCCGGCGGGCCCGTAAACTGCATGTCCAGCCGACAGTATTCCTTATGCGGGCACACAGGCATCCAAGCCTCATCACCGGAAGTATCCGCCTGTCCGGCAAACAGATACAACGGAGGTGCCTCATCCCCGTACGGAATCCGGATCGTACCATCCCCTTCCCGCGTTCCCCCGAACACAGCCGTGACAGAAACACCAGTCCGGGGAACCGGAACGACCAGTACCGTATCCCGATCCGCCGCTCCCCGGAACAGGAAATCCGTTCCCGTCACTTCGACCTGGACCGGCGCGGCCGGAAGGTTCTTCAAATCCAGCGACAGCTGGCAGGGGCAGCCGCTCCGGTCTTCGAGGACAAGGGCGCATCCAGTCAGCAGGAACAACAGGAAAGCAAACGGCCTTCTCATCGGCAATACCGGTTGAACACCTGGTCGATGGTTGCTTCCCACTCCGGATACAGGCGGATAAGTTCGTCCTTCAGATCGTCCCGGGAAGTCACATCCTCCTTGAGAGACCGGAGGATGTCGGACCGGGACAATCCCCTTTCGTACAGGTAGCGGAACACTTGCGGGAAGAACCAGAACGACGTACCGAATGTCGGCATCCCGCCGCCATACCGGTCCTGGTACAGGGTACTTTCCATGAAATACGCCCACATTTCCCCGATTTCACAGTACCCGGCACCGGCTCCCGTCCCCGTACCGTAGGCCTCACGGCCTTCCGTGACAAAGGAGCGGATCACATAGTCTATGAAATGGCTCCAATACCTGTTCCCGACCTTGGCATAATGGGAGGCATGCGACATTTCATGAACGACCGCGCAATAGATGTCCGCATAGGTTTCCCGGTCCGACGTTCCAACCGTAATATCGGGAAGGAACATTTTAAGCAAGGAAAAATAATTGCCCAGATATTTCTGTACCAGCGAGTTGTCCTGCAGGAAAGCGCCATGGTGGAACATGACCGTACTGGAACTGCCCATCCCTTTGAAGATCCACAGGCGGAGGTCTTTCGGAGGAGCCGTCAAGTCCAGGTCGGACGAGGCGCAGCGGGCAAGGTAGTCGTAAGCCGCATTATTGACGACACTGCGACGGTAAAGCTTTGCTTCTGACTGGCTGTCTACATGATAGTCAATCCCTTCAGGGGATCCGGTGCCCAGGGTGGAAACCGATGCAGGGACCAGGACCAGGTTCATGCCGATGGAAAACCCGGCTTCATTCTTGAATACCAGCCGGTATCGGGGCTTCGATACGAACCTCTTGTCCATCCGGTAATACCCGTCCCGGTCCGTATAAGCCGTGGCAAATTTCACGAAACTGTTGCAGCTGACCATTACTCCGGCAAGTCCGAACGGCTTGCCGCCGTTCGCCTCGGGATCCTCGACCGTTATCCGGCCGGAAGGGAACACATCCTCATCCGCCCGTGTTCCGGAGAATCCGGCATACAGGTCCCCGTTTCCCGTAAGCAGGTATGCCTCCCGTTCGACAGCCTCCCAGTCAATCTCCCCGGAAGAACGTGTAACCGGGTCATTCTCAGAAATATAGCACTCGTCCAGAAGTTCATGGAAGATATCTTCCGGAAACACGAAATCGTGAGGAACAACGGCATACTGCCAGGTGATTTCCTCCTCGTTGATGGAAGGGTCATGGTAATAATCCCCCTCCCGTACGATGCGATAGTCCATCGGATGGTCCACCAGATTGAGTCCCAAAGCCTGCAGACGCTCGAAATCATCCTCTGACCGGGGCAGAAAACGGACATAGAGGTCGGTAGGGGTAATGTCCACGCGCCCCGCCTTGGTCGGATACACCCGGGCGACGGCTTTCTTCACGTTTTCGACCGTATAAGGGTCTTCCAGTTTCTCTCCGAGCTCGATCATCTCGTGGGTGAGCCCGCTCTCGTCAGGTCTCCGGAGGGTTTCGGGGACCTCTTCGCGTCCGCATGCCGCCAGCATGGTCAGCGGAAGAATCATGGGTATCCAGCTTGTCCTCATAGCGCAGGTTATTTGTCTGCCGCAAAGCTGGGGAAAAGAGCCGTTTGAAAAAAAATTTAAACGTTTAATTTCAAAAATGCCGTTTCTTGCATTTCAAAGGCGGTTTTTTTATCTTTGTAAGGAAACCCAACCGACCATTTCATGCGTTTTTCAAGAATCATTGCCTGCATATCAGCCTCCTGCGTGCTTGCCGGGGCTGTTTCAGCCCAGAGCCTGGACACGGATTTCCGCATCAATCCCGAACGTGCCGCCGGTGTCTATCATTCTTATGAATTCATCCCTATCGCCGACACACCCGCTCCGAAAGGATTCAAACCCTTCTATGTCAGCCATTACGGCCGACACGGCTCCAGGCATCAAATCGGTTCCAGCGGCACTCTGGCCTATGAAGCCTGGGCAGCCGCCGAAAAGGCCGGTCTCCTGACCGAAGCCGGCGAGCGGATGATGAAGGATATCCGCCGGGTCTACGAGGAGCATGTCGGAATGGACGGGGAACTGACCCGCCGGGGCGGTCTGGAACACCAGCAGATTGCCAGCCGCATGTTCAACCGGTTTCCGCAAGCCTTCAAGGACAGGAGGCGCACCTCCGTCCACTGCCAGGCCAGCATCATCCCCCGCTGCCTGGTTTCCATGGCCTATTTCACCACCAGCCTGAAGGACGCTTCTCCCCGCCTGCAGTTCGATTTCATCACCGGACAGAAATACCTCGACCTCCTGGCCAGGGACTATTATGACACGGAGTCCTACCGGGAGCGCCAGTCGGCCATCCGGGACTCCATCCTCCTGGCTACGGTCCACCCCGATCATTTCATCGATACGTATTTCAAGAAAGACCCGTCCCGCGGCGAAGTGCTTCCGAATCCGCACAAACTGCTCTGGTATACGTTCCTATATGTATCTATCTGCCAGGATCTCCGGGAGGAACTGGACGGCCTGGACATGTTCCACTGGCTCACCCCGCAGGAAATCCTGGAAATGGGAATCTACTCCAACGACCGGACATACAGCTCTTTCGGCAATTCACTGGAGTTCGGAGACCATATCACATGGGCAGCCAAATGGCTGGTGGAAGACTTTATCGAGCGGGCCGACAAAGCCCTGGAAAAGGGCAGCGACACCGTGGCCGACCTCCGGTTCGGCCATGACAGCGGCATCCTTCCGCTGGCCGGCCTGCTGGGACTGGAGGGCATCGGAGACCGTTGGAGCATCGGTCAGGCCCATCTGCATTACCCCGTATGGCAGAACATCCCCATGGGATCCAACCTTCAGATGGTTTTCTACCGGAACCGCAAGGACGATATCCTCGTCAAGATTCTCTACAACGAAAAGGAGACTGCCATTCCGGCAGTCCCCGCATTCGAAGGCCCTTACTACAAATGGCAGGACCTGAGGGCCTATCTCGTCTCGATTTCCGAAAACAAGGAGTTTCAGAAATAAGCGACAGTCTTCTGCTCGACCGCGGACAGGAGCTGGTTGGCCAGGCGGCTCACGCCGAAGCGGAACAGGTTCTTGTTCAGCCATTCCTTGCCGAGCAGCGTGGATACAATGGAATAGTAGCACACGGCATCCATGGCGGAAGAAATGCCACCGGCGGCCTTGAAGCCCACTTTCCGGCCCGTTTGCTCATAGTACTTGCGGATGCATTCACACATCACATAGGCGGCGACCGGCGTCGCATTCACCTCAACCTTGCCCGTGGATGTCTTGATGAAATCCGCACCGTTTTCCATGGCCAGGAAAGAGGCATCGGCAATCTTCTCGTGCGTTACCAGCAGACCGGTTTCCAAGATTACCTTCAACACGACTGGACGGCCCAATTCAGCGGCGACACGGTCGATGCACTCCCGGCTCTCCCGGATTTCCTTTCCGGCCGTTTCATAATCGCCGGTCAGGAAAGAATTGAGAGCGAGAACGATGTCAATCTCGTCGGCACCGGCCCGCACCGCCATTTCGATTTCCTGCAGCTTCACCGGCAGGAAACTCTGTGATGTCGGGAAACAACCGGCCACCGTCGTCACATGGACGTCCGGATTCTTCAGGTTCTCCCGCACCACGGAAGCGAAATTGGGATAGACACAGATGGAAGCCGGAGCCGGATAACCGGGATAATCCGCCTGGAAAGAATTGACCTTGCCGACAAGTTTGGCGACGGACGAGGGCGTGTCCTTCGTGCTGAGGGTCGTGAGGTCCATGACCGAGAAGCACTCCTTGAGCACGTCGGCGGAAACGACCTTTTCAAGATTGGAAGCAATCAGCTCAAGATGGTGACTGATGGCCTCCTTGTCGGGCGTATACCCATACTTTGTGAATAAATCTGCCATATCTGTATGTATTATTATCCTTTGATCTGAATCTGGAACCCTTCGTCGAGCAGCGGCTGCACCAGGGCGCGCATCTCGTCGGGCGTGTATTTCCGGAGTCCTTTCATCGGGGTCTCCCGGTCGATGGTATACACCATCACTTCCCGCGGGCGGAGGGTCCTGACGATCGCCATCCAGTCTTCCACCCAGTCCGCCGTCTCAAAGCCGTTTCCGCGCAGGAACATGGTCTGCAGGACGAAATCTCCCTCGAAACGGGAAAGGTCACGGACAATGTCCGCCACATGATAAGCTCCGACCGGCCGGTTGACCTGCGCCACTGCGGCATCGGACGGGCCGTCCAGCTTGAGAATCGGATTGTCCACCTTCCGAAGGGCTTGGAACACTTCTTCCCGCCAGACCTTCGTCGCATTCGAAAGGACAGAGACCTTGGCCGAAGGATAGTAGCGGTCCCGCAAGGCCAGCGTCAAGTCGATAATGGCGGGAAAATCCGGATTCAAGGTCGGTTCCCCATCTCCGCTGAAGGTGATGGAATCAATCGGCGTACCGGCCTCCCTGCAAGCTGAGAGCTTGGCTTCCAATGCCTTCCGAACATCTTCAGCGCAGGGTAACTTCCGGTCGCCGCGACCGTCTGCATTCCATCCGCATTCACAGTAAATGCAGTCGAAATTACACAGTTTCCCTTTTTCGGGCAGCAGGTTGATGCCCAGGGAGGAGCCGAGTCTTCTTGAAAAGATCGGGCCGAAAACGGTAGTTTCCCTCATCATAGGCGACGGGATTGGCTGGAAGCGGTCAGTCGGCCTGCCGCATCCAGGTTGTCAATAAAGACCAGCCCCGGGCGCTTTCCTTCTTCCAAAGTGCCCAGTTCCGTACAAGAGAGGAATTCCGCCCCGTTGCGGCTTGCCCATACCAGAAGTTCGCCGAGCGGGACTTCCGGGAAATTCCGCTGGAGGCAGTACAGCTCAGCCACGATGTCCAGGTCGTCATTCGACGACAGCGAATCCGTTCCCACACAGATTTTGAGCCCGTTGCGGCGCATGAGCGGAACAGGGGGCAAGGTATTGTGAATAAAAAGGTTCGAAAGCGGACAGAGGGCGACAAACGGATGGAGGAGTGCCGCTTTGACCGCATCGATTCCCTCTTGGTCCATACAGCATTCGTGTACGAGAAGGACATGTCCCTCCACAGGGAAGGGAACCCCCTCACGCAGCCGGTCCAGGAAATACAGCAGGGACGATGTACCCGTCACAGGCGGGACGCTCATTCCCGCCGCCTTCCGGTTTTCCCACATCCGCCCCGAGCCATGCCGGAGCATCTCCTCTTCTTCCTCAGATTCCTCGCTATGGTAGGAAAGGAACCCGCAGGCCAGTCCTTCCCGGCTTGCCGCCGTCAGGAGCTGGGGACTCATGGTATAGCAGGCATGCGGCGTCGGAGCGGCGTCGATGCCGAAGCGGTCCGCTTCCTCTTTCAGGCGACGGACCCCTTCCATGACACCCTCGCAGTCCTCCGGTTCAGTGCCGAATACCTCCAGGAACGTACGGGTATACATCGGATGGCCCTTTTTGAGGGCAAAGGAATCGGATCCGTTGGAAATATCGGCTGTCGCCACAACGCCCCGGTTCCAGAGGATATCCATGGCCTCCTCCAGCGCCCGGGTCTTCTGTTCCATCGTCTGCGTATCCCGCAAAGCATTGATCTGGTCGATGAATCCGGCCATCCCCGTTCCTTTCCGGAAAAGGCCTTTCATGTAAGACAGTTCCAGGTGGCAATGGGCGTTGACGAATCCAGGGGCAAGGGCGCCGTCCAGGAAGAAAGGTTCGGCGGAAGGATCCGTACACACTCCGGTCCGGATGACCGTTCCTTCATCATCCCGTTCGACAAAGCCGTTCACAAGCGGCTCCGTGCCGGTGAGGGGATAGACATATTTGGCTGCAATCCTATTCATGGCGAAGCGTATCCGATTCTGTCAGAAGCGTATCTGTCCGGAAAATCATCGTATCCAGCCGGCCGGGCATTCCATAGAGCGAGTCCTGGAGATACAGCAGCAGGGAATCCACCGGTACATGTTCCATTTTCAGCAACTTGTTCTCCCATTCTTCCCGGATGGCCTCGGCCCCGGCCTGCTGCGCACCCTCGGTCAGTCGGTCCACGACATCCTGAGCCATTTTGGCGAACCGCTCCGGATCCCGGAGATAATAGTCTACACTGTACAGGAAGTCGTCTGTATCATAGCCGTATTTCTCGAAGACGGCCTCGTATACCAGCATTGTATCCGCCCGGTTCCTGAGGTCCAGGTCACTGCGTGTACGCTGGTCCGCCAGAAACATATCGACATAAATCTCCTCCATCTTATCCCGGGGAATCCGTTTGGGGCCCTCACAGGACAAGGCGGCAAGCAGCACGACGGCGGCAGCGGCTAAGGAGACCAGGCGTTTCATCACTATCTGAGAACAGCCCCGAATTCACTCTGGTAGACGGACAGGATCTTGTCCATGGTCTTTTCCACCTCCGCATCCGTCAGCGTGCGTTCCGGATCCTGGAGCACGAAATTCAGGGCATACTGCTTCTTGCCCAGAAGGATGTTCTCTCCCCGGTACACGTCGAAGAGCGTCACGTTGCGCAGCAGTTTCTTGGCTGTACGGAAAGCACTCTTGCGAAGATCCGCGTACTGGACCGACTCGTCCAGCAACAGGGCCAGGTCGCGCCGCACTTCCGGGAACTTCGGCAACTCCTTGAAGGAGAACTTGTCACGCTTGATCAGGGCGAACAGCACCTGCCAATTGATTTCCGCCGCAAAGACCGGCTGCTTGATGCCGAACCGCTTCGCCAGCACCGGATTCACGGTACCGAGGGTGCACAGCACCTGCGGTTCCTTTCCGGGCAGGGTGTACACAAGCCCTTCAGAGAAAATGTCGGAAGGAGCGGCGGAGGTCTGAAGCGTCGAGGGATCCACCCGGTAACGTTTCAGGATCAGTTCCACATATCCCTTCAGCTGGAAGAAATCACTCTTCTGGACCGGGGTGCGCCAGACCTTGGCGGAAGCGCCAGTCAGGAAGAGCGCGAAATTCTGGTGCTCTTCGTATCCTTCCAGTTTCTGCCCGTCCTTTTCCGGAAGACGCTGATACACAGAACCGTATTCAAAAGTCTTCAGGGAGGTGACCTGACGGTTGATATTGTATGCGATGACCTCCAGTCCGTTCAGGATAAGCGTCTGGCGCATCACGTTCAAATCCTGGCTGAGCGGATTCACGATACGGACGCAATGCTCCACCGGGAATGTCGTCAGTGTCCGGTAGTACTCTTCCTTGGTAAGGGAATTGTTCATGGTCTCAACGAAACCGTTGGATGCGAGCAGGTTCGAGATATTGTTCCGGATGGCTTCCGGCTCCGGGGAAGGCGTGGCATTCACGCTCATGCGGAGGTTCCGGGGCAGTTCGATGTTGTTATATCCGTAAATCCTGAGGATTTCCTCGACGACGTCGCACTCGCGATACACGTCCACCATGTAGGTAGGAGCCGCTACAAGGGCGCCCCCTTCATGGCGCTCTACGAACTCATAGTTCAGCGCGGTAAGGATCTTTTCGATGGTGTCATGCCCGATCTTCTTGCCGATAAAATGTTCGATCCGGTCATAATCCAGATCGATCCGCTTGCGGAGGATGGGTTCAGGGCAGACTTCCCGGACCGAACCGGCGATGCTTCCGCCGGCCAGCTCGAGAATCAGGAGCGCAGCCCGTTTGGCGGCATACAGGGCAGCCTCCGGATCGGCCCCGCGTTCGAAGCGGAAGGAGGCGTCGGTGGAAAGCTGATGGCGCTTGGCCGTCTTTCGGATGGACGCCGGATCGAAATAGGCGCCCTCGACAAACACATTCACCGTATCGAGCGTCACGCCGGAATCCTCACCGCCGAACACACCGGCGATACACATCGGTCCTTCGGCGTCTGCAATCACCATGTCGGTCGCATCCAGCTTGCGGGACTGCCCGTCCAAGGTGACGATCACCTCGTCCTGGGCCGCCCGGCGGACAATGACCTTACCGCCGCGGATCTTGTCCGCATCGAAAGTATGAAGCGGCTGTCCGGTCTCGAAAAGGATGAAATTGGAAATATCCACGACATTGTTGATCGGACGGAGTCCGATGGAGAGAAGCTTCCGCTGGAGCCATTCCGGCGAAGGGGCCACATGGACACCCTTCACGGTAATACCGGCATAACGGGGCGCACCAGTGCTGTCCAGCACTTCCACCGGGACGGAGGTCCCCTCGCCTTCCGCAAAGGCATCTACGGAAGGGATATGGAGGGCGCACGGCAGGTCGCGGGAGGAAAGATAGGCATACAGGTCACGGGCGACACCGATATGGGAGGCCGCATCGATGCGGTTCGCGGTTATCTCGTACTCAATGACGGATTCCTCCTTGAGATGGAGGTATTCCTTGGCAGGCGTACCGACGATAGCTTCCGCAGGAAGGACCATGATTCCGTCATGGGAGGCTCCGATACCCAGTTCGTCCTCGGCGCAGATCATACCGAAGGATTCCACGCCGCGGATTTTCGATTTCTTGATTTTGAAATCACCCGGAAGCACCGTCCCGATACGGGCGAACAGGACCTTCTGGCCGGCCGCCACGTTGGGGGCGCCGCAGACCACGGTCACGGGTTCCCCGGTGCCATCATTGACGGTCGTGATATGCAGATGGTCGGAATCCGGATGCGGGATGCAAGTCAGCACTTCAGCCACTACCACTCCGGCAAGGCCACCCGGAATCTCCTCCTGGAATTCCAGGCTGTCCACCTCGATACCGATCGAAGTCATCGCCTCTGCCACCTGCTCAGCCGTCAGGTCACACTCAAGGTACTCTTTGAGCCAATTGTACGAAAGTTTCATAATATATTAATTCTCAATATCTTCTTTCTTAAATAACGATGCTACGTATTCCTGTTTGTCAAACACTTTCAGGTCATCGATCCCCTCCCCGATTCCGAGGAACTTGATCGGGAACTTGAACTGGTCCACAATCCCCACGACGACACCACCCTTGGCGCTGCCATCCAGTTTCGTCACCGCAAGGGCTGTAACATCCGTCGCCTTGGAAAACTCCCTGGCCTGGACGAAGGCGTTCTGTCCGGTAGATCCGTCCAGCACCAGCAGGACCTCATGCGGTCCGTCCGGAACCACGCGGCGGATGACATTACGGATCTTGGTCAGCTCATTCATCAGGTCAACGCGGTTATGGAGACGTCCCGCCGTATCGATAAGGACGACGTCGGCTCCCTTGGCGACAGCGGACTTGACAGTATCGAAAGCCACGGAAGCGGGATCGGACCCCATCGACTGCTTGACGATGTCCACCCCTGCCCGTCCTGCCCAGACGGTGAGCTGCTCCACGGCTGCGGCACGGAAAGTATCCGCAGCGCCGATGACGACTTTCTTCCCCCGGGCGGCCAGCATGGAGGCGAGTTTGCCGATGGTCGTCGTCTTCCCTACTCCGTTCACTCCCACCACCAGCATCACATAGGGTTTCTTCGAGAAATCAAAAGGCTCCACGGGGGCGTCATCCCCCACCAGCTTTCCAATCTCGTCACGGATCAGGTCAACAAGCTCATCCATGGACACATACTTGTCCCTTTCTACTCGGTCCTCCAGGTTCTCGATGACCTTCAGGGTCGTGTCTACACCCATATCCGTAGATAAAAGGGCCTCTTCCAGCGCATCCAGCACGTCATCGTCCACCTTGGATTTACCCACGATGGCCCGTCCCAGTTTCTGGAAGAAGTTCATGTTGGTCTTCTTGACCCCCTTGTCGAAAATACCCATTTCAGTCCTTTTCTTTAATCTGCAAATATAATCATTTTACGGCTACAAAAAAAGTGGTCCGCCGCAATGGGCGAACCACTTATTCGAAGGGAGGGAAGATTACTTCTGATTGAAGAACTCTTTTTCCTTGCCTTCCTCGACAAGCTGCTCCACGAAAACGTAGGCACCGGTCTTGGAAGACTTTTCCATGCGGATGACTTTGACCATGTGCTTGGCACCGGCCTTTGCATCGAACGTTGCGACTGCTTTCTTTGCCATAATCTAATCTCCTTTACTTACTTGATCTCACGATGGAGGGTCACTTTCTTGAGGTACGGGTTGTACTTCATGCGTTCGAGACGCTCCGGGGTGTTCTTCTTGTTCTTGGTGGTAATGTAACGAGACATACCAGGTACACCGCTCGCTTTCTGCTCAGTGCACTCCAGGATGACCTGCACCCTGTTTCCTTTGGTCTTCTTTGCCATAGCTTTTCGAATTAAACAAGGTTGACGTATCCTTTCTCCTGGGCATCCTTGAGCGTAGCGTCGAGACCGTTCTTCTCGATGATACGCATACCCTTGGTGGTCACTTTGAGAGTGATGAAACGCTGCTCGGCCTCAGACCAGAACTTCTTGGTCTTGAGATTGAGCGCGAAATCGCGCTTGGTGCGCAGCTTGGAATGGGCGACATTGTTGCCGATCATTCTCTTACGGCCGGTTATCTGACAAACCTTTGACATAATGTATACTTTTTAATTGTTTTCTTTTCTGTTTTCCAGGAGCTCAGCCATTCTTCACAATCTTGAAGAACCTGCGCCACCTGATACTCTGCGGGAAACTCCTGTTCCCGTCCGTTGAAAGCCAGATGATGGACGGAGTGCCGACGATATGGTCTTCCGGAACGAATCCCCAATACCGGGAATCCAGGGAATTATGCCGGTTGTCCCCCATCATGAAATAATAATCCTGGCGGAACGTATAGCTGTTTTTCTCTTCCCCGTTGATGAAGATCTTTCCGTCAGAGACCTTCAGGTCGTTGTGTTCGTAGTCACGGATAATGCGTTCATACAGCGGCAGGTTTTCCATATCCAGCGGAACCTCGACGCCCTTCTGCGGAATCCAGAGCGGGCCGAACTGGTCGCGGGTCCACCCCGTTGTTCCGGTGAACGGGAAAATCTCCGTATCCGGTTCCCCCGTCGAGGCGGCGTCGGTATTCGGCGTCACGGACACGACATGGGACATGTTCCGGACTTTCTCCAGCATCTCCTCGGTGAGCGGCATCCACGGGTATCCCGGAATCCGCGCATCGTAATAGAGCTCGCGGAGATTGAGGCCCAGTTCATCCAGCACCCGCTGGCTGAACTTTTCCCCGTCAGTGGTCACCCGGTAGGTGAGCTGGACGCCCGGACGGACCGCTTCCCGGATACCGTTGACCCATACGAGGCCATCCCGGACGGAAAGGGTGTCGCCGGCCACGGCCACACACCGCTTCACATAATGGTCCTTTTTGTCCGTAGGACGGACGATGACCGGACCGAAATGCTTGATGGCGTAATCCCTGCCGGATGTCCGGACCCAGGAATAATAATCCTCGGCGGGACGCTTGGCCAGGACAGTGTCGCCATTCGGGAACCCGAACACTACGATATCTCCCCTTTGAACGTTGCGGAATCCTTTCAGGCGGCGGTAATCGTTCTGGATCAGGGTCGAATAGGACTCCTTGCCGAACGCCACATTGTGCGTGAACGGAATCGTGAGCGGGGTCTGGGGGAGCTTCGGTCCATAGGTGAGCTTGCTGACAAACAGATGGTCTCCGGTGTACAGCGTGCTCTCCATGGAGGAAGAGGGAATCTTGAAGGCCTGGAAGAAGAAAATATTGATAAACGTGACGACAACCACCGCGAAGATGATTGCATCCAGCCAGTCAAGCCACACATTGTGCTTCTCTCCCTCCTTGTACTCTTTTTTCCAGAAGAGCCACTTCACTTTCTTGGTGATGAGGAGGTCGAAGATGATGACAAGGCCGAACAGCCACCAATAGTTTCCGAGCCAGATCACCCACGCGATGTACAGCAGGGCCCAGAAGCCCAGCTTGCACCAACGGTTGTGGATGAGATCCTTCAATTTCACGGCTACAGGCTACTTGACGGAGTTGATGATAGCCTCGAAAGCCTGAGGATTATTCATTGCCAGGTCTGCCAGAACCTTGCGGTTGAGACCGATGTTCTGCTTAGCGAGACGACCCATGAACTGGGAGTAAGTGAGACCGTACTGGCGGGAGGCGGCGTTGATACGCTGGATCCACAGGGAGCGGAACTCACGCTTCTTTGCTTTTCTGTCACGGTATGCATAAGTGAGACCCTTCTCATAGGTGTTCTTTGCAACCGTCCAGACGTTCTTCCTGGAAAGGAAATTACCGCGGGTTCTGGAAAGAATCTTCTTGCGGCGTGCCCTGGAGGCAACTGAATTAACTGATCTTGGCATGATTTTTTACATTTTTGGAGGCAGTGGCTTCCTTTCGAAGCACTTTTCTACTGCATTCCAGTTAAACATTGATTCTTTAGACTAGAGCACAAGCATTTCCTTGACACGGGCGACATCCACCTTTTCGATGATCGCGAAGTGGTCGAGATTCCTCTTCTGCTTCTTGGTCTTCTTGGTGAGGATGTGGCTGTGGTAAGCATGCTTCCTCTTGATCTTTCCCGATCCGGTAAGCGTAAAGCGCTTTTTGGCACCGGAGTTGGTCTTAAGCTTTGCCATTGTTACACAATTTTTGAATTATACATTCCGCGCACCGCGCGGGTTATTTCTTTTTCAAAGGAGCCAGCATCATCGTCATGCGCTTGCCTTCAAGGACCGGCATGTTCTCCGCCCGGCCGAATTCCTCCAGTTCCACGGCAAAACGCAGAAGCTGCTTCTCGCCCTGCTCGGCGAACTGGATGGAGCGTCCGCGGAAGAAGATCGAAGCCTTCACCTTGGAACCTTCCTGCAGGAATTCCTGGGCATGCTTGAGCTTGAACTGGAAATCATGTTCGTCGGTGTTGGGCCCGAAACGGATCTCCTTGATCACGATCTTTGCCGCATTGGCCTTCATTTCCTTGGCCTTCTTCTTCTGCTGGTACTGGTATTTCTGGTAGTCCAGGATCTTGCACACGGGCGGTTCAGCCTTGGCACTGATCTCGACAAGGTCCAGTTCCAGTTCCTCTGCCAGGGCAAGGGCCTTGGAGAACGGCCAGATTCCCTGTTCGGGCACGTTATCTCCTACGAGACGGACTTCCCGAGCCGTGATCTCCCGGTTGATCCGGAGCTCATTCTCCTCTTTTTTCTGACCGCCCTGGACGCGGTTGTTCTTGGGTCGAGGTCCCGTAGGCCTCGGTCTGTAAGGCGTTGCGATAAAGCGTTCCTCCTTAAATTAAACGTTAAAACACACTGCTATTGGGCCAGTTCCTCCCGGACGGCATCCTGAATGTACTTCACGAGGCCCTCGGTGGACATGGAACCCACATCAACAGCTCCCCTTCTGACAGAAACGGTGCCATCGGCTGCTTCTTTTTCGCCGACAATCACCAGAACCGGAACTCTCTTCAGGGAGGTCTCACGGATCCTCTTTCCGAGTGTTTCGTTTCTGTCGTCTATGGAAGCGCGAATTTCGGAATTATTCAGCAGATTTACAACTTTTTTCGCATAATCTGCATATTTTTCGCTGACTGGCAGCACTTTGACAGGTTCGGGATGGACCCAGAGCGGCAGGTGTCCGGCCGTATGCTCGAGGAGCACGGCCACAAAACGCTCAAGGGAACCGAACGGGGCGCGGTGGATCATCACGGGACGCTTCTTGCTGCCGTCGGAATCGACATACTCCAGTTCAAACCGCTCCGGGAGGTTGTAATCCACCTGGATGGTGCCCAGCTGCCAGCTGCGGCCGATGGCATCCTTCACCATGAAATCCAGTTTCGGACCGTAGAATGCGGCCTCACCGGTCTCCACGACAAAAGGCAGGCCCTTTTTCTTGGCAGCCTCGATAATGCCAGCCTCGGCCTTGTTCCAGTTCTCGTCGGAGCCGATATACTTGGACGGGTTCTTGGGGTCACGCAGGGAGACCTGGGCCGTGAACTTGTCGAAATGGAGGGTCTTGAAGACATAGAGGATCAGGTCGATGACCTTCTCGAATTCCTCCTGGATCTGGTCCTGGCGGCAGAAAAGGTGGGCGTCGTCCTGGGTAAAGCCGCGCACGCGGGTCAGGCCGTGCAGTTCACCGGACTGCTCGTAGCGGTACACGGTGCCGAACTCGGCATAACGCAGCGGAAGGTCCTTGTAGGAGTGCGGGGCGCTGCGGTAAATCTCGCAGTGATGCGGGCAGTTCATGGGCTTGAGCATGAATTCCTCGCCCTCCTGCGGAGTATGGATCGGCTGGAAGGAATCCTTCCCGTACTTGGCGTAATGGCCGGAAGTCACATAGAGTTCCTTGCCGCCGATATGCGGGGTAACAACCTGAAGATAACCATATTCGGCTTGCTTCTTCCGGAGGAAATTCTCCAGGGTGTTGCGGAGCGTCGCACCCTTCGGAAGCCACAGGGGAAGGCCCGGACCGACCCGCTGGGAGAAGGTGAAGAGTTCCATCTCCTTGCCGATCTTGCGGTGGTCGCGCTTCTTGGCTTCCTCCAGGACCACAAGATATTCATCAAGCATCGACTTCTTGGGGAACGTGATGCCGTAGATACGGGTGAGCTGCTGGCGTTTTTCGTCGCCGCGCCAGTAGGCACCGGCCAGGGACAGGACCTTGACGGCCTTGATCACATCGGTATTCCGCAGGTGCGGTCCGCGGCACAGGTCGGTAAAATGACCGTTGGTGTAATATGTAATGGTTCCGTCCTCCAGCTCGGAAATCAGTTCCTGCTTGTACTGGTCGCCCTTTTCGGTAAAATAAGCCATGGCGTCCGCCTTGGACACCTCGATGCGGCGGAAATCCTGCTTCTCGCGGGCGAATTCCAGCATTTTGGCCTCGATGGCCTTGAAATCCGCGTCGGTCAGGGTGCGGCCATTCATGTCCACGTCATAATAGAAGCCGTTTTCGATCGCAGGTCCGATACCGAACTTGACACCCGGGAAGAGGGCTTCAAGGGCTTCGGCCATCAGGTGGGAAGAAGAATGCCAGAAGACTTTCTTGGCTTCGTCGTCCTCCCATTTGAGCAGGCGGATCTCCACGTCTTCATTGATGGGACGCATCAGGTCGATGGTGGTTCCCTTGGAGGTCTCGGGTTCGCCGGGCTTCTTCACTGATACGGCCAGTACGTCGGCTGCGAGCCGGGGGCTGATGGACATGGCTACGTCATAGCCGGTCACACCTGCCTCGTAGGTGCGGACACTTCCGTCGGGAAACTTGATGTTGATCATAATTCTAGTTTTTAAAATTAACTGATGGTGTATTACATACCAAGTCTTTAACCATGTTAGTTAATACTTGAAATCCTACAAAGATACTATTTTTTTCGCATTGGCAACGTTTTTTTGTCAAATGCGGTGTTTTTCACTATCTTTGAACAATCAATGAACGTGGACAACCATACCATCTGGAATGAAGCGGCGCGCACCGGTATCGTCTTCGGCGCGTTTTCATCGGTATGCCTGCTCCTGAAGGAAGGAGCCGGACTCACGAACTCCACCTTCCTCGTCCAGGCGGCCGCCATCATCCTGTGGGCTGTGGAATTTTTCGGATGCATCCTCCTGATGAAGAAATACATGCTGGATTTCCGCAAGAAATTTGACAACGTGACGATGGAGGATACGTACCGATTCGGACGCCGGGTAGGCCTCCTGTCCGGACTGATCCTCGCTTCCGCCGATGCCGCCCTGCTCATGGCCCTGCCGCAAGATACTGTTGCGGATGTCGTCAACGAGCTTTCCGCCACGGTCACGCAGCAGCTCGGCAGCAGCTACGAGGCGGAGGTCAACCGGGTTGTGGACCGGCTGCCGGTCTACACGTTCGTATTCCAATGGCTTTACTGTTTCCTGTACGGAAGCCTTCTCTCCGCCATCATGTCCCGTTATATCTTCATGCAGGATGAGTTCCAGGATGGAGGCGGCAACGGAGACAGCAACGATATCGTCGACAACCAATAACTTGATATGGACATTTCAGTCATCGTTCCCCTGTACAATGAAAACGAGTCCCTCCCGGAACTCGCCGCCTGGATCGACCGGGTCATGAAGGAAAACCATTTTTCTTATGAAGTGATCATGGTGGATGACGGTTCCACCGACGGATCCTGGGACACGGTCCATTCTCTTTCGGCCGGAAATCCGGCCATCCATGGCATTTCCTTCCGGAGAAACTACGGGAAATCCGCCGCCCTGTTCGAGGGATTCGCCGCCGCGGAAGGTGACGTCATCATCACCATGGATGCGGACCTGCAGGATTCCCCGGACGAAATTCCGAAACTGTTCCGCATGATTATGCAAGACGGGTTCGATGTCGTTTCGGGCTGGAAACAGCACCGGCAGGACAACAAACTGACCAAAAACCTGCCGTCCAAGCTCTACAACTGGACCGCACGCAAGGTCACAGGCATCCATCTGCATGACATGAACTGCGGCTTGAAAGCCTACCGGAAGGAGGTTGTCAAGAATATCGAAGTATACGGCGAAATGCACCGCTACATCCCGTACCTGGCAAAAAACGCCGGGTTCGGCAAGATCGGGGAGAAACCGGTCCATCACCAGAAGCGCAAGTACGGCGTTTCGAAATTCGGTCTGGAGCGGTTTATCAACGGTTTCCTTGACCTGATGTCCCTCTGGTTCCTGTCCCGTTTCGGCAAAAAACCCATGCATTTCTTCGGGACCAGCGGAATCCTGATGTTCCTCGTCGGTTTTGTGATGACCGTCTGGATCATCGCCGCCAAACTGGTCCACCAAGCCCGTGGACTGCATTTCCGCGCAGTCACCGACCAGCCGCTGTTCTATCTCGCCCTGCTGGTCGTCGTGCTCGGTGTCATGCTCTTCCTGGCTGGTTTCATCGGTGAAATGATCTCCCGCAATTCCTCTTCCCGTAACGACTACAACGTAAAAGAGCGCTTCTGATGCGGAGGGTCCGGAAGGATTCCCTCCTTGGTCCCATCTCCTCCGTTCTCCCATCCGACAAAACAAAAGAGCCCGACCGTCATCTGACGATCGGGCTCCCGAAAAACGGCGGCGACCTACTCTCCCAACTGGTGGGTCAGTACCATCGGCGCGGGTGAGCT
>JAGAHD010000056.1 GCA_017627255.1 Bacteroidales bacterium | reverse complement strand
TGGGATAACTTTGCGACAAATTCATTGTATGAACGCGAAAAGATTTGTCCTGGCGGTCATGACCGTCTTTATTGCTTTCACCGCATCGGCTGTCAGTCCGGCGCGGAAGGCGAAGGTGAAGACGGACTACAGTGCCATCCATGGTGTCTGCTACAACGGCTGGCGCTCTGATGAGGCGACCGTCCGCAGGGACCTTGGCTATGGCCGCAAGATCGGGCTCAACAGCACCCGCATCTGGCTGTGGAAAGGTCTGTATGACCGGGACCCCCAGGCGTTCATTTCCTCTCTCGGGAAATACATCGACACGGCCCATGACATGGGCTACAGCGTGATGCCGATCCTTTTCAACGGCAACGGCTTCAATCCGGAAATCCTCAAGGACGAAAACTGGGCGGACAACGAGAAATATGTCCGCGCAGTCGTCGGCGCCCTCAAGGGGAAGGAAGGGCTGCTGTGCTGGGACATCATGAACGAGCCCACCTGCAACGACTATTATAAACATGCTCCCGAGCAGCTGCAGGAGCCTCGCGCTGAGGAGATCTTCCGTTTTGTCCGCCGGGTCTGTCAGTTGGTCAAGGAAGTGGCGCCGGACAACGACATCACCGTCGGAGTGACCTATCCGAAATTCATCGAGAAAGCCTCCCCGGACCTCCAGGATGTCATTTCCTTCCATGATTACCGCGAAACCCGCGCCATCATCCGGGAAAACTATGAGATCGCCAAGGCGCAGGCCGAAAAGTGGGGAAAGCAGATGATCAACAGTGAGATGGGCTGCATTGGGCGCTCCAACCCCTACGACCTCGCCATCCAGGAAGCCAATGCGTACGGCGCAGGCTGGTATTTATTCGAGTTGATGATCAACTATCCCGGCTGGGGAGAGATCCATGGAATCTTCTATCCGGACGGGACCGTGCGGGATCCTTCGATCGCGGCGGCCTGCCTGGGCATTTTCCGGAACCGGGATGCCTCGACGATGGTCCGGGAGAACCCCAACCGCGAAGGCTATGCGGACGAGGCCATCCGGCGGATCAAGGCGGCGTTCCATGAGGAGAAGGAAGTATTCAAGACCACTTCCGCCAGCACGGACGATATCCTGGAGGCCTGCGAATGGGCCGTCAACATCCTGGAAGCCGCCCAGATGGTTCCGATGCACGACTTGATGTCGGCCCGGATCGAGGCTTGGCGCAAGCAGGATCCCAAGGAACGCGACACCAAAGCTATCCGCCAGTTTGCCTGGCACCTGGTGGATATCCTGAAAGAAAACTGCGAGATTTTCGACTGACGAACTTGACAACCCGATAGGAACTAATAGAAACCACCAATTTTATTTAACCAATGAAACCAACTTTATTTGCAACGAATCTGTGCAGGAAAATGGCAGCCGTAGCGGCATGCCTCCTGCTTGCGGCATTCGGACTCCGGGCCCAGACGGTCAGCGGTACCGTCACCGACCCGGCCGGACAGCCTGTCATCGGCGCATCTGTTTTCGTGACGGGAACCCAGAACGGTACCGTTACCAACGAGGCCGGTCGCTACTCGCTCCAGAGAGTGCCTGCAACGGCTACCCTTCAGTATTCCTGCATCGGTTACAAGACCGTTGACATCGTCGCCAACGGCCGTGCCGTCATCGATGTTGTCCTTGAAGAAGAGGACGAAATGCTGGACGAACTGGTCGTCATCGGTTATGGTACCATCAAGAAGAAAGACTTGACCGGTGCCGTTTCCGTCGTCGAGCCTGAGGAATTCAAGAGCCGTGCGCTGACCTCCATCGGTGACGCCCTCCAGGGTGCGGCTGCCGGTGTTACTGTTCGTACCAGCGGCGAACTGGGCGGCCTTCCGTCCATCCAGATCCGTGGTAC
>JAGAHD010000055.1 GCA_017627255.1 Bacteroidales bacterium | reverse complement strand
GTCGCCGCTGACTACGGACTCAAGGCCGACATCATGTTCGCCTACCAGATCGGCGTTCTCAGTGAATACCGCGTGGGCGGAAAGCCGGTTCAGGTCGACGAGACCATGGAACTCAACGTTCCCAAGTTCAAGATCGCCTTCTACATCACTGAGGTGGAGGGAAAACCCTCCGTGGCCATCGAATATGACAACGGCCGGTACAGCGAGGCGATGATGCAAAGCCTTGCCCGGAGCGTGGTGAAGGCTGTCAGTGTCTTTGCCGCCGGTGCCGATGTGCCGCTCCGCAAAGTGTCCCTTGTGGACAAGCAACAGGAAGCCCTGCTGGACAGTTTCAACGCCACGGACGTCGACTATGATGTCACCCGGACCATCGTCTCCCTGTTCCGTGCCCAGGCCGCCGAAACGCCGGAAGGCCTCGCCGTCGTGTATCATGACGTGCGGCTTACGTATAAAGAGGTGGACGAAAAGACCGATGCCATTGCGGCACAGGTCAGGAAGATCACCGGAGAGGGCCCCGAAACCGTGGTTTCCATCCTGATCGGCCGCAGCGAGTGGATGGTGCTTGCCGCACTGGGCGTGCTGAAATCCGGCTGCGCCTATCAGCCGCTGGATCCCAGTTATCCTGCCGAGCGCCTGAATTTCATGATGCAGGACGCCGACGCCCGGCTTCTCATCGCCGAGGAAGAACTGTTGGAAAAGGTCGATTACCAAGGGCCGGTGCTGCTTACCAAGGAGTTGGCCGATGTCCGGCCGGAACCAGGGGCAACAGGACGGGAGCCCAAACCGGAGGACCTCTTCATCCTGCTGTACACGTCCGGATCCACCGGCCAGCCCAAGGGCTGCCAGCTGGAGCACCGGAACCTCACGGCTTTCTGCCATTGGTACCGGCGTTATTACGACCTCAAGCCCGGCGACAAGGTGGCGGCCTATGCTTCTTTCGGCTTTGACGCCTGCATGATGGACCTGTATCCGGCGCTCACCACGGGTGCAGCAGTCGTCATCGTCGGCGACGACATCCGCCTGAACCTTCCGGATCTGAACAAATACTTTGATAAAGAAGGCGTTACACACTCTTTCATGACGACACAAGTGGGCTGCCAGTTTGCCATGAACTGTGAAAACCACTCCCTCCGCCACCTTTCCGTGGGCGGAGAGAAAGTGTTGCCGCTTACGCCTCCTGCGAACTATCAGTTCCACAACGGCTACGGCCCTACCGAGTGCACCATCTTCACGACCACCTACCCGATGAAGGAATTTGAGCAGAACGCCCCCATCGGCAAACCGCTGGACAACCTGCGCCTGTTCATCGTGGACAAGGACATGAACCGTCTGCCTCTCGGGGCCGTCGGCGAATTGCTGGTGGCCGGCCCCCAGGTGAGCCGCGGCTACCTGAATCTTCCTCAGAAGACGGCTGAGACCTTCATCCAGTGGAGCGGGTTGCGCTGTTACCGGACGGGTGACGTGGTCCGCTGCCTCCCCGACGGCAATATCCAGTTCGTAGGCCGCAGCGACGGCCAGGTGAAGATCCGCGGCTTCCGCATCGAGCTGAAGGAAGTTGAAGCGGTGATCCGGGAATTCAAGGGCATCAAAGACGCTACCGTCCAGGCCTTCGATTATCCGAACGGCGGAAAATTCATTGCCGCCTACATCGTCAGCGACGAAAAGGTGGATGTCCAGCAACTGAATGCATTCATCAAGGAGCGCAAGCCGCCGTATATGGTGCCTGCCGCCACGATGCAGATCGAAGCCATTCCGCTGAACCAGAATCAGAAAGTAAACCGACGTGCCCTTCCCGCCCCGCAGATTCAGGTCGAGGAACGGGACTATGTCGCTCCGGTGGGCGAGGTGGAGAAGCTCTTCTGCGACATCTTCGCCGGCATCCTCTCCCTGGACAAGGTAGGTGCCACCGACAATTTCTTCGAATTGGGCGGTACTTCCCTCATGGTGACCAAGGTGATCATCGAGGCCGACAAAGCCGGCAAACACGTGGCCTACGGCGAGGTTTTCGACCATCCCACACCGCGCCTGCTGGCGCAGTTCGTGAGCGGTGCCGCCCCTGCGGAGGAAAAGGATACTGTCGAAGAGAGTTTCGACTACAGCGGCATCGACGCCATGCTGCAGCGGAACAACGTGAAGACTTTCCTGGAGGGGGAGCGGCAGTCCCTTGGCAACGTCCTTCTGACTGGGGCTACGGGTTATCTCGGCATCCATCTGCTGCGCGAACTCATTGATTCCGACGCCACTACCATCACCTGCCTGGTGCGCGCCAAGAACCAGGAAGCGGCCGAGCACCGGCTCAAGAACCTGCTCTTCTATTATTTCGAAACATCGTTCGCACCCCTCTTCGGGGAACGGTTGTTCGTGGTTTGCGGCGATGTCACGGCCGATTTCGCGAAGGCCATTCCCGAAGGATATCCGGCCGTCGATACGGTGTTCAACTCTGCGGCCAACGTCAAGCATTTCTCGAAAGGGACCGACATCGAAGACGTGAATATCGGCGGCGCGCGTCGTTGCGTCGAATTCTGCCTGCGCACGGGAGCCCGGCTGGTGCATATCTCCACCACGTCCGTGGGTGAAATCTGGATCGACCGCGGAGACGGGCGCCAGGTTCCCCAGCTGGATGAGCGGAAACTCTGGTTCGGCCAGTTCCTGGACAACCGGTACATCCACTCGAAGTTCCTGGCCGAGCGGCTGATCCTGGAAGCGGTTGCCCACCACGGGCTGAACGCCAAGGTGATGCGTGTGGGAAATCTGGCCCCGCGCAGCTCTGACGGCGAGTTTCAGGCCAACTTCAACTCCAACAGCTACATGGGCCGCCTCAAAGTCTTCCATATCCTGGGTTGCTGTCCTGTCGACAGCTATGACGAGTCTACGGAAATGTCTCCGATCGACGAAACGGCAAAAGCCGTGGTGCTCCTGGCTTCCACGCCGAAGGATTGCACGGTGTTCCAGCCCTTCAACAACCACACGGAGCTGCTGGGCGATGTGCTGACAGTCATGGAAAAAGAAGGAGGGACCATGCGCTTTGTGGAAGTGAATGAGTTCCGGCAGGCGGTCGACCAGGCCGGGCAGGATCCGGAGAAGGCGAAACTGCTTGCCGCCATGCTGGCCTATCAGGACGTGACGCATGGACAGCGCGCCCTGGTGATTGAACGGGACAACCGGTATACCTGCAGTGTACTGCATCGGCTGGGGTTCCGCTGGAGCGACACGTCCAGCGATTACATTTCCCAGATGATCCGCCAGATTGCAGCCTTCGGCTTCTTTGAATAGCTCCGTTTCGTCATTATGGATTCTGCCAAAAAGAGAAGGATCATCCGCTTGGGAATCGTAGTGCTTGCCGCCTTGATGGTGGAAGTGATCTCCATCGTGCAGTATGAGCGTGTCAAGGAGGCCATGGAGGAAGAGATGGGCGTCCGTGCCCGGGTGGTGCTGGGGGCGATGGAAGCTGATGTCGGGCACATGATGGAGCTTACGGAAGCGACCATGAAAGAGAACCTGTGGAAACTCAGACAGGATCTCGACCATCCCGACTCTTCCTTCATAGCCCTGCGTTATCTGGTAGACGACAATCCGCACGTGGTGGGCGGTTTCCTCACGTTTGTTCCGGATTACTTCCCTTCCAAGGGACGTCTTTTCGAACCGTATGCCAAGAAGACCGACGGGACCATCAGTCTCTCGCAATTCGCCGGCTCGGACCATGATTATACTGAGAATGAATTCTTCCGTCGTGCGATGGAAACCCGGCAGTCTTTCTGGTCAGAGCCCTATATCGACGCGGCGGATTCGCTGGAGACCCTGATCACTTATGCCACCCCGATCCTGGACGGGAAAGGGGAGATTGCCGCCATCTGCGGCCTGGATATGGATGTTTCGTGGCTGGGTGACACGCTGAATGCCAGACAGCCGTTTCCCTCTTCGTTCGGCCTCCTGCTGACGCAGGAAGGAAGGCTGGTCGCAGGACCGCCGGAAACCCTGGTTTCCGGGGCTGATGTCGAAGCCGCCCTGGAAATAATGCGTCAGGGGGTTGCAGAAGCGGACGGAAAGGGCATGTCCATCCGCAGTGTCCAAATGGTCCGGGAACCCTACTGGCGGGTCGTGCAGGTGTACCGTACCCAGGATGTATTCGCCCGCATCTGGAAAATGCGACGGCAGCAGGTCCTGCTGGTCCTTCTGGGCCTTGCCATCCTGGCCTTCATCATCGAGCGGTTCATCCGAAGCGAATCCAAGCTTCGCAAAGCCTCTGAAGAGCAAGCGCGCATAAGTGGAGAACTGGCTGTGGCCCAACGCATTCAGCGGGAAATGCTGCCTACGGCTTTTCCCCCGTTCGTGTACGGATCCCTGGAGCCTGTGCGGGAAGTAGGCGGTGACCTGTATGATTTCTTTATCCGCGACGGCAAACTGTTCTTCTGTATCGGCGACGTTGCCGGAAAGGGCGTTCCCTCGGCGATGCTGATGTCCGTTGTCCATTCGTTGTTCCGGATGGTGTCCAGGACGGAAGAGAGCCCTTCGAAGATCCTATCGATGCTTAACGGGGAACTTTGCCGAGGCAATGACAGCAATATGTTCGTGACTTTCTTTGTGGGCTGCCTGGACCTGTATTCCGGAGAACTGGATTATGCGACGGCCGGTCACGACAAACCTTTCATCCTTGCGGATGACGTCTCCATGATGCCTGCCAAAGCCAATCTCCCGCTCGGCGTATTCCCCGATACCCGGTTCGAAGAACAGCACTGCACCCTTTCTCCCGGGATGTTGCTCCTCCTCTATACAGACGGCCTGACCGAATCAAAGAACGTCCAGCGTAAACAGTTTGGACGAGAACGGGTGGTCGAGGTACTGAATGCTTTTGTCAAGTCGGAGAACCCAACGCCTGCCGCCCTTGTGTCCGCCTTGAGCCATGCCGCGCATCAATTTGCCGGACAGGAGCCTCAGAGTGACGACCTTACGTTGCTTGTCGTACAGTTTGCCCCGGGGGATGTCCTGCGCGAGAGAATTACTCTTGTCAATGAGATTGGGGAGGTCGACCGGCTTAATGCCTTTGTCAAGGCACTCTTTGGGAAACTGCATCTGGAAGGGAAGACGGCGTCCGGCCTGCGGCTTGCCCTGGAGGAAACGGTGGTGAACGTCGTTAATTATGCTTATGCTCCCGGTGAGCGGGGAGATGTCACGATCCTGGCCGACTGCGACCGGAAGCAACTGCGGTTCACGGTGATCGATTCAGGAAAGCCTTTCGATCCTACGACTGTCCTGGAAGCCGATACGACCCTGGATGCCCGGGACAGGCCGATTGGCGGGCTGGGCATCTTGCTGACTCGCAAACTCATGGACTCCATCTCCTATACCCGGCGAGATGGGAAGAATGTATTATCTTTAACGAAAGAATTATGATGAAAACCTCTATTCAGGAACAGGACGGAAAATTTGCCGTTACTCTGTCCGGAGAATTGGATACGGCTGCCGCCCGTGAAACCGAACAGGCTCTCCAGCCGCTTCTCGACAGTGAAGGAAAACCTGTCATCATTGACTGCGCCTCCCTGGAGTATATTTCTTCGAGTGGTCTTCGGATCCTGTTGGGCATCCTCAAGCACTGCAAGGCCAACGGCTCCGGCGTCGTCCTCAAGGATGTGCGGGACGAAATCCGGGAAGTGCTGAACCTGACCGGATTTGTATCCCTCTTCGATTTCGAGTGAGTTATTGCAGGAGCTCTTTCAGGGTGTTCCGGTACACGTTTCCGCAGTCGGCATCGTTGTAGATACCGGCATGGGAGGACTCCCCGCCCGCCTGGTTGCGTAATCCTGCTTCTTTTTGTATCTTTATCGACGCAGCAATTTATAGTGGTCACCTTCAAGGATTTGCTCCTCGCTGGAAAACAGCGCCGTCCTTGACTTTGATAAACATGCCATGAACAGACGACGTATCCCATTGATTCTTATTACTGCCGCCTCCTTTCTGCTGCCCGGCCGCGTCTGCGCCCAGACGGATACGCTGGCGAATCAGCTGAGCATCCGACTGCAGGCCGTCACGCATGGGGAGGTTTGCGGAGGCGGTTTGCCCAGGGCATCCGCTTCCACGGAGGAGGTGTCCAGATTCCTTTACGGGCGAAACCGCCTGATCGTCGGTTATGAGCGATCCGGCCTGCAAGTCCATACTGTTTTCCAGAACACGGCGGTCTGGGGCATGGAGGGGAACCAGGGAGTCAACCTCTATGAAGGTTGGGTGAAACTGCGCTCCCGTCATGGCCTTTTCGCCCAGGCTGGCCGGGTGGCGCTTTCCTATGACGATGAGCGCATCATCGGCACCAACGAATTTGCCATGGCTGCCCTGTCCCACGACGTGCTGCGCCTGGGGTATGAAGGGAATGGCCACAAGTTCCACGTCATCCTGGCTTACAACCAGAATGCGGACAACGTGTATTCCGGTACGTATTATGATGGCGGAGCGCAGTATTACAAGTCCATGCAGACGGTGTGGTATCACTATGATATTTCCAGGTTTCCGCTCGGCGTTTCACTGCTTATGATGAATATCGGCCAGCAGGCCGGACAGCCGGACAACAAGAACAATCCGGCCCGTACCGAGTACCAGCAGATGACGGGCGGATACTTGCAATACCACCCGGAGGTCCTGACGTTCGAAGCTTCTTATTACCGGCAGACCGGCAAGGAGGTGAACACGAACAAGGAAGCCATGCCGATCAAGGCCTGGATGGCCGGTGTGAAGGCGACTGTCAAACCCGGCGACCGGTGGGGAATCGAGCTGGGTTACGACTATCTCAGCGGGGATGACTATGTGCCGGTGACCTACGGCGGCCAGTTCGGTTTGCCGCGGCACGAGGTGGAAGGAGGATTCTCGCCGATGTACGGTTCCCGCAACAAGTTCTACGGAATCATGGACTATTTTTACGCAAGCGCTCACACCAACGGTTTCACGCCCGGCCTCCAGAATGCTTTCTTCGGGGCTTTCGTGAAGCCTTTCTCCTCCCTGGCCTGCGGGGCTACCTACCATTACCTGGCCGTGGCCACCCAGCTGGAAGGCCTCGAGTGTACACTCGGTCACAGCGTGGAGCTGAAACTGAGCTACGCGATCAGCAAGGATATCTCGCTTTCTGCGGGCTACACCCAGATGTCCGGTACGGATACGATGGCCCGCCTGAAAAAGGAAGGAGACAGCCGGCAGGCCCGCTGGGGATGGTTCTCCCTGGCGATCTCTCCCAGCGTCTTCTCTTCAAAATGGTAACCACACCGGCCCTGGCTGCGCCTTGGCCGGACCGAGCGTTTCGATATAAAACCAAGAAGCTGGCCGGAAAAAGATTCCATTCTGATGCAGGTTTTACCTGTCGAAGAATCTCTTTTTGGCCAGCCTCTGTTCCTTGAGCTGAAAACGGGATCGAATCATTTGTCACCCAGCTAATGCTTCCTGGTCAGGAAAATGGAGATACGTCCACGCACATTACTGGACGGCAATCTGCTTGACCGTATCGGGCTGTTGGGCCTTCTCCTTCTTCGGGAGATGAATGTTCAACACACCGTGCTCCACTTTCGCGTCGATTTTATCGGCATCGACATCGTCTGGCAGCAGGAGCGTCTGCTGGAATTTCTCGTAGGAGAACTCGCGGCGGAGGTATTTGCCGTGCTTCTTACCTTCCTTGTTCTCGGACTTCTTCTCCATCTCGATGTGAAGGTTGTTGTCCTGGTCGATATGGACCTTGAAGTCTTCCTTGGTGAGTCCCGGTGCAGCGAGTTCCACATCGTACTCTTTCTCATTCTCAATCACATTGATGGCCGGAGCCGTGTAGTTTGTCCGTTCCATCCAGCTGTTGTCGAAAAAGTCATTGAAAATGTCCGGCAGCCAGCTATCATGCATCTTTCTTGCAGGTAACATAGTTCAAAAACTTTAATCGTCCCGGTTTGGAAGCCCTCCTGCGGGCCTTTATTCCCGGAGTTCCTTGTCGGAACCGCATAAGGGAATTGCAAACCCGGGACCAATGCCGGAAAAGTGGACAAAAAGTCACGGAAGGTGACAGAAAGTCCATTTTTGAGACAACGGCATCCTCAGCCAGCGGCACAAGCCTCATTGACCTATTTGTCGACATTGGCGGTGCTCCAACTGGATTCGATCTTGACCAATGCCTGGTTGGTAAAGACCGTCCCTTCCAAACAGAACACCAAGAACCAGCGGTCTTTTGAACGGATGCTGATCATGGAGTATATCTGCACCGGAGTCGGTCGGATCAAGATGACCGTAGGGGTAAGAAGAAGCGATAAGACGAAAATACAGTATTGCATCACGGCCATCGACACGAGCAAAATAAAGCAGGAGGCCGAATGACCTCCTGCTAGACTTGCCCCAAGACGACGTGGCAGAATTACTTCAAGAGCGAGGGCCTCGCGGGCGGGGACTTTTGCACAACCCGATTACCCATCCGTATCACGGTTTACAGTCTCGATGCAAAGGTAAAGACTTTTTTCAGAACCACAAAATGAAACTGTTCGACGACGTTTGGTAAACTTTTTAGGACGATACACGGGATCCCAAAGCCCGGGGCGCAGCCTCGGGCAAATCGCGACTTACATAATCCCTCAATCCTCCCTTCGGTCGGACAGCTCCCCTATGACAGGGGAGCAAACGGGGTCGCTCGTCCGGGGCGATTCGATATGAAACCAAAACAGGCAACCTTTCGGCTGCCTGTTTGATTTTGAGCGGAAAACGAGACTCGAACTCGCGACCCCGACCTTGGCAAGGTCGTGCTCTACCAACTGAGCTATTTCCGCAGTATTTCAAAGACCCGTTCTGGTGAAGCGGGATTGCAAAGTTACGACTTTTTTCGGGAACTCCAAAAATTTCACTGTTTTTTTTGAAAAAAGTTAGGCAGGCATCCGGACGCCAGGCGGTGTTCCGGCAAAAAATTTGTACAAAAGAGAAAAAAACAATATTTTTGGAAATATATTCGGAATGCGAACACTTTTTTAATTAATACGTATTATGAAAAAATTTGCAATCGTTCTCCTCTGCGGAGCTGTCCTCCTCCAGAGCTGCGGCCTCTCCAAGACCGCGTCGGGTTCCCTTATAGGTAGCGGTGCCGGTGCTGCCCTCGGTGCTGGACTCGGCTATCTGATCGGCCACGACGGCAAGGGCGCCGCGATCGGCGCTGCTATCGGAACGGCTGTGGGTGGCGGCACCGGTGCCGTCATCGGCAAGCAGATGGACAAGAAGGCCGAAGAACTCGCTGCCCTCGAAAATGCCCAGGTCGAAATCGTTGAGGATGTCAACGGTCTTTCCGCCATCAAGGTGACCTTCGACAGCGGTATCCTCTTCGACTTCAACAAGGCTACCCTCAAGGCCGATGCCAAGAGGCAGCTGGACAAATTCGCCGCTGAAATGGCCGACATGCCCGAGACGGACATCACTGTCCTCGGTCATACCGACAACATCGGTTCCGCCGAAGCCAACCAGAAGGTTTCCGACAACCGTGCCAACGCCGTTTCCAACTACCTGCAGTCCAAGGGTATCGCCAAGAGCCGTATCGTTGCCGAGGGCCATTCTTACAATGAGCCTGTCGCTTCCAACGATACCGAAGCCGGCCGTGCCCAGAACCGCCGTGTCGAGATCTTCATCTCCGCCAACGAGAACATGATCAAGGCTGCTGAACAGCAGGCCCAGTAATCCGGTCTCCGGATCCGTTTTCAAGCCGACCCTTCTGGGCCGGCTTTTTTGTGTCGGCTCCTGCCATTCCGGCAGTATGTGCCCGGTGGAAATCGCTGAACGACAGGTCTCCACGCTTGAGCCATCCAGCGGTCTGTCAGCCAGCCAGTTCTTCAAGAATGGCGGCAACCGTTACGGCTGATGTGACCTTGACTCCATCTACCGTTTCCGACGCGGAGGAATGGATTTCCCGGGCTCCGGTCTGCAGGAGGATCCGGCGGGCGTTTCCCGGTCTCACCCCGCCGCCGGGCATGATGATGAGATCGTCACCGGCGCTCTCCACCAGTTTTCTCAGCAGGTCGGTCCCCTCGACGGCGGCGGGAGCCTGGCCGGATGTGAGCAGACGGTCGCATCCAAGGCTGATGATGTCTTCCAGGGCGTCCATCGGGCGGCGGCACCGGTCGAAGGCCCGGTGGAACGTGATAGAGGTATGACGGGACGCTGCGGGGAAAAAATGCCCGTCGTTCGCGGCATGGCAACGGTCCGAAGCGACCAGTTCCCGGGCCAGGTCGAAGTCCTCTACGCGGGAAACCAGCGTTTCCATGGCCTCCATGTCCACCTCTCCTTTCGGTGTCAGGCAGCCGATGACCACCCCGTGCGCTCCGGCCTCCAGGGCGGCTTCGACCTGGTCGGCCATGCGGTCCACTTCTTCGGGGGTATAGCAGAAATCCCCCTCCCGGAGACGGATGAGAACATGGACGATGAGGTCGGGATACCGTTCCCGGACCGTCTGTACGTCTTCCGGAGACGGCGTCAGGCCGTCCACTTCCAGGGCGGAACACAGTTCGATCCGCCGGGCTCCACCCCGTACAGCGGCCTCGACGCTCTCGAGACTGCCGCAGCAAACTTCCAGCAGGGCGCTCATTTCAGGATGATTTCAATGACTGTATCGATGGCTTCGGTATCGGGCCGGGGCAGGGTGACGGAAAGGAATCCGTCCTTGGAAAGTTTCCAAGGCAAGGATGCCCCGGAAGCATAGTCCCGGGCAGCGGCGATTTTTCCGTCGAAGGGAATTACGAGCTGGGCCTGCTTCCCGTTGGAGGGCAGGGCGCCGGCGTTCAGGATATGCAGGAACAGGGATCCGGCGTTTCGGGTGGAAACGCCCCAGGGCTGTTCAGGGAGGCCGGTCGCCGTCGTTCCGTCCACGGTCCCGGAGTAGGTCTTCATCCACTGCCCGATGCCTTTCAGCCGGTCGAGGGCTGTAGCGGGAAGGGTGCCGTCCGCCTGGGGGCCGATGTTCACAAGGAGGTTCGAACCTTTGGCGGCAGCCCGTACTAGTAGATGAATCAACTCCTTGACGCTCTTGTAGTTCTGGTCTTGGATACTATATCCCCAGGCTCCGTTCATGGTCTGGCACATCTCCAGGGGAAGGGTTGTGCTCACGACCGAATTCGGACTGAATCCGGCGGTGTTTTCTCCCGGCAGGTCCCGCTCGAACATCTGGAAATCCTCTCCTTCCAGGGCGGCCTGGTGATGGTTGTTGCCCACCAGGCAGGCCGGGTCGATGGCATGGATGAAAGCGTAGAGTTCCTCCAGGCGCCAGTCGAAAGGCTCCGTGTCGTTTTCATGGTCCCAGGAACCGTCGAACCAGAGCGCACCGGGATGGTACTGTTCCAGCAGTTCCTTTACCTGGGCCTTCTCGAAGTCGAAATAATGGTCGTAATCCGCCTGGGATTCGTCTTTGCGGATGCCGGAATGGCCTTTCGGATAGTCCGGACGGAGCCAGTCGATCAGGGAATAGTAGTATTGCATGCGCAGGCCTTCGGCCTTCACGGCCTCGGTCAGTTCACCGAGGACGTCGCGTCCGTACGGTGTGGCATCCACGATGTTGAACGGTGTTTGGGCTGTACGGAACATGGAGAACCCGTCATGGTGCCGGGAGGTCAGGGTGACATACCCCGCCCCGGACTCGCGGAAAGCCCGGGCCCAGGCGGCGGCATCGAACCGGGACGGACAGAATCCGGCGGCGGCATCCATGTAGGCGTCCGGATCCAGCTGATGGGTGGACAGGTACCATTCTCCCTGCGCATAGGTGCTGTAGATACCCCAGTGCAGGAAAATGCCGAGGCGGTGGCGGGAGAACTCTTCCCGTGCCCGGAGATTTTCGGGCGAAGGGACATACTGGGCGGAGGCGGTGAGGCTCCCGGCCAGCAGGAGAACCGCCATCAGAAGTTTTTTCATTGCAAGTTGCGTTTGATGAGTTCGCGTTTCCGTTTGGCGCCATAGGCATATTCACCGACGTCGATCGTGTCCAGCAGGTACAGGTCGCTGCCCTTGAACAGCGTGGACTGGGCCGTGACGCGGATTTGCCGGGCCTTGTCCAGGGATTCCTTGGGTATGATCAGATGACAGGGAATGAGGTAGGCGACCGGATTGACCGCGACGGCGTGGGCGACAGCCCGTACGCCCTGCGGATTGTCGCACAGGGCGGCCAAGTCGGAGTAGCTGTACAGACGGGGTTCCAGGGCGAAAAGCTGCTGCCATACTTTCAGCTGGAACTTGGATCCGAACAGGCGGAAATCTTCCCACCGGACCGTTTTTTTCCATTCGACCAGTTCATCCGTCGTGATTTTCCGGGTGGAGATGCGGTCTGCGGCGGCGGGCCCCAAGCCGGCGATCCGGGCAGCGATCCGGGCGAAATGGCCGTAATCGGCGGAGATGGAAGCAACCTTGCCGTCAATCTCCGTGACAATCCACTGCGTATCCATAGGCAATGCGTTTTTGCAAATATAGGAAATCCCTGGCGGATAACCTACAAAAAATCAACGGAATACGCAGTATCCCCGCCCTGTTCCGGAATCGTAGGGCGGGGATAGGGAAGTGACACAGGATGAGTTACTTGCGTGTCTGGATAGCTCTTCCGATCCCCCAGCAGAGGGCGGCAACGGCCATGCCGTTCAGGGCGGGGAATCCCCAGTGGACGAGGTTCGCCACGATGGCGCCGAGGATAACCCCCGCGACGGCGCTCCAGTCGACCGTGCGTTCGGAGGGGTTTTTCTTCCTGTCAGCGAAGTAACTCAGGATGAGAATGATACCGACAGGAGGAAGGGTGCAGTTCAGGACATTGAGCCAGTCGCAGAAGTTCCAGTAGAGCCAGACGGCGGCCACCGTTCCGATGACGCCGGAGACAAGGACCATGGCTTTCTTGCTGAAACCGAAGATGTTGGACAGGCCGAGTCCGGCTGAATAGAGGGCGTTGTCATTGGTGGTCCAGATGTTCAGGCCCAGTACCAGGACCGCCAGGTAGAACAGGTTGAGGTTGAGCATGACCTCGAAGATGTCGTTGCCGCCGACGTAGATGCTGGAAACGGCGCCGAAGCAGAACATCAGGCTGTTGCCGATGAAGAAGGCGACGACGGTCGTCCAGAATCCGACTTTCCCGCTTTTGGCGAAGCGGGTGAAATTCGGGGTGGCGGTGCCGCCGGAAACGAAACTGCCGACCACGAGTCCCGCCCCCGCGATGATGCCGAGGTCCTTGGTTCCCTTGGCGAACTGCTCCACCAGGCCGGTGTCCCCGCGCTGGACGGCCATGACCATGGCCACGGTGCCGAGGATGGCGACGGCCGGGACGGCGAAATAGCTGATGATGGTCAGGCTCTTGATGCCGAAATAGGCGCTTGCGGTCATCAGGATGCCGGCAATGGCGACGAGCAGGTATCCCTGCCAGGGCATGTGGTCGGGCGTCACGTCAAGTCCCATCAGTTCCTTGGCGACCGGAATGGCGAACATGGCAAGGCCGACGCCGAACCAGCCGATCTGGGTGAAGCTGATCATGGCGCTGGGAAGCCAGCTCCCCTTGGTCCCGAAGCTCCTCCGCGCCAGCATATCCAGGCTCAGGCCGCTCTCCGCGCCGATATAGCCGAGGGCGCCGGTATAGGCGGCGAGGATGAGGCCGCCGAGGATGAGGGCCCAGACGAACCCCATGAAATCCAGGCCGGCGGCGAGCTGCTGTCCCACCCACATGCTGGCCGAGAAAAAGGTGAATCCGAGCATGACCATGAACATGCTCAGGGTGCTCTTGCGTCCGGCACGGTCTACCGGCGATGTCGTGTAATCGACATCGGTGATCTGCTTGTTACTCATATTGCTGTAAAATTGTTTGGATCGCGTTGATGCGCTGGAGGGCGATGGTCTCCAGGGAAAGGGCGTCCGCATGGGAGAGCAGCTGCTGTTCCGCCTCCCAAAGCGCGGTCAGCCCGTCGGCAGGCAGTTCCCGGAACCGGTTGATGTCCAGCCACTCACCGAAACTCACCGGGTGGTCGTATCCGAGTTTTTCGGCAACCAGTTTGACGGGGTCGATCCGGTCGGCCCGGCCCCAGATGCCTTCCCAGTATTCCAGGGCCTCATGGAAGTGGACGGGGATTTCATACCGGCGGGCGCCGCCGTCGTAGATGATGCATTTTTCCAGCAGGGAATAAGGATGGTCGAGGATGTAGCGCCGGAATTCCGGAGAGACGACTCCGTCCTTCCAGCCGAAATCGATGTCCGGCACGTTGATGCCGGAAGCACCGGCGTCCTTGTAGACGGTGAAAACGCCTTCATAGAAAAAACAGAGGAACCCTTCGAATTCCGGGAAGACCGCCCGGATTTCCCCGGTCATCTGTTCCATGAGGTCGATGGCGCGGGTTCCCCCGATGGTGAAGAAAATGATCTTGCGGAGACTCCCGCCCCGGCGGCGGAAACGGTCGACGACCTGGTCCAGGCACAGGCGCAGGGTATCGCCCGTGGCAATGATGTCGCCGATCACGAGGGTACGGTCCCGGGTGATCCGGAGTTTCTCATACTTGATGTCCAGGCCGGTGATGATGTGGTTCTCGATAATCCGCTCGCACGAGACGAAATGGATGTCCCGGACGCGGATCCCGCAGCGGTGGCAGGCTTCCTCGACGGGGTAGTTCAAGCCGCCGCGGAGGATGGTCAGGATATCGACATCGCCGCCTTGGCCGGAAGGGAACAGGTGGCGCAAGGCGGCGATGGTTTCGGGCAGCATGGACAGGTAAGAGTCGAAGCCGACAACCTCGGGAAAGGCCATCAGGCGGCGCGTTCCCGGACCGGAAAGGATGAAATAACGGTTTTTGAACTGCGGCGCGTGCAGTCCGTAGAGGCTTGTTCCTTCCTGCAAGCCGATGGAATGGAGGCTTGCGTCTTGCAGACAAGTGGACATGAAAAATCCCGATTAAATATAACCGGGATACAAATTTAGGCAATAATACTCATTTCCTCAAATATTTTTTGACATCTTTCCAGGGGAGGGAGACGGAGATGACACCGAGGTAGTACGGCCCGATATCATAAGGCTGCCAGTACCAGGTGATCCCGTCCTTGGTTACTTCAAAATTGCCGTTGGGTCCGATCTGGTCCGGATCGAACAAGGCGTTCAGGTCGTCCTGGTTCCCGTCCAGCGCTTCGGGCAGGTGCGCGCGGATAAGTTGTCCCACCGGCTCCCGGTAACCGTCGGCGAAGAAGTTCTCTTCCAGGACGACTTCACCGGTTTTGGCGTCGAAGACAATGGGCGTCATGGTGACGGACCCATGCGCTCCCCCACGGAAATTGTAGTATTCAATCATGTAGGAACGGTATTTCCGCCAGGCGCCGGAGAAATAACCGTTGACCCGGTCTTCCCAGGACAGGATCCCGCTGTGGGTGTTCCCCTTTCCAAGGGCCAGGAGGACATCTTCGTTTTCCGTGAAATACTCGTCCTTGATGTTCTCTTCGTAACGGGATGCCGTTTCTTCCACGGTGCCCGGATCCTCTTCCAGGTCGAAGGAAGCAGAGAGGATGTTGGCCGTAATGTTGTCCAGAACCTCCTGCGGAGCGCCTGAGACGGGATATTCGACAGAGATAGAAAAGAGGAGGGAATCGGTTCTCCCTTCGACGAGCGGCATCGCCTGGTCGTCGGTATACAAGGCGGTCTTGAAACCGCCGGTGCATCCGGTGGCCATCAGGATGGCCAAGGCGGCAGGAAACAGTTTTTTCATAGTATTATCAGTCATTGTTCAGTTCTTCAATGTCAATGGGGCGGTCGCCCTCATCCTCGATCAGGTAGCGGGAATACCAGTCAGCCATCTTCCAGAAGAAATATTCGTTCATGTCGCCGAAACCGTGGCGCTGACCCGGCAGGAGGACGAATTCAAACCGCTTGTTGGCCCTGATAAGGGCGTCGATGACGCGGATGGGATTGGCCGGATGGACGTTGTTGTCGATATCTCCGTGGACCAGCATGAGGTGCCCCTTCAGGCGGGACGCGATTTCCGGGTTGGTCTTGATGCTGTAGACGAAGGTCGTATCGCCCTTCGCAACCTTCTCCTGGATGCCGTGGTGCTGCTCTGACCACCAGCGGTTGTAGATGCTGTTGTCATGGTTGCCGGCGCAGGAGACAGCTGCCTTGAAAAAGTCGGGATACTGGAGGATGGCCGCAGTGGACATGAATCCGCCGCCGGAATGGCCGTGGATGCCTACCCGGTCAATATCGATGTAACGGTGGCGGGCCGCCAGCTGCTGGATGGCGTATTTCTGGTCCTCGAGTCCGTAGTCGCGGAGGTTTCCGTAGCCATAGTTGTGATACCATTTGGACCGGTTCGGATGGCCTCCGCGGTTACCCACGGTGATGACGATCATTCCCAATTGGGCGAGGCGGTCGGTACGGGTGAGCCCGCTGGACCAGGAGATGTTGTTGGCCTCGACCTGCGGGCCGGGATATACGTAGTCGGCTATCGGATAGACCCGGGTGGAATCGAAGTCATAAGGCTTGTACATGGCGCCGTACAGGTCCGTGATTCCGTCGGCGGCCTTGACTTTGAAGCGCTCCGGGAAACGGTAGCCTGCTGCCAGGAGCTGGCTGAAATCGGCTTCTTCCAAGTCGGTGCGCCGTCCGGCGGCGGTCAAAAGGGCCACGGCCGGCTTGCAGTCCACGCGGGAATAGTTGGCCACCAGGTAGCGCCCGTTGTCGGAAGCGGTCGCCAGGACGTCCATGTCGTCCATGTCCAGCTGCTGCATGGCCCCGCCGGAGAGCGGGACGCGGAAGTTGTGCATCTGGTAAGGGTTCTCATCCGGATTCACCCCGCAGGCGGATACCAGCAGGTAGCCGTCTCCCGCGGCCAGGACGTCTTCCACATGGAAGGCTCCTTCGGTCAGGTTCTTTTTCAGGGTGCCGTCCGGGCCATAGAGATAAAGGTTGGCCCATCCGTTGCGCTCGGACCACCAGACGAAATCCCCACTCGGAAGGAACGTAGGCTCACGGACTTCCACATAGGTGTTGAGGCGTTCGGAAACCAGGGTCCTGGTGCTGTCCGAAGCCAGGTCCACGCGGCAGAAATCGACCCGTTTGAGGTCACGGCTCAGGCGCGTGATGTAGAAGGTGTCCGCATCTCCCAGCCACTGCATGCTCACATAGTCGCGGTAGCTGTCTTTCACAGTCCGCGGGGCGCTGTTGATGCTGGCGTCCTGGTCCTTGAAGGCCTGGGACTTGATCTGGCGGGCATTCCCTTCGGTGTCCATGACATAGAGATATCCCTTGGCACCCGGTTCGCCCGGCATCTGGTAACGGTACGTCTCCAGGGTGGGGCGGGGTTTGGACAGGGAGTTGATCACCCAGAACTCCTTGATCGGGGACATGTCCCAGCGGAAGAGGGCGAAATGCTTCCCGTCCGGCGCCCACAGGACGCGGGCGAAAGAGCGTGCCGTCGTATCGGTTTCCGTGTCTCCGTTGTAGTTGTCTCCGTCCCAGGAGAATTCCTTGGTCCCGTCGGTAGTGAGCGCAATCTCCACCAGGGTGCTGTCCTTATCGTCGCGGGCTGCCTTTCGGAGCGACGTGGAATCCATCAGGTACAGGTTGTGGTTCTTCAGGTAGATACCCTTTGTTCCGTCCGGCGACACGTTGGCCCAGCGCGGGTAGACCGGCTTGTGCTCGTCGGTGTCCCAGGTCAGCTTCTTCGAGGCGATGTCCCAGTAGAACCGGTACTGGACGAATTCCCCGGTTCCTGCGCCCGTGGAATCCCGTTTCTCGGTCTTGGACCGGATGTCGAACTGGAAATACTTGTCGTCCTTGAGCTGCAGCTGCAGCGGAAGGTGGCGGGCGTCATACGGATCATGGGTGATCTCGGTCACCTGCATGGCCAGCTTGTCCAGGTCGAAGATTTCGGTCTTGGTCCCTTTGGCCGCGTCGACGATATAGTATTTCGTTCCGTCGGAGGTCGTCCAACTGTACCAGAACCGGTCGCTGTCCCGAAACCAGTTCGGGCGGATGCGTGTGGAGTGGACCATCTGGCTGACTTTCTTGGCGGAGAAGCGTTCGGCAAGGTTGTAATTAGCCTTGGGACGGGATGCCTGCCTGCCGGAAGGCTGTGCCGGGGCGGCGAGGGGGAGCGCCAGGGCAAGAAGGAGAAGGAACCGTTTCATTGTTCGAGGGTTATTTTTTGCGATGAAAGTTCGGGGGAGGTGGCGCTCAGGGTGATGGCTCCGGGGCCGCTTCGGCGGATGATGACGGAACAAAGCCCGTTGAAAGCGTTGATTTCGGTACTGTGGAAGGGCGTGTGGCAGGTCGGGTCGCCGGCGTCGACCGCCAGGATTTCACCGGGCCCCTCGAGGCGGAAGGAAAGGTGCGGGCAGGCATCGGGAACGGTGACGCCGTTCTTGTCGGCGATCCGGACTACCACGAAGGCGAGGTCTTCGCCGGTGGATGCTTCCTGTTCAAGGAGGATGCGCTTAGGTACGCCGGTGGTGACGACGACATCTTCGGCCCATGGCTGTCCGTCTTTGTAAACAACCACTTTCACGGTTCCGGGCTGATAGACTACGTCATCCCAGCGGAACCGGTATTCTTTCGGTCCGCGGACCTTGCGGCCCTGGGAGACACCGTTGATGAACAGTTCGGCCTCGTCACCGGAGGAATAGACATGGACGGGCGTGACCTGCCCGACACGGCCGGGCCAGTTCCAATGCGAAAGGATGTGGGCCATCGGCAGTTCCGGACGCCAACGGGCTTGATACAGCCAGTAGCGGTCCTTGGGGAATCCGGCCAGGTCGATGATGCCGAAATAGCTGCTGCGGGACGGAAGGGGCACGTCGCTGATTTTCTGCCCCCAGGAGGCGAACATGGCCCTGGCGGCTGCCTTTTCTTCCTCTGTATGGTAATTCGTCAGGATCGAGGGGTCCAGGTTGTACGGGGTCGGTTCGCCCAGATAGTCGAAGCCGGTCCACACGAACTCGCCGGCACATTCCGGGATGTCGTCTTCGAAAGACCATTCATAATCGGGTTTGGATGCCCACAGGGGGGCGTACAGGTCATAGGAACTGACCTGGAAGGGGGCGCCGTCCGGCCAGCCTTCCCCTTTCTCGTCAGAGACAGGGAAGAAATAATACCCGCGGGTGGAGATGCAGGACGCTGTCTCGGAACCGTAGAACGGCTGGCGGGGGTGGGTGTCCCGGAACTGGGCATACAGGTGCGGCTTGTAGTTGAAGCCGTACACGTCCAAGGTGGCGGCATAGCCGGTGGCGGATGCGCCGGGGTTGTCATTGCCGGCCGTCGTGGGCCGGGTCGGATCCTCGCGGTGGCAGATGTCGGTGAGCATCTGGGGAAGATTCCATTTTTCGGGGATGCCCTGCTCGCCGCATTCATTGCCGATGGACCAGGCGATGACACTCGGGTGGTTCCGGTCGCGATGGATCAGGGCGACAAGATCCTTCTCCGCCCACTGGTCGAAGAGGGTGGCGTACCCGTTTTCTTTTTTGGGGACTGTCCAGGTGTCCGTGAGCTCATCCAGAACGAGGAATCCCATACGGTCGCACAGGTCCAGGAGTTCCGGGGCAGGCGGGTTATGGGAGGTGCGGATGGCGTTGCACCCCATGTCCTTGAGCATTTTCAGGCGGCGGACCCAGGCGGTCTCGTTCCAGACGGCTCCGAGCGCTCCTGCGTCGTGGTGCAGGCAGACGCCCTTGAGGAACAGTTTGTCCCCGTTGAGGAAGAAGCCTTCAGGGAGCCATTCCGCGCTGCGGAAACCGAACGGCGTTTCGTAGGAGGCTTCGGTGCCGGCGGAGGTGGTTACCACCGTCCGGGCCAGGTACAGGGTCGGGTAATCCGGGTCCCAGAGACGGATATTGTTGACATCGAATGTCTGTTCGATGACTTTCCCTTCTTCGATTTCATCGATGCTGCGGGTCTCGGCAAGGACGTGGTCCACATAGCGGACCTTTTCGGAGGATCCTTCTTTCCGGATCTGTTTCTCGCGCCGGATGATCCGCGTAGAGACCGTTCCGGCGACAGGTTCTCCTTCATGACGCAGGGTTACCCGGAGGGTGACGGTGGCGTCTGCGGTGTAGCGGCTGTAGGCCTTGTTGTCGAGGAACCAGAAATCGGTCTTTCCCACTTCCCGGCGGTTCCGGATTTCGGTTGTCACGTAGGTGCCCCAGTGGGCGACCGCCGTCCGGGGAGTCTTGGTGAGCCATACGTTGCGGTAGATCCCGCCTCCGGGATACCAGCGGGAGGACTCCTCCTTGTTGTCCAGGGTGATGACAATCTCGTTGTCCCCCTCGCGGAGGGCCGGGTCGATGCGGACGGCATAAGACGCGTATCCATACGGCCAGCCACCGACTTCCTCTCCGTTGACCAGGACCTTGCTGTCCGACATGGCGCCGTCGATTTCCAGGGTGATGTCCTGCAGAAGGTCCTTGGCGCTGACGGTCAGGTTCTTCCGGTAGGAAGCCTTGCCCCACCAGGCGAGTTTTCCGCTCTCGCCCGGCCAGGCCTGGTCGAAGGGACCGTCCACGCCCCAGTCATGGGGCAGGTCCACGACCCGGCTTTCCCCGTTCTTCTCAAAGGTCCATCCTTGGTTGAAACACTCCCGTCCTGCGGGCTGTGCGGCTCCGCTGAATGCGATGACAGCCGCGGCGAGGGCCAAGATAATCTTCTTCATACGCGTAAGTTTCCAAAGTACGAAGATAAGGATTCTTCCGCACAAAACCAATGCGGCGGAAATAAAAAGGGTGCGGCCATCGGACCGTCAGCCGGGCGGTCGTGCGTCCTGCTTCGTGCGTCCTGTTCCGTGAGCTTGTGCTGAACTTGCTCCGTGAGGCCCCGAAAGGCGGTGCCGGCGGTTCTGCGCCGGCTGTCAGAAATGAACCCGAAGGTTCGGTTCCGGCTCGCCCGGCCCTCCGGCCGCACCCGGTCACTCCAGTTCCGTGGCGAAATTGAGCGCCTGGATGTCCATGTCCAACATCCTCAGCTCCTGGGAATAAGCATCGACCTGCTTGCGGAGCGAAGGAATGTCGACAGTAGTAACGTACCTGATTTCGTTGCGGCCGTACCGGTCCTGGGACTGGGAAGCCCTCTCGAAAGCCTCGCGCAGTACCTGGACTCGCTTTCCAAGCACTTCCCGGCGGGCCATCATCGACGTCAGCGTCCGGCCGTTCTTGACGGTATGCATGTTGGTGGCATTGATGCGGAACATAATGTCTTCGAGCTGTTTGAGGCAGCCGTCAAGTTCTTTCATCAGGTCTTCGGGCCGTTCGGCCGGCTGATCGCCTTCCTGGACTTTCAAATTGTTCAGCAGCCGGCTTTTCAGCTGCTCGATCCGGGTCTGCAAATCCTTGCGGATACTCAATCCTTCTGCCAGTTTCATGGTTGTCGTGTTTTTTCTGTGTGTCCGTTTTGTTTCGTGCCCACAAAAGTATGAAAAAAAAAGCGTTCTTCCCGCACGGTCCGGATAGAATTGTGCGGGCAGAAGAAACGTCCATCAGCGGGGGGGACGACAAGGGCGGAAAATCGCGCTGGAAATGCGCAGAACCTTGATTATTCAGAAAAAATGTCCTATATTTGCCCTTAATATGAAAAACTTCTGCGGCTTTCCTGGCGAAGGAGCATCAGTTGTTGGGAAGGGTGTATTTGTCCTCCGGCGTTCGCTTTCCGGGGACGAATCGACCGAGTAGTATCTGATTTTTAATTATTTCCGACAAATATTCTCTGTATGGACAAATGCTTCAAAGGCATCCGGCTTGTCCTTGGCCCCGTTGTCGCCGCCCTGCTCGTAACGGGATGCAGCACGCCGGAAAAGGTGGGTTATCTCCGGGACATCGATCCGAATTCTTCCATTGTGCTCCAGGAAGCGCGGCAGCTGACCCTGAAACCGGGCGACCGGCTCCGGATCCACGTGTTCAGCCGCGACCGGGAACTGGCCAGCCTGTTCAACATTTTCGAGGAAGGAAATAGCGGCGGCTCTCTCCCTTACACGATCGACGAGGAGGGAAACATCGAGATGCCCATTCTGGGCCGTATCCATGTACAGGGACTGACCCGGCTCCAGCTGGCGGACCAGGTGAAATACAAGCTTCTGTCCGCCCAGCTGCTGAATGACCCGACGGTCCTGGTCGAGTATGCCGACATGGCGTTCTACGTGCTCGGGGAAGTCGGCCGCCCGGGCCGTATCGCCATTCCGAAAGACAAAGTCACCCTGCTGGAAGGGCTCTCCCTGGCGGGGGACCTCACCATTACCGGCCGGCGGGACAATGTCCTTGTGATGCGCTCGGAAAAGGGCGTCCAGAATACGTACAAAGTGGATCTCACGGATGTGCGGAGCGTCTATTCCTCGCCGGCCTTCTATCTTCAGCAGGACGACATGATCTATGTGGAACCGAACATCCAGAAAGCCAACCAGTCGGACCAGAACGCCAACCTGATCCGGACGCCGGGCTTCTGGTTCTCAACGGTTTCCTTCATCTCGTCCGTGTCTCTGCTCCTGGTGCGCTTCAACGTCATCAAACAGACTAGAACATGGAAAGGTCCTCCAACACCCCAGGCGCGCCCCGGCAGGGCGGCGCTTCCTCCTTCAATGTGAAAGGCATCCTGGACCTGTTCCTCAGGAACTGGTACTGGTTCTTCCTGTCTCTTCTGGTCGCCGGGACGCTGGCATTCTTCCGGGTGAAAACGACCCCGCCGGTGTATGAGCGGACCGCCTCCATCCTCATCAAGTCCGGGGACAAGGCCGGAGACGAAACCCTCCGGGAACTGGGGCTGAGCCAGACTCCGTCCAACCTCGTCAACGAGATCCTGATGATGAACACCAGCGTGGTGGCCACCGAGATTGTCCGGAGGCTTCACCTGGACGTGGATTATTTCCAGGATGGAACGTTTTACAAAAAGACGGTTTACGGACTGAGCCTTCCCCTGGGCGTCCGCTTCCTGGACTTGAATGACGGCGAGTGGGCGGGGCTTCATGCCTCGCTTTCGGCCGACGGAACCCTCCGCCTGAGCGGACTTCAACGGGGCGGGGAAACCTTCCTGGATGAGGCGACCCTTCACATGGGCGACACTGTCCTGACGCCGATCGGCCGGCTGGCCGTCCTGCCGTCGCCCTACTACAAAGAGGGAACCGCCGTCGAGCTGGACGTTGTCCGCTCGAGCCTGGAAGCCGCGGCGGGCAATATCCGCTGGCGTATTTCCGCGGGTCTCCGCAATCCGAACTCCACCATTATCGACGTCCGCTATCGGGATGTCTCTCCTTCCCGTGCGGAAGACGTGCTGAATACCCTTGTAGCCGTGTACAACGAGAACTGGATGCAGGACCGCAACCAGCGGATCGTCAGCACCAATGAGTTCATCAAGGACCGTCTCGGGGTCATCGAGCAGGAGCTGGGCGACGTGGACCAGGATATCTCCAGTTACAAGTCCGAGCACCTGTTCGTCGACGTGAACCAGGCGGGCGGCATGGCCGTGGCCCAGGCCGAGTCGACGGAACAGCAGGCCACCGCCGTCGAATCCCGGATCTATCTGGTGCGCTCGGTGCGGGACTACCTCCAGAATTCCCAGAACGAGAGCCAGCAGATTCCGTACAGCTCCGGGATCGGCAACCCGGTGATCGAACAGCGGATCTTCGAGTACAACAACCTGATCCTCCAGCGGAACAACCACCAGGCCAACTCTTCGCTGCAGAATCCTCTGGTGGGCGACATGAACAAGCAGCTGGCCGTCCTGCGCGAGTCCATCCTGATGATGCTGGACAGCGAACTCGCCATCCTCCGGAACCAGCAGGCCACGATCCAGTCCTCCCGGAGCCAGGCCGTCAGCCGCGTCGCATCCAACCCGGAGCAGGCCAAGTACCTGCTTTCCGTAGAGCGTCAGCAGAAGGTGAAGGAGCAGTTGTACCTGTTCCTGCTCCAGAAACGGGAGGAAAATGAACTGTCCCAGGCGTTTACCGCTTACAACACCCAGCTGATCGAACCCCCTCACGGAGGCTGGAGCCCGATTGAGCCGGTGGCAAGGACGATTTACATGATCGCCCTCCTGCTGGGACTGGCCGTACCGGCCGGTATCCTTCTGGTAAAAGAGCTGCTGAAAACGACGGTCCAGGGCAGGGAGGACCTCAAACAGATGAAGGTGCCTTTCGCCGGGGAAATCCCGCTTGCCCCACGCAAGAAGAAAAAGATCTTCTCCCGCAAGGAGAAAGGAAAGAAGGAAACGCCCCAGGTCCTGGTCGTGGAGAAGAGCCGGGACATGATGAACGAAGCCTTCCGCGTGGTCCGTTCCAATCTCGAATTCATGCTCGGATTCGACTCCTCGCATAAAATCATCATGCTGACATCCCTGAACCCGGGGAGCGGCAAGACCTTTACGACGGCGAACCTCGCCTCGGTCATCGGCATCAAGGGAAATAAGGTGCTCGCCATCGACCTGGACCTTCGCAAGGGATCCCTTTCCGAATATGTCGGCAAGCCGCATACCGGCATTTCCAGCTACCTGAGCGGCAAGTCGGAGGACTATCATGACGAGATCATCGCCCTGGGCAAGATTGATGTCCTGCCGTGCGGCAAACTGCCCCCGAACCCGAGCGAACTGCTGTATACGCCCCGGTTCGAAGCGCTGATGAAGGCGGTCCGCAACGAGTACGACTATGTGTTCATCGACTGCCCGCCGTTGGAAATCGTAGCAGACGCCTCCATTATCGGCCGCTATGTGGACCTGACCCTGTTCGTGGTCCGCGCCAAGCTGTTCGAACGGTCCGCCCTGCCGGAAATCGACAAGTGGTATGAGGAGAGGAAGTACACGAACCTGTCCATCATCCTGAACGGAACGGAAGGCGGAAGCGGGTATCACCGGTATGGGTATCACCGGTACGGTTACGGTGCGTATGGGTACGGACGGACCGCTTACGGGTATGGCGACACGAAGGAATAAGGATACGGGGCAGAAGAAAGTGCTGGTCATCCGTCCGGAGAAAGGCCTTTTCGACCTGGACCTGGGGAACTTGTGGCGCTACCGCGACCTGTGGTACATGTATGTGAGGCGCGATATCGTCACCCTGTACAAGCAGACCATCCTCGGGCCCCTGTGGTTCTTCATCCAGCCCATCCTGACGACCGTGATGTACATGTTCGTGTTCGGCGGCCTTGCCGGCATCTCCACTGACGGAGCGCCCCAGCCGCTGTTCTACCTGTCCGGCATCATGATGTGGAACTATTTCAGCAGCTGCTTTTCCGGTGCATCGAGCACGTTCACGGCCAATGCCGGCATCTTCGGGAAAGTGTATTTCCCGCGCCTGGTCGTCCCGCTGGCCGCACTGACTTCCAACCTTGTCAAGCTGCTGATCCAGCTGCTGCTTTTTGTCTGTGTCTATGTAGGCTTTCTGCTGACGGGGACGGCGTTGTCCCTCAACGCAGCGGCGTTCCTGTTCCCCTTCCTGGTGTTCCTGCTGGCCTTCCACGGCCTTTCGTGGGGGTTGGTGGTGTCTTCGCTCACCTCGAAATATCACGACCTTCATTTCCTGGTGTCTTTCGGGATGCAGCTCTTCATGTATGCGACGCCGGTTATCTATCCGCTCAGCGTAGCCGGGGAAAAATACCGCTGGATCCTGGAACTCAACCCGTTGACGCCGGTTTTCGAGGCGTTCAAGTACGGCTGTCTCGGCTGCGGATCCCTCTCCTGGGGAGGGCTGCTGTACAGTACGGTCTTCATGCTGGTCGTCCTGGCTGTTTCGGTCGTTGTGTTCAACCGCGTGGAGCGGACGTTCATGGATACGGTCTGACAGATGATTCTTCTGTTGTCAAGTGCCGTCCTTCTTCTGGGGGCGGTGCTCCTGCTCGGAGCCCTTCCGCTCTCACCGGAGAGGATGGAGAAACGGTTGCGGCCGGTGGTGTGGGACGGGCAGGAGGCGGCGCTTCTGTCCCTTGCCTTCGATCCGGAGAAGACCCAGTCGGACTTGGATGCCTTCCTGTCCGGATGGGATCTCGGACGCGCTCCTCTCAGGGAGGTCCTCCTGCTGGAATATGTCCTGCTTTCCCGTCCCGGTTTTTCCGTCCCGGAAACGCTTCAGCCGCGGCTTCGGGGTGCCGTCGTTTTTTCCGGACTCCATAACGAGAAACTGGCGGGCCACCTGCGGAAACTCGGACAGGCGCTGGACGATGCCGGCGTTCCCTTTGTCGTCCTGAAGGGAGGGGCGATGCTGTCATACCGTCCGTCTTTTCCCCGGTGGATGACGGATATTGACATCCTGGTTCCGGCCGGTGATTATGAAAGGGCGGTCCGCACGGCCATGGACCTGGGATATGGCCAGCCGATGGCCTGTGACCACAGTACGGACCTGGGGGTCCCCGGCGAAGAGGGAGGATGCCTGGACATCCACCGATATCTGGAAATGGGAACCGGCCGGGAAGCCGCATGGAATGACGGGCTGTTCGCGAGGGCATGCCGGGGGAGCGTAGGTGGCCGGGACGTCCTGGTGCCATCCCCGGAAGACCTTGTCTTCATGGAGATGGTCAACCTGTTCAAAAATATTTCGAAGGACCAGGCCAGGCAAAGTGCGCTTGCCACCGTTTTTGACAGTGCTTTCCTGGCCGGGGAAAAGCCCGGATTCGACTGGGGGCTGGTGCGTGAAGATGCGGAGAAAACGGGGACGCTGGCCCAGCTTTACGTCGTTTCTCGGCTGCTTGCGTCCTGGCTGCCGGCGGTCTTTCCTCTGGAATGGATGGCCTCCCCGGGCGTTGGCCGGCGGGAGGAGGAGGCATGCCTTTCGGACCTGTTTCTCCACCGGGCGGTCTTGTCTCCGGCGCGGGAGCGCTTTTCGGAAACCCGTCTCGGAGCCTCCCTGCGGTGGACGCAGCATCCGCTGGTCCGATGCTGGCAGCGTGTTGTCGCAACAGTGAAAAGTGCCCTTGGGGGCCGTTGGGCAAGACGATTCCTCCTTCGGCTCCGGTTTCTTTTTGACAAGAGATAAGTTATTCTTTATCAAATATTTGTTTTTCTGTTTTAATCAAATTCAAACACCATGAAAAAAGAAAAGTTGAATTATGTCATGCCGGCAGTTCTGCCCTTGCAGGTCGACTTTGAAAATGTCATCTGCGCCAGTGCCGGCGGTGCCACGGATCCGGGTATGATTGCTACCGGGATGTCTTCCCACCGCTACGGTGCCGCTGCGGGAAACGACGTTTGGAAATAATCGGACCTAAAAAAACAAACATGAAAAACTCATTTATTTCCTTCCCCTGTGCGGCACTGCTTGCCTGTGCTGCCGCTGTCCTTCCCGCCTGCTCCGAGAAGCAGGAGATGCCTTCCGAGGAGAAAACCTATACCATTTCCGGAGAGGCGGACAAAGACGGGAAATTCTCCTTCACGAAAGCGCTTGAGCTGAGCAGCGATGAGATGACCCTGACGGCTCCCTGGGAAAAGGGAGAGAAAGTCTATGTGTATTTATACAAGAATGGCCAGTATCAGAAGAAGGGCATGATGGAATGCCAGGGTTCCGGAACGGGAACGGTCAACCTGACCGGTTCGGTCAGCGGTTCTTTCTCCGTCAACGACAATCTTCTGTTCTCCTACCTTCATGAGCTGACCTTCGATTACTCCGGCCAGACCGGAGACCTGGAAGATGTGGCGAAGAACTACGATTATGCAGTTACCGGAGCATCGATCTCCCGGATTGTGGGTGAAACGATTCCGGTAGGGATGATCCGCATGGAGAGCCAGCAGTGCATTGTGAAATTCACGCTGAAGGATGAAGAGGGGAACCCGATCTGCCCCGACCGCTTCACGATCGATACGGTCAATGACGGAACCTCTGATACTTATCCCCAGTTCGCCAAGCTCTTCGTCCCCTCTGCCAATCCTTGGGTTTGGGAATGCGGCCCGGTCGAGGTCGTGCCCAGGAAGAAGACCAATGAACTGTTTGTGGCCCTGACCGGAAACTATACCGGAAGCGGCATCCTGTACGGCCTGTACAACGCCCACCTGCTTCTTACCGCAGTCGTCGGGAACGATGTCTATACCTATGAGAAGCAGAATGTCACCTTCAATAACAACAAGTATTATGTTATTGAAGTGGACATGAAAAAGCAGTAGGAGACCTTGATTATTTTGCCGGAAAGCCCTGCCTTTTTCCGCACGGGAATGGACGGGGCTTACGGCGAACCTGATGGACGGGAGGGCCATGAACGAAGATTTCGCCATCCGCTTCGACCATGTCGGGAAGCTGTACCGCCTCGGAGTTGTCGGGACAGGGACGCTGTCCCATGACCTGAACCGCTGGTGGCAGACCCGTGTCCTGCACCGGGAGGATCCTTACCTGAAGGTCGGAGAGACCAATGACCGGTCCCACAAAGGGAGCTCGGACT
>JAGAHD010000054.1 GCA_017627255.1 Bacteroidales bacterium | reverse complement strand
GGCCATGCTGCAGGGTGAGGAACTCGCCATTTCAATGGATGAGGCGGGACAGGCCCTCGAACAGTTCTACAAGGAAATGGAAGAAGAAGCGTCCGAAAGGGCTGCCGTGGCTGGAGCCGCCGCCAAGGAAGAAGGCGAAAAATTCCTCGCCAAGGCAGCGCGGGATTCCGAAGTGCGGGCCACGGGCAGCGGTCTCATGTACAAGGTCCTCCGGGAAGGAACCGGACGCAAGCCCAAGGCTACCGACCAAGTCCGCTGCCACTATGAAGGCACGTTCCCGAACGGCCAGGTTTTCGACAGCTCCTACAAGCGGGGCGAACCGGCCGTTTTCGGTCTGAATCAGGTCATCAAGGGATGGACGGAAGGTCTCCAGCTCATGGCTGAAGGCGCCAAGTACGAACTGTATCTCCCGTACAACCTCGCCTATGGCGAGCACGGAGCGGGGAACGCCATTCCCCCGTACAGCGCCCTGAAATTCGTCGTGGAGCTGCTGGAAGTGCTGTAATGCAGCCTCACCAGGCGTACGATACCGACAGCATCAGGTGGATTCCGGGCATGGGATATCCCTGCACGACCTGATAAGACTGGTCCAACAGATTGTAACATGTGATGCCGACATCCAGTTCCGGGGTTTTCACCCGGTGGCCGGAGCGAGTCGGCATCAATGTTTTTTTATGCAGGGACAGATCGCACAGCAGCCAGGGGGCGACATAGTAATCCGGCGTATGGGCCATCCGTGACCACCGCCCGCCGGTATAAACCCAGTCCCAGGCGAGGGTCCACGTCTTCCAGGCGACACTCAGGTCCGCACTTCCGCTGTGAAGCGGGATATAAGGGATCTGGTTTCCCCACGTCTGGCTTCCCGGAGCGCTGTGGTCCACGGCATTCTGGTAAGAATACCGGAAGAGAGCGCCCGCCTTCCAGTCTCCCCTCCGCAGTTCCAGGTCCGACTTCACGTCCACACCGGCCACGTCCACCCGGCCGATGTTGAGCATGGTCCAACGGAACTGCGAAGCGGTCGGGATGGCCACGATTTTCTTGTCCACCCTGTTCCGGTATGGAGAGACCCTGCCTTCCCAGGACCAGGTCCGGCCGGGAAACCGGAAATGGAAATCCGCCCCCGCCTGCAGGGCGGATTCCGGGACCAGGGCGGCATTCCCCATCAGGGAATAGTACAGGTCATTGAACGAGGGCATCCGGAAACTGCGCTTTACGAAAACATCGGCCTCCAACCACTGGAAAGGGGCGTAGTACAGGCTCACGGACGGCATCCAGGCCCTTCGGAAAGCGTTTTCCCGCGACCAGCCTCCGGCCGATGGCGAATCGTAGCGGTCCCAGGCTCCCAACCACGCCAGATGGCCTGCCAGCCGAAGCCGCTCCCAGGAAAGCCGCGTGGCAAGGACACCCGTGAAGACGGAACGGCGTGGGGTGACGAACTGTCCCACATCCGAATCCAGGGCATTCCGCTGCCAGTCCGTACTCAGGTCCACGGACCAGGGTCCGCTCACCGCCAGGGACTGGGCAAGCGACAGGTATGCGGAACGCTGCCGGTAATGGAGGTTATAGGGCAGGGCCATCGGATTCTTTTCCGGATGGGTGTCATAATGGATATAACTGTTCGCCAACTTGAACCGGAGCGCCGTCGCATAACGGCCCGTCCATTCCTGGTTCCATCCGCCCTGGACAAACAAATCCCGGTCTGCCTGCCGTTCGGCACTGAACGGGAATCCTGCCGCCCGGCGGATCACAGGCCCGGGAAAGCCGCGCTCCGATCCGTATCCGTACAGCCGCACCTTCCACTCCCCCTGCCGCAGACGCCCGCTCAGCATCGTTTCCAGCCGGGCACTCCGGATATCTCCGTTTTCCCGCACCAGGGTCGTGTCGAAACAGGGGTATTTGTACCGGCCGTTGCTGGCCAGCCCCTCCGCAGACACCTGCAACAGGACGCGGTCCCACCGGCGGTTCCACTGCAGGGAAGGATTGAACGTTCCGAAAGCGCCGCCGCGAATCCGGACCTCACCGCCGCTTCCGTCAGGAAGGGTCGGTTCGACGCTGTCCAGGTAGACAGCCGCTCCGGAGGCATATTCCTTCGCTGTCTGCAGGCGCCGGGTTTTCTGTCCGTTATAGAGTGCAATCCGGCCGATTCCCCCCGAAGTGGACAGCCGCCCCAGGTCGACCTGCATGTTCTGGGCATTCTCTATCTGGATCCCATCCAGGAAAATGCCGACATGCTCGCTGCCGAGGCTCCGCACATTCACGGTCTTCAATCCCCCCACTCCTCCATAATCCTTGACCTGGACACCGGTAAAACGGCGGAGGATGTCCGCCATCTGCGCCGGCGCGGCCTTCCAGTCCGGGAGTGAAACCTCTTCGGCCGGCTTGACGACCGGGAGCAGTTGGACGGAAGAAACCATGGCTGCGGCAAGGGTATCCGTCTGCCCGGCCGGAAGGGGCCCGGAAACGGAAAGCAGCAGGCAAGGGAGGATATGGAAGATGGAAAGCACTAATACACAGCGAAATGTCCAGGGCAGACTCCAGCCGTTACCGACCACCGCCGCTCCCCTTTGCTGTAACAGCTGACGGTACCGGGATTAAAATAATCTCCGGCATCCCCGACAAGGAAAATGTCTTCGTCCAAGACAGCTAGGCCATACGGTGTACCTGAGACGGATAGTGGAACGGGGGTGACGGTGCCTCCCTTGCAGGACCAGGCTGTATAGCTGTGGACGGCGCTCCAGTCAAACTCCGTGTCGGTCCCGATGCAATACACCGTATTTCCACGCAGGGCAGACACGCTCACATAATCTCCGATATGACGGGGGGATTCGGGATGGGAGACATCCAGCATATACAGGCCGGAATGCACATCCCAGAAATTGCCCAGCGTCGTCACATAGATATGGCCTTCCCCGTCCGAATAGACATCCTTCAGGTTCACCTGCACGGCAACGGTTCCGCTCACCTGGAAAGTTCGGGTGTCGATGATGCTGACCGTATTATCATAAGAATAGGCCGGAGGCAGCTGGCTGGAAATCCCGCCAGAATTGGCGACATACAATTTGCCGTCATGACAGGCGATTCCCTCCGGCTGGTAACCGACCTCCACGCTGCCGTCCACTTCCAAGGTGCGGAGGCTGATCCGGAACACCCGTCCCTTGGGATTGTCATAGTCTGTGACCGAATAGGAGCCATCAGGACCGTAACCACCTGTAGCATAAGCACCTGCCCAAGAAGTCACATAGGCGTATTCCCCGTCGAAGGCAATTCTCCGTGGTGTAGGGACGGCGATGGCGGCCACTTCCGTCTCATCCTCGGCGGACAGCACTTCCACGATCCCGGAATTGTTCACTACGATCCATACTCGGTCGCCGTTGACAGCGATGTCATTTCCCACATCCCCCAGTCCGGCTCCGGCATCGGGGTTCATTTTCCGGAACGCACCCGTCACATAGGCCCCGTCCGACAGGCGGAGGAAATCCAGCGTTGCATTGTTCGAGCCCATTCCGCCCTCGTTCAGGACGAAAACCTTGCCCTCCGATGAGGGGAAACCCGCCACGTCCAGCGTTTCACCCGTGAGGCCCGCGTCCCGGGAAGGGATGACGGGATCCTCCTTGCGGCACGCCCACAGGGCCAGCGCACCACACAGCAGAAGCAGTGTTGCTTTTCTCATAAAACAATCAGATTTACGTGTCCACGGGAGCTTGTCCCCGAGCTCCATTGTTTAACTTGACCATGGCAGGTCTTCTGACTGGTCCCGGCTCCGGCCTTCTCGGAGAGGCGGACCTCTCCAATGGCGTCTGATTCGGAGCCGTTACGGACGACACAGCTGCGGGCACAGTCCCGGATTCACACCGGATTCCCTCTTCAGTCCGGCCGGCAAGAACGCAGGCCGGACACCATGGTCCGGTGCAAAGATACGAAAAAACGCGGGATTGGAAAAGGCTACCAGTCCTTGTAGGGGATACGGGCAAGGTAGGAATTGTAATACTGCTTGTCTCCGGTAACCTCCTCTCCCAGCCAGGAAGGATGGGAAAACGCTTCCTCTTCAGAGCCCAGTTCGATTTCGGCCATGACCAGGCCCTCGTTATCCCCATGGAATTCATCCACTTCGAAAAACCGGCCCGTCCCCTCCGGCACAATCCACCGGGTCTTGTCCACCCGGCCCGGTTTGCACAGCAGGAAAAGGTCCTCCGCCTCCGGACGGGAGATTTCCTTTTCCCATTCCGGCCGGCTGGCCTCTCCGAGGAAAGGGCCTTTGACGGTCAGGAATCCCTGGTCGTCCCGGATACGGACCCGCACGCTCCGGCCGCTGTCATGGGCAATATACCCCTGGCGGATGCGGTGGGACTCCACGGCTCCGGCCTTGTAACTGTCATCCCTGACGAGGAATTTCCGTTCTGTTTCGATGTGCATTTTGCCGCTGGTTGACATTACATAAGGAAGGAACTCATATCCCTTCCCTTTTCCAGGCCTTCCCGGATCTCGGAAGAGGATATGTCCACGCGGGGTGCTTTCAACAGCTCGATCCGGTAATCGGGGCACTCCCGCATCAGACTGGCTTTCAGGCGTCCCCTGTGGAATCCCTTGCGGGGAAAGACAACAACCCCGTACTCCCGCAGGATACGGCCATAATCCCGCCAGCGGGGAAAACTCTCCAGGTTGTCGGCTCCGATCACAAGCGTGAAAGAATGGTCCGGTTCCCGCTCCCGGAGGGCGTCCAGAGTCCGGACCGTGTAATGGGGAGGTTCCATGCCGAGTTCGATGTCATCCACCCGGACGCGGAGTTCCGGATGCCGGCGGACGGCCTCGATGGCCGCCTCGTAACGGTCCCTGCCGCTCAGCACGTTGGACGCATCCTTGAAGGGGCTCTGGGGCGAAACGACCAGGTATACCCAATCGAAAGCCGCATCCCGTGTCAGATACTCCATAATAGCCTGATGCCCGATATGCAAAGGGTTGAACGACCCCGAATAGACTGCGATTCTCATAGGCCGGATCAAGCGTCCAGGAAGTTGCCCACCATCTCCTCCGCCTCGGCCAGGGCTGTCGCCAGGTCGTCATTGACAAGGACGGTGTCGAACTGGGAGGCATACGTCATCTCCTCCTCCGCCTTGGCCACCCGTTTTTCGATCTCTTCCGGAGAATCCGTCGCCCGCTTGATGAGCCTTTCCCGAAGGACCTGCACTGAAGGAGCCTGGATGAAAACGGACAGGGCACGGTCCCCGAAATATTTCTTGAGGTTGACACCACCCTTGACATCCACGTCGAAAATGATGACATGGCCCTTGGCCCAGATGCGGTTGACCTCGGACTTGAGGGTCCCGTAGAACCGGTCTGGATAGACCTCCTCGTACTCGACGAATTTATCATCCCGCACCAGCAGGCGGAACACATCGGCCGAATAAAACAGGTATTCCACACCGTCCCTCTCCTCGCCGCGGGGCGGACGGGAGGTAGCGGAAACGGAAAACTCGATTTCCGGATGAAGATGCAGGATATGGTTGACAACGGTACTCTTGCCCGATCCGGACGGAGCCGAAAATATCAGAACTTTCTGGGCCATAAAGGAATTGTTGATGGTTTTCTGCAAAAATACTATATTTGCCCGAGAAACCCGCAATATTTCATCCGCAAAATGGAGGAAAAGGCACCCATCATGGCCATCAGGCGGCACCGGATCGGGACGGACGGGACGGGAGTCCACACGCTGGTGTGTTTTCCCCGCTGTCCGCTTTCCTGCCGTTTCTGCCTGAATCCGGAGACCTCCTGGCCCGAAGAAGGGTTCCCGCATCTCTCACCGGAAGAGCTGCTGGAGACCGTACGGAAGGACGACCTGTATTTCAGCGCCACCGGCGGAGGGATTACATTCGGTGGCGGAGAGCCGGCCCTTCGGAGCCGTTTCATCACTGCCTTCCGGCACCTGAGCCCCTGGAAGATCGATTTGGAAACGGCCCTGAATGTCCCGGCTGAGACCGTAGATTCCCTGAAAGATGCGGTCGATCATTTCTTCATTGACGTCAAGGATATGGATTCCGGCATTTACCGGGCCTACACCGGGAAGGACAATACACTCGTCCTGCGGAATCTGGAGCGGCTCGCCGACCGGGCAGAAGACTGCACCCTGAGGCTTCCGCTCATCCCTGGATACAATAACGAGGAGTCCCGCCGAAGGAGTGAAGAAACTCTCAAGAGAATGGGCTTCATGCATTTTGACTTATTCGAGTATAAAACAGCTATCAGAGATGGAAAAAGGCAAACAAACCTGTAAGATCCTGAAAGAAATCCGCAGACAGATCGCCGAAGCGAACGACATTGCCCTGGTCACTTCGGAATGTACCCATAAGGGAGACTGTGCCGGCACCTGTCCCAAGTGCGAAGCGGAGGTCCGTTATCTGGAAGACCAGCTGGAAAAACGGCGTTCCAAAGGCCGGCCTGTCCGCCTGGCAGGCCTTGCCGCCGGAATCGGCGCCGTTCTCGCCGCCTGTGAACCGACGGCTCCGGACGAACTCCAGGGAGACCTCGTCACCCCGCCTCCTACCGAAGAGAATAACGGAGGGAATGGTCAGGAGAATTCCGGCGGAGAAGAGGAGTTGCTGGGGGATCCTGCCGAAATCCTGTACGGAGCTTTCGACTCGCTTTCCTGAACATTTTTTCGTTTTTTGGGGCACCCGGATATCATACGCTTTTAATTTATTTTAAAAATTGTTAAATTTGCGGTTGCATTGACAGCAACGTATTTAACTCATTTTATAGTATGGTATCTTACAAAGAACTGGGCCTTGTGAACACCCGCGAGATGTTCGCTAAGGCCGTTGCCGGCGGTTACGCCATCCCTGCTTTCAATTTCAACAACATGGAGCAGCTCCAGGCCATCATCCAGGCCGCTGCCGAGACCAAGTCCCCGGTCATCCTCCAGGTTTCCAAAGGCGCCCGCAATTATGCCAACGCCACCCTGCTGCGCTACATGGCCGAGGGTGCCGTAGCTTATGCCAAGGAACTGGGCTGGGAGAAGCCTGAAATCGTCCTCCACCTGGACCATGGTGACAGCTTCGAGCTCTGCAAAGACTGCGTGGACATGGGCTTCTCTTCCGTGATGATCGATGCTTCCTCCCTCCCTTACGAGGAGAACATCGCCCTTTCCAAGAAGGTCGTCGACTATGCTCACCAGTATGACGTGACGGTCGAGGCCGAACTCGGTGTCCTCGCCGGCGTCGAGGATGAGGTTTCTTCCGAGGAATCCCACTATACCCGTCCGGAAGAAGTCATCGACTTCGCCACCCGTACCGGCTGCGACTCCCTTGCCATCTCCGTCGGTACTTCCCACGGCGCCTACAAGTTCAAGCCGGAGCAGTGCACCCGCGACCCGAAGACCGGCCGCCTGATCCCCCCGCCGCTCGCTTTCAACGTCCTCCACGAGATTGAGAAGAAACTCCCTGGTTTCCCGATCGTTCTCCATGGCTCCTCCTCCGTTCCGCAGGAATATGTCGACATGTGCAACAAGTATGGCGGCAACCTCCCGAATGCCGTAGGTATTCCTGAGGAGCAGCTCCGCGAGGCCGCCAAGAGCGCCGTCTGCAAGATCAACATCGACTCCGACAGCCGTCTTGCCATGACCGCCGCCGTCCGCAAGTACCTCGCCGAGAACCCGAGCCATTTCGATCCGCGCCAGTATCTCAAACCGGCCCGCGAGGAAATGAAGAAGATGTACATCCACAAGATCGTCAATGTCCTCGGTTCCGACGGCAAGGCTCAGTAATTTATTCATCCTCCCTACAGGAAGGCGACCGGTTTTCGGCCGCCTTCTTTGTTTATTGCCGGTGGGGTGCGGCTTCGCCCTGGAGCCAGCCCGGATCCCCTTCGCCACTTTGTCATATAGGAGCCCGGCCTTCATGACGCGCTGTATCCGCACATGAAAAGGAATCGCCTGACTTGATAATTCAGAAGGAATTCATTACATTTGTGAAGGTTAGGGGCTGATTTCCCTTCTTATCCAGAACAGATTCTTCAAACGAACGGATCATGAAAAGACTCCTTTTGAGTTTGGCGATGGCGGCCGGTACGGTCGTCTGCGCCGCCCAGAATCCGGGCGAGGCCCGGCTTCTCCGTTTTCCCGCCACGAACGGAACCGATGTCACTTTCTCCTATGCCGGAGACCTCTGGACCGTCCCCATCGGAGGCGGCCAGGCAAGACGACTGACCTCCCATGAGGGCTATGAAATGTTTGCCCGCTATTCCCCGGACGGCAAATCCATCGCCTTCACGGGTGAGTATGACGGAAACCGCGAGGTCTACCTGATTCCGGCCCAGGGCGGAGAACCCGTCCGCCTCACCTATACGGCGACCAATGCCCGGGATGACCTGGGCGACCGCATGGGCCCGAACAACATCGTAATGACCTGGTCCCCGGACGGGAAAAAGATCGTCTACCGTAACCGTACCGGCGAAGGTTTCCCGGGCAAGCTCTGGACGGTCTCGCCCCAGGGCGGCATGTCCGAGCGGGTCCCGCTGCCGGAGGGAGGATTCTGCTCCTATTCCCCGGACGGGAAACGGCTGGCCTACAACCGGGTCATGCGCGAATTCCGCACCTGGAAGTATTACCGGGGCGGCATGGCGGATGACGTCTGGATCTATGATCCCAAGGCCGGGAAAGTGGAAAACATCACGTCCAATGACGCCCAGGATATTTTCCCGATGTGGATCGGCGACGAGATCTTCTTCGCCTCCGACCGGGACATGGTCATGAACCTGTTCGTGTATGATACGAAAACCCGCCGGACCGAAAAAGTAACGGATTTCAAGGAATTCGACGTCAAGTTCCCTTCTACGGACGGCAAGATGATCGTATTTGAAAACGGAGGCTGGCTGTACCGGCTGGATCCCGCTACCCGGAGGACGGAAAAAATCGTCGTGACCCTCGCCTCCGATGCCGTCTACGGCCGCTCCGAGTCACGTCATGTCGCTTCCCGTCTCTCATCGGCAAGCCTTTCCCCGGAAGGAAAGCGCCTCGTCGTCTCTGCCCGCGGCGAAATCTTCGACGTCCCCGCTGGGCAGGGAGTCACGCGCAACATCAGCCGGACCCCCGGATCCAATGACCGCAGCGCAGTCTGGAGCGGCGACGGGAAATGGATCGCATGGATCGGCGACGGTACCGGCGAGACCGAAATCTACCTCTATGACGTCGCCGCCGGCGGTACGCCCAAACAGCTTACCCGCGGCACGGACACCTATATCCGCTCGGTCCAGTGGAGTCCAGACAGCAAGCATCTCCTCTACGGCGACCGCAAGAACCGGCTCGTGGAAGTGGATCCCGCAACCGGAAAGACCCGTACGCTGATGCAGAATCCCGAAGCGGAATTCTATAGTGTCAATTACTCCCCGGACAGCCGGTGGATCACGTATACCAAGCCGGCGGCGAACGACATGTCCGTCGTCTACGTCTACAACCTCGCTTCCGGGAAAGAGTATCCCGTGACCGAGCGCTGGTACAACAGCGGATCCCCGACCTTCAGCGAAGACGGCAAGTACTTGATTTTCACTTCCGACCGTGACATGAATCCGCAGTACAGCCGGATTGAGTGGAACTACAGCTTCACCAATATGAGCGGCACCTACATGGCCATGCTTGCCGCGGACACCCCCTCTCCCCTGATCGCCTCCGACCCGTTCGTCTCCAGCGGGGAAAAAGCCGGAAATGAGGCCAAGCCGGGCACTCCAGCCGAAACCCGGATCGATCCGGAAGGGATCCTGGACCGTATCATCAAGCTGCCGGTCAACGGCCGGGGATTCTACTGCGACGGCAAGAAACTCTGGTACGGCGGCATGCGCGGGACACGGGTTTTTGATTTCGCCACCCAGAAGGATGAGGAATGCACCGACGGTTCCATGACGGCCCGCTTCGGCGAAAAACAGGCCCTTTTCATGAAAGGCCGCGACCTGTATGTCGCTTCTGTCGCTCCCAAGGTATCCCTCAAGGACAAGGTTGACCTCGGCGGGATGGTCGCCACCATTGACTACGCCCAGGAATGGCCCCAGCTGTACGATGAGATCTGGCGCGCCTTCCGGGACGGGTATTACCTGGAAAACATGCACGGACGTGACTGGAAGGCCGTCAAAGCCAAATACGAAGTGCTCCTTCCCTACGCCAAGACCCGCCTGGATGTGAACTATATCATCGGCGAGATGATTTCCGAACTGGCCAGCGGCCATGCCTATGTCAATCCGGGCGAATATCCGAAGCCGGAACGGGTGCAGATGGGCCTTCTGGGCGCCGAACTCAGCCGCGTCAAGGACGGCTTCCGCATCGACCGCATCATGGAAGGCGCCTCTTATCGTCCCGAGCTCCGTTCCCCGCTCCGGGAACCTGGTCTCGGCGTCAAGGAAGGTGACATCATCACGGCCATCGACGGCGTCTCCCTCAAGGACGTCGACAACATCTATAAACTCCTGGCCGGCAAGGCGGACGTGCTCACCGAACTGACCGTGGGTGGGAAGAAAGTCATCGTCAAGCCGATCGCCGACGAAGAGCCCCTGCTCCACTATGAATGGGTTCAGAAGAACATCCGCACCGTCGAGGAAAAATCCGGAGGAAAAGTCGGATACATCTACATCCCAGACATGGGAGCAGAAGGACTCTCCGAATGGGCCCGCTACTACTACCCCCAGCTGGACAAGGAAGCCCTCATCATCGACGACCGTGAAAACGGCGGCGGAAACATCTCCCCGATGGTCATCGAACGGCTCCAGCGCGAAGTGTACCGCATGACCATGCGGCGCGGATCCAGCCGCACCGGCACCGTGCCCGAAGGAACGCATACCGGACCCAAGGTCCTGCTGATCAACAAGTATTCCGCTTCCGACGGAGACCTGTTCCCCTGGAGTTTCAAGGCCAACAACCTCGGAACCGTCATCGGGACCCGGACCTGGGGCGGTATCGTGGGCATCAGCGGTTCGCTCCCCTACATGGACGGCACCGACGTACGCGTTCCGTTCTTCACCAACTATGACGCCAAGACCGGGCAGTGGATTGTCGAAAACCACGGCGTGGATCCGGACATCCTCCTGGACAATGACCCGATCCGTGAATACGCCGGAGAAGACCAGCAGCTCCTGAAAGCCATTGAAGTAGCCCTTGAGCAGATTAAGGACCGCAAGCCTCTCCCGGGCATTCCCGCCCCGAGGACGTTCCAGGACCTGGGCCTGCCCCAGTTGCCGTAAGGTGCTATCGCAGGGAGGATTTCCTCCTTCACGATACAAGACAAAACAGGCTGACCCTCTTGTTTGACATGAACCCCGAAAGTTAGACAAAAAACTTTCGGGGTTTTGTTATGAAACACAAGTATGAACAGTTGCTGCATTACATGCATTTAATGGAGGAAGGGTATAGTGCATGGAGTATTCACCGCCGGTACGGTATTAAT
>JAGAHD010000053.1 GCA_017627255.1 Bacteroidales bacterium | reverse complement strand
CGAGATCAAGAAAAGCGTTTTCGAGGATAATGACAAGGATGCGGCCGCCCTTCGGTCGGAACTCAAGCAAAAGGGAGTGTACCTCCTGAATCTCATGTCCTCACCCGGCAGCGGCAAGACCACGACCCTCATCCGGACCATCAACCTGCTGAAAGACAAACTCCGGATCGCGGTCATGGAGGCGGATATCGACTCGGATGTGGATGCCGTCAAGATCAAGGAAGCCACGGGAATCCAGTCCATCCAGCTCCATACGGGCGGGATGTGCCATCTGGACGCGGAAATGACGCGCCAGGGACTGGCGGGCCTGGATCTGGAAGACGTGGACCTCGCTATCCTGGAAAACGTCGGAAACCTCGTGTGCCCCGCCGAATTCGATACCGGAAGCTGCCGGAACGCGATGATCCTTTCCGTTCCGGAAGGGCATGACAAACCGCTCAAGTATCCTCTCATGTTTTCCGTCTGCGACCTCGTCCTCGTGAACAAGATCGACGTGATGCCGTATTTCGACTTCGACCTGGAAAAATGCAAGGAGTATGTACACCTGCGGAATCCCCGGGCCGAGGTCATTCCCATCTGCGCCAAGACGGGCGAGGGTGTCGATGCCTTTGCCGACTGGCTCCTTCGTGAAGTGAATAACTGGAAAAAATCCTAGACGCCATGCCTGAAATGTCCAAGAAGTTCGTCCCCAAGCACTTTGGGGACAAAAACCCGAACCCGAAACTCATCAAGTTCGTGCGTCATGTCACGGACCGGATCCCGGGCAAGATCAAGATGACGACGGAAGCCCCCGAGTACTGGGGCCTCGCCTGCATCTTCGAGGATGAGATGGATCCCATCACCCGGGAGGCTTCCCTGGACCTCCTCCTGGACATGTTGCCGGGAAACCCCGTCAAAGTCCGCAAACACTGGACCCGGGAGCAGCTTCATGAACTCAACCGCCAGCACCACTATGCTTCCACCGAGGCGGATTTCGATGCCTTGCTGGACAAACTGGCCTACTTCGGTATGCTGGAGTATGACTACGGGGACAAATATACCAAGGACGGACCTGTGCCCGGGACGACCTACGAACGCAAGGACCGCGTCTATTGGGTGCCCATGTTCGTCCCCGGCAGCGCCGAGTACACGAACATGAATGTAGAACTCATGGACAAGCATCCGGAACTGGCCATGTTCTTCGAGCGGATGACGTTCCTCCCGCTGGAGAAGATCACGCCCAGCGTACCCATGGGCGGTTCCGGCATCGGCATGCACGTCATCCCGGTGGAAAAGGCCATTTCGATGGAGAACCAGTCGGTGGATATCGAGCATATCTCCTATTGGCTCAAACGGTATGAGGGCCACATCGGCGTGGGTATCTGCTCCTGCCGCTATGGCCGGAAGAAGCTGGACGAGGGCTGTGCCGACGATTACCGCGACTGGTGCATCGGCGTGGGCGACATGGCGGATTACCTCCGGGAAACCGGCCGGGGCCACGACATCACCTACGACGAGGCCATGGCCATCCTCAAGAAGGCGGAAGACCACGGCTTTGTCCATCAGATCACCAATATCGACGGCGAAGGGAAGATCTTCGCCATCTGCAACTGCAACGTCAAGATCTGCAACGCCCTGCGTACTTCGCAGCTGTTCAATACGCCCAACATGTCCCGGAGCGCCTATGTGGCCGAGGTGGAAAAAGAGAAGTGCGTCGCCTGCGGCCGCTGCGTGGAGTATTGCCCCGCCGGCGCGGTGAAGCTGGGCCAGAAGCTGTGCACGACGCATGGCGATATCCGGTATCCGAAGCAGGAACTGCCGGACGCCACGAAGTGGGGCCCGCATAAGTGGACCGAGGATTACCGGGACAAGAACCGGATCAACTGCTATCCCACGGGCACTTCCCCCTGCAAGACCGCCTGCCCGGCCCATATCGCCGTCCAGGGCTATCTCAAGAAGGCTGCAGAAGGAAAGTACCGCGAGGCGCTCGAACTCATCAAGCGCGAGAATCCGTTCCCGGCCGTGTGCGGACGCATCTGCAACCGCCGCTGCGAGGACGCCTGTACGCGCGGAACCATCGACCAGCCCATCGCCATCGACGCGGTGAAGAAATTCATTGCCGAACAGGACCTCCATGCCGAGCACCGCTTCGTCCCGGAGGTCAACATCTGCTCCAATGTCCAGGACCGCTGGGAGGAGAAGATTGCCATCATCGGCGGCGGCCCGGCCGGCCTGAGCTGCGCCTATTATCTGGCGACGATGGGGTACAAGCCCACGGTCTTCGAGCGCAACGAGGAGCCCGGCGGCATGCTCCGTTACGGCATCCCCTCCTATAAACTGGACAAGGATGTCATCAAGGCGGAGATCGACATCATGCGCGAGATCGGCGTGGACATCCGCACCGGCGTGGAAGTAGGGAAGGATGTCACGATTGCCAGCCTGCGTGAGCAGGGCTACAAGGGATTCTACGTAGCCATCGGCTGCCAGGGCGGCCGTCTGCCCGGTGTCCCGGGCGAGACGCTTCCCGGTACGACTACGGCCATCGATTTCCTGCACAAGGCCAATACCGGAAAGGAAAAGGTCACCGGAAAGGTGGTCGTCGTGGGCGGCGGCAATGTCGCCATCGACGCGGCCCGGGTCGCTCTCCGGAGCGGCGCTTCTTCCGTGACGATGCTTTCCCTGGAAACGGAGGACATCATGCCCGCTTCGCTGGAAGAGCGCACGGAAGCCCGCGAGGACGGTGTGGAAATCCGTCCGGGCTGGGGCCCGAAGGAAGTCCTGGGCACGGACAAAGTCACCGGTATCGTGTTCAAGAAATGTACGTCCGTCTTTGACGAGAATCATAAGTTCGCACCGAAATACGATGAGAATGAGCTGATTACCCTGGAGGCGGATGCCGTCGTCTTCGCCATCGGCCAGACGGTCATCCTGAAGGACCTCCTGAAAGATACGAAGGTGGAGTTCTGCCGCGGCGGATATCCCGTGGCGGACAAACTCACTTACCAGACGGCCGAACCTGACATCTTCGTGGGCGGCGACTGCTTCACGGGACCCAAGTTCGCCATCGACGCCATTGCGGCGGGCAAGGAGGCTGCGGAATCCCTGCACCGGTTTGTCCAGCACGGACACATGACCATCGGCCGGAACCGGCGGGATTTCATCGAACTCAACAAGTCCGAGATCGTGGTTCCTTCCTACGACAATTCTTCCCGGCAGGATCCGGGCGTTGCGCCCGTCAGCGATCCGTTCAAGGAGTACCACCTGACCCTGACCGAAGAACAGGTTCGCAAGGAAACGGCCCGCTGCCTGTCCTGCGGCGCCTCCGTCGTGGACGAGAACAAGTGCATCGGATGCGGCATCTGCACGACCAAGTGCGGTTTCGACGCCATCCACCTGCACCGGGTGCATCCGGAAGCCAGCCACATGGTCACGTCCGAGGACAAGTTCAGCGGCATCCTTCCGTACATG
>JAGAHD010000008.1 GCA_017627255.1 Bacteroidales bacterium | reverse complement strand
GACCAACAAGAAGGTCCTGGACCACGTGACCACCTACAACGCCGACGGCAGGAAGATCGAGGAGATCGAATACACCACCACGGCCCAGAAATGGCGCAAGCGCTTCGAATACGACTCCGCCGGCCGCGTGACCCTGGAGTCCGTCTACGACGAAAAGAACAGGCTGGACAACTACAAGAAGTTCGAATACAACGAGTTCGGACGCAAGAAGACCCAGTACACCTACAATGCCAAAGGCAAACTCATCTCCATCAAGGTCTATGAATACATCGCCGAAGACGCTTGAGTCCGTGTTGGACACCATCTCCCCGATCCTGCTCGGGGAGATGGATTCCATCAAGCTCATGAACCGGATCGACACGAAGTTCCTGACGACGGAAGCGACGCTGGTCCATGTGCTGGAGGACGCTGCGGCACGCGGCTACAGGGCCCTGGAGACCGAAGGCACCAGGATCAGCGCGTATGACACGCTGTACTACGACACCCCCGGGCTGCAGATGTTCCTGGACCACCACAACCGGCGGCTGGTCCGCCAGAAGGTCCGTACGCGGACCTACATGGGCAGCGGCCAGACCTTCCTCGAGATCAAGCGCAAGAACAACCACGGACGCACGAAGAAGAAGCGCACGGAGATCCCCCCGGCCGGCTTCCGGGATTTCTCGGCGGAGCCGGCCGCCCGGCAGCTGCTGGAGAAATACTCCGCCATCCCCGCCGAAGCCCTGTCCCCGGCCCTGGAGACGCTCTTCCGCCGCATCACGCTGGTCAATGCGGCCAGGACCGAACGGCTGACCATCGACACGGGCCTGCGCTTCCGCAACGCCCGCAACGGGCGGGAAGCCTCCCTGCAGGACGCCGTGATCATCGAACTCAAGCAGGACGGGCGCGCCGCCAGCGAGATGAAGGACATCCTGCTGGACCACCGGGTCAAACCGGCCCGCCTCAGCAAGTACTGCATCGGGACCACCCTCACTGACGGGGCCGTCAAAAGCAACCGCTTCAAACCGAAAGTCAGGATGATAGAGAAAACCATCGACAAAAAACTGAACGTAATATGATACAAGACGACCTTTTGGGCGATTTCAACCTCGCCGACGAAGATGTGTTCGACGTCCAGACGATTACGGACGCCATGATGACCCCGGCCCAGAGCCTGACGGAACTGGGACTGCGGTTCTTCCTCAACCTGCTCGTATGCTGGATCATCGTCCAGTTCTTCTACTACCGCAAGAGCCGCCGGCGCGACTACTATTTCACCTTCCTGGTGTTCTCGTCCGCCATGGTGCTGCTGCTCTACATGATGGGCAATGCGGAGGTGGGCATCGGCCTGACCCTGGGCCTGTTCGCCATCTTCGGCGTGATCCGTTACCGCACGGAGACGGTCCCGATCCGGGAGATGACCTACCTGTTCGTGATCATCGCCCTCGCCGCCCTCAACGGCCTCTCCCCCATCTACCACCTCGTCGGCGATGTCACGGACCATCCGCACTATGTCCTGTCCGGCAGTTCGCTGGGGATCACGGCGCTGGCCAACGGGCTGGTCATCGGCCTGATCTGGGTGCTGGAGAGCGGCCGCTTCCTCGCGCACACATCCACCAAGCTGGTGCTCTACGACCGGATCGAGCTGATCGTCCCGGAGCGCCGGGCCGAGCTCGTCGCCGACCTGGAGAAGCGCCTCGGGCTCAAGGTCGACAACCTGGAGGTCGGCCACGTGGACTTCCTCAAGGATGCCGCCTTCATCAAGGTCTATTATACCCTGGAGAAGGGACAGACCGACACCATCGACATGCTGACGAAGGCCAAGGATTTCGTTGAACAATAAAAGAGACCCTCCCCTATGAAAATACATCTCCCCCTGCTTGCGGCACTGGCCCTGCTGCCGGTGCTGGCCCGGGCACAGGGCACCGTGAATGCCCTGGAAAACGACTTTTCGACCCGCACCTCCCTCGCCCTGGACAAGAAGCTCTCTCCGGGCCTCCACCTGGAGGCCGAATATGAACTCCGCACGGAGAACGCCCTCTCCAAGATCGACCGCCACCAGCTCTCGCTGGGCCTGAGCTACAAATTCACGCCCTGGCTCAAGGGCGGCCTGTCCTACACCTTCTTCGACCGCTACGGCACCAACGCCGGCTGGGAGCCGCGGCACCGCCTCTCCGGCTCGCTGACCTTTGCCTACCGCGCCGGCGACTGGCGCTTCTCGCTCCGCGAGATGCTCCAGCTCACGCACAAGACCGAAGACCTCAACATCTACCAGGAGACCCGCAACTACCTGGCGCTCAAGTCCCGGTTCAAGGTCCAGTACAAAGGATTCTCCCGCGTGGAGCCCTATGCGCTCTTCGAGCTGAAGACGGTCCTCAACGACCCGGCCTGCACGGCCACCTGGAATACGGCCTCCTCCAGCTACAGCAACTACTCGTTTACGGGCTATACGGACGCCTACATCACCCGCTACCGCGGGGGTCTGGGCATCGAATGGAAGATCAGCCCGCAGCACGCGCTGAACTTCTACGGCCTGGCCGATTATTGTTTCGAGAAGAATATCGACACCAACAAGGAAGGCACCCGGCTCAAGAGCCTCACCTACGACCGGAAGTTCAACACGACCGTCGGAATCGGCTACACCTTCTCGTTCTGAGTCGACCCAGGGCCCGGGGTGACGCAGACGGTCCCGAGGCTGGACCGTCTGCTACGGTGCGGGCAGGAACAATTCTTGATAGCATTGAGTGGTGGTAAAAGAATCCGGTCATTGATGAAAAGGCAAAAATATACAATTGGATCCATTGTTGAGATTCCTGTCAATAACGGAGAGTATTACTGTTATGGACAACTCATCGGTCATGGAGAGTGTGCCGTTTTCGACTATCGGTCCTCACAGCCTATTCCTGACCTGTCCGCCCTTAATAACGCACGCGTGTTATTCAGAGTTTGTTTGTACCGTCATGTCATCGGTTCCGGGGAGTGGCTGAAAATCGGGAAGTTACCATTACGGGAGGAACTCAAATTGTTTCCGGATCAATATATTTACCACGACTGGGATAAGAAATTCTTTCTGTACAAGGTTGAATCAGGGGAGATAATCCCGGCGTCCAAGAATCTGTGTAGGAATCTTGAGCGGTGTGCGGTCTGGGATAGCAAACATGTCGAAGACCGGATATCTTCACATTTCAACAATGTTCCGTGTATATGGATGAAAGAAGATTATGAACTATTCTCCGATTAATTATTAATCCTTCTACGAGCCTTGAAAGCATGTCTTTCAAGGCTCATTCTGGCTCTTTTAGATAACCTTTCAGACCGTTAAGCTCTGTTGATGTAAGCATAGCTGCCACCACCTCCGGGTCCGGCAGCTCCGCACCAATTCCTTGCAATCGTCCTACAATTTGATTAACTTGCCTGCACAGATCAAGTCCGGGTCCACCGTGAAAGCCAACTACTCATACCTCTCCGACGGGACGAAAACCAAGGCGCTCAATGCATCGAGCGCGGGGTACGACTATGCCGGATCCTTCACCTATTCCCACGCTTCGAACGGGACGAAGACCCTGGAGAGCGTCTCCTTCGGCGGCGGGCACATCCGCAGGACGGGGAACAACGCCTATGCCGTGGACTACCACATCACCGACCATCTGGGCAGCGTGAGGGCCATCGTCAATGCCTCCGGTTCCGTTGTCGAGCAGAACGACTACTATCCCTTCGGCACCCGCCACCCCAACGGCCTGACCCAGCTCGCTGCGAACCGCTGGCGCTTCTCCGGCAAGGAGGAGCAGGACGCCGCCTTCGGCATCGCCTACTCCGATTTCGGCGCACGGTTCTATGACCGCTCTGCCGCCTGGACGGCCATCGATCCGATGGCGGAGAAGTACTACTCGGTGAGTCCATATGTGTATTGCAATAACAATCCGGTGAAGTTCGTCGATTCCGAGGGAAGGAAAATAAGATATTCAAAGAATGTCTCGCGTACGTTTAAAGAGCGTTTCGCCAAAACTGTTCAGTTTATGAATGAACACGGTACTTCCGGGAATATTGCTAAATTGGAAGCCTCACCTAATGTTTATTACATTGATGAAGTTCATTCTGTGGAGAAGGTTCATTTTGACCGTTCTACAAGGGTTATCACTTGGGATCCTTACCACGTTACTCGTTCTGATGAAGGGATACTTACATCTCCAGCCACTCACCTTTTCCATGAAATAGACCATGCTTTATTATATGATACCCATTCGGAGATATCCAACTCCAATCAAAGCCAAATAATACCTCTCTATGGGAATCGAGAAGAGAAACGTGCCACCGAAAATGAGCAAAAGGCTGCACGGAAGCATCAAGAATTATTTGGGGATCAGGTGACAAGAACAGACCACAAACGCGTTCATCAGATCTCCGTCGAAAACCTTTCCGTAGAAAGCACTCATGAATATGTTAAACAAACAAACCAACAATTATGGGAATGGGAATTAGAGCAACGTTAGTGTTGGCATCAATTTGCTCTTTATGCCTTTGTTGTAGGTCGAGAATTGTTCGCAATATGGAAACGGAGTGCTCGGTACCAGCCGTTTCCAACTACGACCATGTAGATATCTATTATGAGAAAGGATCTGCTCCGTGGAATTATATTAGATGTTTTTTGGTGGACGCTCCAGTGTTTCTTGAGGACAAGGATAATCTGGGACTCTTACGCACGACGGACATTCCTTTCATTCAATCTTTAGAAGATGAAATCAAGGAGGGTGTCGTTTCAGATGAGCAATACCCAATAGATGCATTTGTGGTTGCACTGCTTTTTGGGGAAGATAAGACAGACACATTATCACTCACTTCTTTTCCACATTTTGGATATGAACTCAACGCGAAAAGATATGAGAACAGAGAAGTCTATTTTGTTGTATGGAGCTATTTATTTCAGCACGATCTCTCATGGAGAAAAAGTGTTGTTTCTTCGTGGGATATCCTTGGTTACAAAAACGAAACTTTTTATGATCGCATAATGTCTCTCCCGTTTTCAAATCAAACTGGAAATTCCGACGTAAAGTGACCCCCAGGTCCTGAAGAGGAAATCCTAAATAGAATGCAGGATAGTACGGTTTTTCATCCGTGCTGCCTGCATTTTTCGTTTTGATGAAAAGAAGATGTATACAAGGGGTCTATTACAAGCGGACTATCCTCCTATGAAACAGGACAAGGTTTTCCCTTTGCTGGGATGGCCTTGTCCTTTCTTTTTTTGTTTTCGGATGTATTACTCGCTTACGTCACCTATTCCTTGCAATCGTCCTACAATTTGATTAACTTGCCTGCACAGATCAAGTCCGGGTCCACCGTGAAAGCCAACTACACATACCTCTCCGACGGGACGAAGACCGCGGCGTTCACTTCCGCAAGCGCCGGAAAGGATTATGTTGGTTCCTTCACCTACTCCCGGGGCGACGGCGGATCGAAGACCCTCGAGAGCGTCGCCTTCGGCGGCGGGCGCATCCGCAGGACGGGGAACAACGCCTATGCAGTTGACTACCATATCACCGACCATCTGGGCAGCGTGAGGGCCATCGTCAAGGCGTTTGCGACGGAATCTTAATTTCCTGATTCCAGCGAGCCTACCAGCATATCAGTCCATTAAAAAGAAGCATTAATGAGGCACAAAAAGTTAGTCTTTTCAGTGGTCATAACCATCGTTTTAGTATTGTATGCCGATATGAGTTTATGTCGGCATACAATCTTCCTCAATAACGCGAAGATTTATGTCAAAATGGCTGAATTAAGAGATGGCAGTAAAAAGCTGTTTTTTTCTCAGCGCCTCTTACCATTGATGATTAATTCTAACAATATAGACTACATTATTCTAAAAGACCATTATGGGGGTAACGAACAAATATATGTTCAAAATGACTCACTCTTACTTTTCCCTATAGAGTATTACACCCAACTCGGCAACAAGGATAGTTATCACTAACCGACTATAAAGAAGTCATTTTCACCATCGAACGCTTCTCAGCATACGAGTCATCCAAATGGTTAAAAATCAATCCTGACGGAAGTGAGGAAACGATTGTTCAATGGGGAAGCAGATTGAATCCAGCACGGTTCTATGATGGCCATGAATTAAAAAAGAACTATTCCATAATCATTTATAGAAGGGATTGGAGAGGAGAACGATTCTCTGGGGAACCGGATGGACAAAACGTTCATATTTGGAACTTATTCAGAAAACCGAGAAAAGGTAGCGTCCCAATTTGTGTGTCTAAAGTAGACCATTGAAAAAGTTATCAACAATCGACACCCGGCCCGTTGAAGGCCGGGTGTTTTTGTATATATGTGTAATTGGCATGGCAATAGGAAATGAAGAAACAGAATGCTTTAGAACAGTGTCACATACGGTCCTGGCAGGACCGATATGGACAGCCAGGCCCAGGCGAAGACAAAGGCAAAGAAGAAATAACCGGCTCTCAGCCGCAGAACCGTTCATAACGTCCCACTTTACCGGACGTTATGAACGTTTTGGGCCCATATCGTGCATAACGTCCCTGATTTTCGGACGTTATGCACGCCCTGCCATTGTCCCACAGGGCATGGTCCGTCCCGATGGGTCCTATTATTTCAAGCAAGCGTATACTGTTATCGTTGCCGGATACACATAACAGATTATGAACGTTAAAATAGGTCACCACCACCGACACCTTCAACATCCAGGGTTGGTTGACCGCCAGGTCTACCATGAAGGGGTCCACCAACATCTTC
>JAGAHD010000052.1 GCA_017627255.1 Bacteroidales bacterium | reverse complement strand
GCTGGATGGTGAAGGAAATCCGGTATTTGGATTCACTGATTTCACGAAGGAGAAAGTCGTTATCGTGGACAGCTGGTATCAAGATCAGTTTGTCAGCAAGAAACGCACGCACGGCAAGTTCTTGCACCTGCCCGGATATGACACGGCAACCAATACGTATCATAACTGGCTGTATAACGAGGCCGACGGATACTATTATTATAAGAACGTTGTTCCGGCGGAACAGAAGATTCCCGTAGCCGACTCCTTGTTCACAAAGTACACCGTCGGAGATTCACCGGCAGTCGCTGTGGCCGGTGCAGTCAAAAACGTATACTTCGAGTTGGAAATCTCAACGCAGGCGATTTCTGCCAACAAATCAGATGGTACTCATTATTCCCTCTCCGATGCCTGGAAAAGGGCTGGTGTGACCACGCTGCCTGAAGAATAATTGAAGATAGGAGAAATAACCATGAAAAAGATAGTTAGCATTTTATTGTCTGCTGCAGCCATGCTCATGCTGGCTCCCCATTCCTGGGCCCAAAATGACAAGTTGTATTATAAGGATAACGGCAACGGACTTGCTTACAGTAAGACAATTTCACAGCCCGACCAGAATGGTGTTTATACCATCACTTTGGAATCTTTTGTTACGGGTGAGGTAACCATCAAGAATGAAGATGCGCCGGCGGACATCATTCTCGTTCTGGACGTATCTGGTTCCATGACCTGGCCGAAAGGAGAAGCAACCCAATCTACGAAAACCTCATACAGCTATAACGATATCGTAAATGGAACGGTTGACTTTTTTCGGACATATGGTCAAAATGCGTATAAAGAGCAAATTTATGGAGAACTTTACAACGGACGGTATTATCTTTATGTTTCTCCCGATAGGGCGACTGACTCTCGCGCCGGTCAGTATTTGACGGCAAATGGTGGGACAACTGATAACCGAGCCGATGCGGCTTATGCTACATCTCCGAGTGCTCCCATTGTTACGCCAACCACTACTGGTCAAAATCGAACTAATCGATTTTTTTATCAGGGCACCAGCCGTATCCATGCACTAAAAGACGCTGTGGAAGTTTTCATTGAGGAAATCGATAAAAACGATGCGAATTTTACCGATGAAAACGGGAATATACTCGGCCCTCGAGATGGCAGATTGGGGAATAGAATAGCCATTGTTAAATTTGCTTCAGACAAAAACGACAATCCTACACCAACCGAATATATGGAAGGGGAGAGTCATTGGTGGGGAGTTGAATATACGAATACATGGAACTATACCCAAATCGTCCGTCAGCTTACGGATGTTGAGAATAATGTGGAGACTTTGAAAGCTGATGTAAAGAGTTTTATTGCAAGGGGATCTACTCAGGCCGGATACGGCATGTCGTATGCGAATACGATTTTGTCAGGTATCGATGCCTATAATACAGCAAATAAGCGTGTTTCCTCCAAGACCGTCGTGATGTTCACGGACGGTGAACCTAAAGACAACTATGCTGCGATCGCGCAAGCATATGTTGCAAAAAACACGTATAAGGCAAAGGTATACACGGTCGGTGTGTTTGAAACTTCTCCTTCGCCAACCGGAGACACAAGAGATATGTGGAGATATATGAACTACGTGTCTTCCAACTATCCCAATGCTTCTGGAATCAACACTGCCGGCGACGATGGTGATTCGACTGCCGGTTATTACCGGGATGCTTCCGGCAGTGCCAGCCTGACCGATATCTTCAAGCAGATTGCCCAGGCTTCCGGAGGAAGCAGTTATACTGGAATGACTGAGGCTGCAGCGACAGTCGATGTCGTTTCTGCCAGTTTCATGCTTCCCGACGGTGCAACGGAAGAAAGTATTGAAATCTATACATCTCCTGTTGTCGGCATTATGAAAACGCCTGATGGGCAGCGCGATACTACTTATACCGTTACTGTCGACGGGGAAGAAGTAGAAAGACATTGGTTGAAGTTCGGTACAGAATATTTGAAACCGACGAATCCGCAGACCTATACCAAGCCTGATGACGACACTGAATATCCTGTTGATGATAACATTACAGTAACTCTTTCTAAATCGGGCTCCAGCAAAAAGGATAATGTGATTACGGTGAATAATTTCGACTATGCGAACAACTGGTGTGGCGTAGACGAGAGTTCCCCGACTGGTTATCACGGGCACAAATTGATCATCAAGATTCCGATTATGATGGATCCTTCTGCGGTTGGAGGTCCTCATGTTGCAACGAATGCGGATGGTTCCGGTATTTTCGTCAATGGACAAATGGACAAGCCGGCTGTAAAATTCGAAAGTCCGAAGGTCAGCCTTCCAGTGAATCTGCATATCAACAAGCAAGGTCTTGACACAGGAGAGAGCGCCAAATTCAATGTCCTGAGATCGAATGACGGCGGAAGTAATTGGACGGAAGTGACCAGTGTTTTCGTTACTCGGCATTCCGGTCAGGAAACAGATGAGCCTCTGACAAAGATTCAAGGCTTGCCCTCTACGGACGAGAACGGAAAAGAATATGTTTACAAGATTGTAGAGGATGACTGGAGTTGGAGTTATACGGGAACCGCTGTCGGTGGAATCGACAGGTCTGACCAGCTTGTAACGAATCCATTCATCTTCACCAACCAAAAGGTCAGCACAGACATTGACATCGAGGTCCGTCACGCCGAAAGCAAGGCGACCAATACCTTCAAGAATGGAGACTTTGTCGTGAACAATAAGGTCGTCAAGAAGGTAAATGCAAATCATGTCGGATACGACGATTCCAAGAACAATAATAGAGAGGTAATTACGATCGAAAACTCCACTGCAGGAGGAACTGAATAATAGTTCTTTACACTGATGCAAGCCGGACCGCGGGATAGCGGTCCGGCTTTGTCTTTGCAAAAGCCGATACTTTTATAAACACTATGAAACTTCACCCCTTCCAGCGCCGATTGGTGCAGGAAAACTATGCCGTCAACACGGTACGGGCCTACCTCGGTGCCCTGCGCGGCTTCCAGGCCCGGTACCGC
>JAGAHD010000051.1 GCA_017627255.1 Bacteroidales bacterium | reverse complement strand
TCCGGACATATATCCGGTACTACAACAACGATAGAATCAAACTGAGGCTAAAAGGAAAGAGCCCGGTGCAATACCGAGCTCTCTTCCAATCTAAGGCCTCGTAACTAATGTTTAACCGTCCAACTTTTGGGGGTCACATCAGTTTGAGCCAGCCTGTTTTTTGTAGATCTATCGTCTCAGGCGCAATGAATTGGTGACCACACAGACACTGGAGAGCGCCATGCAGGCCGCCGCTACCATGGGATTCAGCAGAAAGCCCGTAAAAGGATAAAGGGCCCCGGCTGCCAGGGGAACGGCGAGAAGATTGTAGAAGAAAGCCCAGAACAGATTCTCGCGGATCACCGCCACGGTCCGGCGGGAAAGGCGGATCAGATCCCCGATCTTCGAAAGGTCGGAGGAAACGATGGTCACCTGGGCCGTATCGATGGCGATATCACTGCCCGTTCCCATCGCGATGCCGAGATCGGCCTGCGCCAGGGCGGCACTGTCATTGATGCCGTCCCCGACCATTGCCACACGTTTCCCCGAGGCCTGCAGCTTCTTTACGTATTCGGCCTTGTCCTGCGGAAGCACATGGGCCTTGACATGGGGAATCCCCGTCGCCTGGGCGATATGGCGGGCCGCCACTTCGTTGTCGCCCGTCAGCATATGGATTTCAATTCCCTTGGCCTGCAGGGCCTTGACCGCCTGGACCGAAGTCTCCTTCAATTCGTCGGAAAGGGCCAGCACGGCGTATACCTTGGTCCGGTCAAAAAGCAGGGTGACGGTATAACCGGCATCCATCCAGGGCCCGATACTGTCCGCCACCAGGGGGTTGGTCGCTTCGGGAACCGCTCCCAGCACTTCGCGGAGCAGCTCCAGGTTGCCGACATAGAAACGGGTTCCTGCCACCTTGCCGGCAATTCCCTTTCCCAGGACCGCCTCGAAATCTTCCACAGGAAGGTCTTCGCAGCCCCGCAGGGACTCACACACAGCCAAGGCCAGCGGATGGTCGGAACGATGCTCCAGGGAATACAGCACATCGCGGAGATTCAGTTCGAGCGGATCGTCTTCAGTCGTAATGGCCGGGTCCCATACCGACTCCACCACAGAGGGTTTTCCCTCGGTCAGCGTACCCGTCTTGTCCATGACCACGGCATCGACCTTCCTCGCCACCTGCAGGCTCTCGGCATCCTTGATCAGGATTCCCTTCGACGCGCCGTTGCCGATACCGGCGATAATGGCGGTCGGTGTCGCCAGTCCGAGCGAACAGGGACAGGCAATGACAAGGACTGTCACCATGGCCAGAAGTCCCATCGTCACGCCGTCCCCCGGCGCCAGCAGGATCCAAGCCAGCAGCGTCAGGATGGAAAGCAGGATGATGACCGGCACGAAAACCGCAGCGATGCGGTCCACCATCCGCTGGATCGGAGCCTTGGACCCCTGGGCGTCCCGGACCATGCGGATGATGGCGGAAAGGAGGGTATCCCCGCCGACTTTTTCAGTACGGACGCTGAACGAGCCGTTCTGGTTGATTGTTCCGGCATACACCTTCATGCCCGGTTGCTTGAGCGCAGGGACAGGTTCCCCCGTCAGCATGCTCTCGTCTACATAGGAATTGCCTTCGGTCACGGTTCCGTCCACCGACAGTCTTTCCCCAGGCTTGATGACAAGGACATCCCCCACCCGGGCCTGCACGCTTTTGGGCTGAAGTCCCATCAGTTTCCGGATTGCTGCCGTCGTGCTGTGCTTCGCCTGTTCCTCGAGCAGACGTCCGATCAGGATGAAAGCGACGATCATCGTCGAAGACTCGAAATACAGGTGCGCTTCCAGTCCCCGGGACGTCCACACCTGGGGGAACAGCAGGTTGAAAATGCTGAAAAGGTAAGAAATCGACACAGACAGGGCGACCAGCGTGTCCATATTGGCGTTTCCGTGGCGTACGGCGCTGAAACCCGCTTTGAAAAAACGGCGGCCGCACCAGAGGACAACTGGCGTAGCCAGTGCCCAGAGGACATACCCCTTGCCGGGGAAATCCCGGAAGCCCATGCTCAGGAGCATGACCAGCGCGGCCAGTACACAGGAAAGAACCGCATCTTTCCGAAGAGAGCGGTACGCGTCCTGCCGGGCTATTTCCGCATCTGAATCAGCTTCGTCTTCTGTGCCGTCCACAATCATGTCGTAACCGGCATCCTGGACGGCTTTCTGCAAGTCGGCGGGTGTCGTCACGAGAGGATCATAATCCACCCGGGCAGAATTCGAAGCCAGCGATACGCTGACGGCGCTCACACCCTTGCAGGCCTTGAGGGAATTTTCCACGCGTGCCACACAGGCGGCACAGCCCATTCCCTGTACGGGAAAATTTCTTCGTTTCGTACTCATACCTTATATTTCGCCGCTTGTTCCGCAATCAAGGCGGCGTCGTCGAAATAGTTGATCTTCATGGCGTCCTTCATCTCATGCAGCGTCCGGGCGGCGACCTCGCGGGCCGACTCGGAGCCCTTCTTGAGAATGTTGTATACCTCAGGGATATCCTGCTCGTATTCATGGCGGCGCGCCCGGATCGGATCCAGGCGGTCATTGAGTACCTTGATCAGGAACTTCTTGCACTTCATGTCTCCGAGACCACCGCGACGGTAGTGGTCCTTGACCTCGTCCAGGTTCTGGTACTCAGGCCAGAAATTCGCGAAATCCCCATCCTCACAGAAAGCGTCGAGATACGTGAAAACCGTATTCCCCTCCACCTTGCCGGGATCCTCCACGCGAAGATGGCCCGGATCGGTGAACATCCCCTTGACCTTCTTCTCCATCTCCTTCGGATCATCCGAGAGATAGATGCAGTTACCCAGCGACTTGGACATCTTGGCCTTGCCGTCCGTACCCGGAAGGCGGCGGCATACAAGATTCGACGGCAGCAGGATCTCCGGTTCGACCAGCACGGGGCCGTAGGTCGCATTGAAACTCCGTACGATTTCCCGGCACTGTTCGATCATCGGCTCCTGGTCCTCGCCCACCGGAACGGTTGTCGCCTTGCAGAAGCAGATGTCCGCAGCCTGCGAGATCGGATAGGTGAAGAAACCCACCGGAATGCCTTTTTTGTTGTCGTCTTCCGCTCCCCCCTGGAACCCGCGAAGGGCCATCTCCGCCTTGACGGTCGGGTTGCGCTGCAGGCGCTGGACGGTCACCAGGTTCGAGAAGAACTGGGTCATCTCATGGAGCTGGGGCACCTGAGACTGGATGAAAAGGGTCACCTTTTCCGGATCCAGTCCGCAGGAAAGATAATCCAGGGCCACTTCGATGATGTTCTGACGTACTTTTTCCGGATTGTCCGCATTGTCCGTCAAGGCCTGGACATCCGCGATAAACACGAACATCCGGTCATAGTTGCCCTCGTTCTGGAGGAGTACACGGTTACGAAGCGAACCCACATAATGCCCGAGATGGAGCTTGCCGGTAGGACGGTCGCCTGTCAAGATGATTCTTCCCATGCCTTACTCCGCCTCAACGGCGCCTCCTTCCTCTGCAGTCACTTCTTCCACGGCCTGACGGGCAGCCTCCTGGGCGGCCTCCAGCTGCTTCTTTCCCCCCTTGAGTTCCTTCTTGGAGGCCTTGAGTTCCTTCTTGCTGTTACGGATATCCTTCTGTATCTCCTTGATCTGGCGCTTCCCTTCCGAGATGACCTTCTTGGTCTGCTTGAGATAACGCTCCTGGGAGGAGATATCCTTCTTCGCCTCCTTCAGCGCGGACTCCAGCAACTTGATTTCATTCTCGGAGCTCCGGAGCATCGCCTTGTCGGAAGAATCCATTCTGCCGTCCACTTTCAGGAGTTTCTTCTGCTCCTTCAGCGCTTTCTTCTTGAGTTTCAGTTCGGCGCTGCGGGCTTTGACGCCCTCCTTCATGGCCTTGAGCGCTTTTTTGCCCTGGTCAAGGCGGTCCTTGGCAGCATTGACGCTGCGGCGGGTAACGTCGATAGCCCGCTTTCCGTCGGCTTTCTGCTGCTTGAAATCTTTCTGCGCCTGCAGGAGTTCCTCTTCCAGGCGGAGGACTTCCGCCTCAGCACCCTCGACGGAAGTTACAGTATTCTGGGCAAACGCCGGAAGGGCGACGGCCAGCAGGGCGGCCATGCACAGATTCCTGATGACAATTGTTTTCATATTATTCCATTCATTTTTACAATGTACAAAATTACGAAAAAACCGACACAATACAAACGAAACAGTCCGGCCGGATCCAGAATCCGCCGGACTGTTTCATACCGGAAAGCGGCTTACTGCTCATCAGGGCCCTGGTCACCGCCAGGCTGACCGCCGCCGGGCTGGCCACCGTTGAACGGTCCCTGAGGGCCGCCCTGGCCGAAAGGATTCTGCTGGGCACCGCCCTGCTGGCCGGCCTGGTACATTTTCTCGAAGGCCTTGTTCAGGGCCTCGGAGTACCGGTCGATGTCAGCCATGTTCTGGTTCTTGACAGCCTCCTTCAGGAGATTGACATTGCTCTCGACCTCTCCCTTGATGTCAGCGGGCACCTTGTCACCATTCTCCTTCAGGAACTTCTCGGCCTGGAAGGTGAGGGCGTCGGCATTATTGATCTTGTCGATCCGCTCCTTCTCGGCCTTGTCGGCAGCTTCGTTGGCCTTGGCCTCGTCCCGCATACGCTGGATCTCGGCGTCGGAAAGTCCGGAAGAAGCCTCGATACGGATGT
>JAGAHD010000007.1 GCA_017627255.1 Bacteroidales bacterium | reverse complement strand
TCCAGGATGCCCACCTCGCGGATGCCAGCCTGGATTTCCGGCCAGACATGGGCATGGGCCTCGCAGTATTTTTCAATCATCTCCGGGTCGTTCCGGAGGTCGAGGGTTTGACAGTAACGTTTCATGGTTCAATCATTTACATCCCAGGGCGACGGATTATCAGCGGAATGGCGCCCTCCGGGAAGGCGTCGGGACCGGAGCAGACAAGGGCGAGATAACCGCCACCGCCGGCGCCAGGCATCTTCCAGGCGAGGACACCGGGCATGGCGGAGTACTTGTCGATATACTCCTGTACGCCGGGCTGGATCATCGCCGGGAACATGGCAATCTGGGCCTCGAAAGAGGCCTTGTACGCGGCTGCAAAGGCATCCAAGTCGCGGGCGAGGATGGCATTCCAGCAGCGGTCGGCAGCCGCCGCGAGGGCTTCGACCTTGGGCTTCGTAATGTCCTTTCCTTCAACCACGGAGCAACCGGGACGGCGCGGGAACATGGGGATCATGCAGAGATGTTGCTCGAGCCAGGAAAGGACGGCCTCATCGTAGCAGGTTTCAATCTTTTCCGGCCAGAAACGGTTGTCGTAATAGTGCCGGCAGAGGCCCGGGATGCAGATGCCAATGGAATCCTGCGCCCCGGAAATGATGCCGTCGGAGCGCTCCGGATCGTTTTCGAAACAGAACACGAGCTTCGCCAGAATCTCCGGGTCCATGTTCGGGAGCTGGTACGGCCAGATCTTCTTGACCATGTTCCGGGTGGACGTGGAGAGCCCACACCGGTCCTGGATCTCGAAGGTCGGTTCCAGGGAGATCGTGATCGCCCACCCCGGGGCGTACTGTGACACATACGGCTGGTCGATCCAGGTTCCGGCCAGGTCCAGGCGCGTGGGGATCTGGCTTTCGGTCTTCTTCAAATCCGTGGAAGAACGGGCCTTGAGGCCCTTCTGGGGCACGCGCTCCAGCACGACATACTCTATCCCCCGCTCCTCGCAAACCCGGCGCTTGTCATCATTCCCACCATCGCTGTTCACGACCAGAATATCCGGTTTTACGATATCCAGCGTGGGCACGAAATCCATTACACCGCTGCCGGCATTGATGTACGCATCCTTCACGTACTTGATGCTCTTGACCATGAACAGGCGTTCCTGCTCGGAATACACCGTCTTATGGTGCTTATAGTCCAGGATCGTGGCATCGGAGCCAATGCCCACATACAGGTCGCCGTACTCCGCCGCCTGGCGGAAGAACTCCACATGACCGCTGTGCAGCAGGTCATAGCAACCGGAAACGAATACTTTTTTTGCCATTATCTTTCCGCTCTCATCGGATTGTTCAGGAAATCGTCATACGCCAGCCGGATACCGTCTTCCAGTTCCGTCTTGTAGGTCCATCCGAGGGCCGTCGCCTTGGACACATCCAGCAGTTTGCGAGGCGTGCCATTGGGGCGGGTCGTATCCCATTCGATGCGGCCCGTATAGCCGACCACTTTCGCCACCAGCTCCGTCAGTTCCTTGATGGTCAATTCCTTTCCGGTACCGGCATTCACCGTTTCGTCTCCGGAATAATTGTTCATCAGGAAGACGCACAGGTTCGCGAGGTCATCGACATACAGAAACTCCCGCAGCGGGGAGCCGTCGCCCCAGCAGGTGACGGTATCGGCACCGGAAACTTTCGCCTCATGGAAGCGGCGGATCAGCGCCGGCAACACATGGGAATGCTCCGGATGGTAGTTGTCATTGGGGCCATACAAGTTCGTGGGCATCACGGAGATATAGTCCGTCCCGTACTGTTTGTTGAGGAACTCGCAGTATTTGAGACCGGAGATCTTGGCGAGTGCATACGCCTCGTTCGTCTTCTCCAGCGGTCCGGTCAGGAGGCAGGATTCCGACATCGGCTGCGGCGCCATCCGCGGATAGATGCAGGACGATCCCAGGAATTCCAGCTTCTTGCAGCCGTTCTTCCAGGCGGCGTGGATCACGTTCATCTCCAGGATCAT
>JAGAHD010000050.1 GCA_017627255.1 Bacteroidales bacterium | reverse complement strand
CGTTCGTCGGCGTCTGCCTGGGAAGCCGTGCCGATCTGAAGGAGGGCCTGGTCCCTGTAATACGTCATCAGAGCCTGCAGGTCGTCCGGGTCCCCGTCAAAGGGCGGGAACAGCCGCTCTTCTTCGTAGGATCCGATATGGGAAAGTCTTTCATCCAGTACCTCAATGAGTTGCCGGCGGATCTGCCCCTGCACTTCCTTGTCGGGAACGGGCAGTTCAATGTTCATTTTCAGATAGGAGTGGGCAGTGGAGTCGCTGCTGGTGAAGGTCTCCGTCCCGATCGTTTTCGCGGACGGCTGGCAGGCGATAACGGCCGCGAGGGCGAGACCTGCCAAGATGAGATTTCGGAAGTTATTCATGATTTGTTTTGTTGTGTAAAGTTACATATCTTTTTTTTATTTTTGTACACATACACTTTAAATGACTTTCATCATGGGTAAAATTCATTATTGGCTCCTGGCCGGCCTGCTGGTCGTAGCAGGCGCGTCCTGCGGCAGGCAGACCGCAGACAGGCAGGTCTTTGACTTGCAGCAGATTCTCCAACGCGTGGACGGAACGGCTTCCCGCCTGGACGACAGCCAGGTCTTCAACCGCAAGGTATTGAAAATAGATCCGAAAGAAGGGAATGCGGGTGTTGTTATCTGGGAAAAAGGCGACACTCCTCTCTGGACCGATGCCGGTTATCTGGTGTTCGAAGTGTACGATGAAGCTGACTACAGCGGCGTAATCAACCTCGAATTCTACAAGGAGGTAAAGAACTTCAAAAGTGAACAGATTGTGCTGCAGGGCGGTGACATTTCCGGTACGGACAAGGATACGCCCTGGCTGTCCTGCCTGATTGGCGTACTCCCGAAACTGAAGACGCAGGTTGTCTTTCCGATCTCCTACCTGGATGCACAAAGCATTTTCCTGCCCCGTTTCCCGCGGCAGCTGAAGGCCACCCTGAGCGGAAACCGCCTGGATCCGGAAGACATCACCAAGGTCGTCCTCCGTTTCGGTCCATATGACGGAACAAACTACCGGACGTCCTATGAACTGGCGTCCGTTTCCCTGACCAGGGAGTTGCCGGCCCCTTATCCTGCCGCACCGGCGGCCATCGATATGCTGGGCCAGCGGGTTGACAAGGACTGGCCCGGGAAAGTGAAGGGCGAGGCGGACATGGTTGCCCGCAACAAGACGCTGGACGAAGAGATGGAGGGCGTCCGCTTCCCGTCCGAGTGGAGCCGCTTCGGAGGATGGAAAGGCAAGCGATTCGAGGCGACAGGCTTTTTCCGCACCCAGCATGACGGCAAGCGGTGGTGGCTGGTCGATCCGGAGGGGTATGCCTTTCTCAGTACGGGAATCGACTGTATCAGAGCTAATTCCAATGGTCCGGTGGAAGGGATAGAAGACCTTTTCGAATGGCTTCCCGGGGCGGATGACGAGCGTTTCGCAGCAGCTGTTTCCGAGCAGAGAGGCATGAAGACGATGGACTTCTATATCGCCAACCTGATCCGTGTCTGGGGCCCTGAGTGGAAGGAAAAATGGCTGGATTATACCGAAAAATTGATGAAAAAGATCCGTTTCAACACGGTAGGCAACTGGTCCGAGATTGACTTCGCCCGTCATAGCAAGATTCCATATGTCCTTCCCCTGAATAACTTCCCTTCGACCCAGGTGGCGATCTACCGTGATTTCCCGGATGTGTTCTCCGACGAGTATCAGGCCAATGCGGCAGTTTTCGCTTCCCAACTGGAAGAGTTCAGGGATGACCCGTATCTGGTCGGATATTTCCTTCGCAACGAGCCCAACTGGGCCTTCGGTTATCATAACCTGGCCTATGAAATGTTTGCCACCACCCAGGCTTCCGCCACCAAGGATGCTTTCATCAGCTGGCTGAAAGAGCGTTATCAGGATGACATCCAGGCCGTCAACCAAGCCTGGAACCTGGAACTGACCGGTTTTGACGAACTGAAGTCACAGACGTTCAAGGAGTATCCATCGGAAACCGCCAATCAGGATTTCAACGCGTTTTCCGAGATCATGGTGAAACGGTATGTCGATATCCCGTGCGACGAAGTCGAGAAAATTGACAAGCACCACCTGAATCTGGGCATGCGCTATGCCTGGCTCAGTTCCGATTTGCTGTACAAGGCCGGTGAACGTTTCGACGTGTTCTCCATCAACGGATACGGCCTGACTCCTCCTCCGACGGCGGAAATCGCTGCCCGGAGCGGAAAGCCCGTCATGATCGGGGAGTTCCATCACGGTGCGGTTGACCGGGCCCTTCCTGCGACCGGTATCGTGGGTGTGTTGAGCCAGGAGGAGCGGGCGGCAGCCTTCCGCCAGTATATCGAGCAGGGTTTTGCCCGTCCGGAACTGGTCGGTATGCATTATTTCCAGTGGGTCGACCAGCCTTATTACGGCCGTTTCGACGGAGAGAACTACAATATCGGTGTCGTAACGACAGCCAACATCCCGTATGACGAACTGATTGCCGGGATGACGCTCACCAACGAACGGATTTATGACGTGGCGATCGGCAAAGTCGCTCCATACGACGGATCCGTTCCGAAGACGCCTTCCATCCATTATTAGGCCCTCTCCGGCTCATTGCCTAAGCGAGGTTGACCCATGTCATTCTGAACGGAGTGAAGAATTTTGGGAGTCAGCCTCGCTTAGAGGCATACATACGGTTTGAAATCAGGTAGTTACGAAGAAAAAGAAAACGGACAAACCGTCGTTTCCGATGATTTGTCCGCTTTGGCTCCCCAGCTAGGACTTGAACCTAGGACCCCCTGATTAACAGTCAGGTGCTCTAACCAACTGAGCTACTGAGGAATATTTCATCGTTGCCGATGCCCTTGTTTTTGTTTCGGGATTGCAAAGGTACAACCTTTTTTCGAAACTGCAAATATTTTTGCCGATTTTTTCACTATCTTTGTCTGCGTAATCTAAACCGCCTCCGAAATGGATATCGATTTGCTTGCAAAGATGGTCAACGACCTGATTCTGGACAACGACATCGTGACGCTGCCGGGTGTCGGCAGTTTTGTCGCAGAACTGGTTCCTTCCACATTTTCAGACAAAGGGTATACCGTGAATCCTCCGTATCGGCGGTTGTATTTTTCGCCCCGCCAGGGGGCAGACACCTTGCTGACGGACCTGTACGCCGAGTCCAACGGACTCGACAAGGAGACGGCCACGCGCATTCTGGGAGATTTCCTCGCGGAAATGAAGGAAGTGCTGAAGGTTCGGAAGACGGTGGCCTTTCCCGGCCTGGGACGTTTGCGTGCAACGCGTGAAAACCATTTTTTCTTTGTGGCAGACGAGGACCTGGATATTTATCCGGGCGGTTTCGGACTGGAACCGGTATCCTTGAAAACTCATGTAGAGACACCGGACGAGGTGGCGACGGCTGTCGCCGGCCTGGCGGAACTCATGGCGGAACCGGCACCGGCCGTTGAGGCGGATCCCGAGCCTGTTCCAGCCCCTGAGGCTGCTGTAACAGCGGGGGACTATGTCGATTTCGGTCCTGAACCGGCACCCGTGTCAGCAGAACCTGCATCCGCCCCTGAACCGGCCTCAGTGCCGGCAGAACCCGCATCCGAACCAGAACCAGAACCGGAACCGGAACCGGACCCAGTCCCTGAGCCCGTTCCCGAACCCGAATCAGAACCATTACCGGAACCTGCACCCGAACCGGAACCCGTCCTGGAAGAACCTGAACCGACCTCCGCTCCGGAACCGCAAGAACCTGTCCTTGAACCTGCACCAACTCCTGAACCGGAACAGGCACCAACTCCTGAACCTGAACCCGCTCCGGAACCGGAGGAGGAGCCTGTTTCCGAACCGCTTGCCCAGCCCGTACCCGAGCCGGTCATGAAGACGGTCCATGAGGAAGTTCATCGAGGAACCCATTCCCATCATCATACCCATCATCACGGCCATTTCCGTGAGGAGGACCGGCGTTCGCTCTGGCGCGGACCGCTCATCACGTTGGGTATCCTGGCCGTCATCGCCCTGGCGCTTTTCATTCTCGGACGGGTGGCGCCGCAATGGCTGGATCCCCTCCTGTATTCTCCCGAAGAACTTGAAATTCTCCGTTATTAATGCTACATTTGCACCGCGAAAAGTAGTAGTGCATGTATGAGCGACGTTAAAAAAGAAGGTTACAAGTTCTTTCAGGACATCTGTGTCCCCTGCTATCACACCGATGCCTCTTTTTTCCTGAAACCGTCTTCTTTCATGGACCTGGCCCAGGAAATCGCCTATTGGGCCGCCCAGAGTCTGGGATTCGGTTATGATGACCTGCATATCCACCATAGTGCCTGGGTCCTGTCCCGGATGCATTTCCATTTCGTCGATCCACCGCGCTGGCGGGACGACGTGCGGCTCTATACCTGGCATAAGGGGCTGAACGGTCTGTTTTATCTCCGTGATTTCCAGTTGAAAGACATGCAGGGGAAGGACCTCGTGACGTGTACGAGTTCCTGGGTCGTCATTGACGTGGAGACGCGCCGTATGGTCCGCCCGGAGGATCTCGAGCACCTGCTTGCCGTGGAGGAGGGCATCGATCATGCCATTGAGGGACCATGCCCGAAAACGGCCATTCCCCGGGGTGTGGAGGCGGAGTACTGCGGAGAACACGTGGTCGCCTATTCCGATGTGGATATCATCGGCCACACCAACAATGCCCGTTATGTCGTATGGGCGATGGATGCGTTGGATTACGGGACAGTGTCGGGACGACGGGTCAGGGACGTGTTCATCAATTTCAACAGGGAAACGACTCCCGGCACCGCCGTCCGGCTGTATCGTTACTGCGAGAGTGAAAATGTGTATTATGTGGAAGGCCGCGTCGACGACAAACCGGTCTTCTGCGTCAAAATCGTATATTGAGTCATGCGTGACTTGTTTTTAGGTTCGGGCGTCGCCCATTCCATCCTTCTGCTGGCCCTGGTGATCGGTACCGGACTGTATCTGGGGCGTTTTAAAGTAAAGGGGATTTCACTGGGATCTACCTGGATCCTGTTCATCGGCATCCTGGTCAGCCATTTCGGTTTCCGGGCCGATCCGGAAATCCTTCATTTTGTCAAGGAATTCGGCCTCATCCTGTTCGTTTTCTCTATCGGCCTCCAGGTCGGTCCCGGCTTTTTCCATTCATTCAAGTCGGGCGGCGTGAAAATGAACTTGTTGGCCGTCATGAATATCCTGTTGGCCGTGCTGGTGACGTGGGGCATCTCTGCGGCAACCGGAGAGGACCTCAAGACCATGGTTGGCGTCATGTCCGGTGCCGTGACCAATACGCCGGGACTGGGTGCCGCCCAGCAGACCTATATCGACGTGGCTACTGCCGGCGGGATCGCCGCTCCGGTTGCGTCCCAGACGGCATCGGGTCTTGCGTCGGGGTATGCCGTCGCTTATCCGATCGGCGTAATCGGCGTCATTCTGATCCTGATTGTAGGAAAGGCCCTTTTCCGGATTGACCCCAAGCAGGAATTGTCTGCCTTGGAAACGGCGGAGGATAATTCCGGCCAGGCCCGACGGATGCATGTTTCGGTGCAGAATCCGGCTATCTTCGGCAAGAAACTCTATAGTGTCCTCCATGAATTCGGCGGTAATTTCGTGGTATCCCGTATCATGAAAGGGGAGGAAATCCTTTTCCCGACCGGTGAGACCCTCCTTGAGGAGGGAGACAAACTGCTGGTGGTGACGAGCCAGGACGAGGTGGACAAGATCCGCATCCTTTTCGGTGAAGAGGTCGCGATGCACCAGAGCGACTGGATTGAAAAAGACCACAATCTCGTGACCAAGCGGCTGACGGTGACGAAATCCTCCCTTACCGGCAAGAAATTGAAGGACCTTCATTTCCGCGGGGCTTACGGAGTGAGCGTGACCCGGGTTATCCGCGCAGGCGTCCAGCTGGTCGCCAGTCCGAACCTGTATCTGCAGATGGGAGACACCCTGATGTGTGTCGGCCCCGAGAAGAACATCGAGCGCCTGGCCGAGAAAGTAGGCAATGCCAACGACGCCCTCAACAAGCCGAACCTGGTCCCGATTTTCCTCGGCATCGTCGTGGGTATCATCTTCGGATCTCTTCCGATCCGCTTCCCGGGCATCCCGCAGGCAATCAAGCTGGGGCTTGCCGGCAGACCGCTCATCATCGCGATCCTGCTGGGACATTTCGGACCCAAATACAAGATTACGACCTATACGACAGCCAGTGCCAACCTGATGATCCGGGAAATCGGTATCTCGCTGTTCCTCGCAGCCGTAGGACTGGGTGCCGGCGAGAGTTTCGTCAGTGCGATTGTCAACGGAGGTTACTGGTGGATCCTGTATGGCGCGCTCATTACCCTGGTGCCGCTGTGTATCACATTCGTGGTGGCCCGCCTTCTGTGCCATCTGAACTTTTACCAGATCTGCGGTCTCATCGCCGGATCCTGCACCAATCCGCCGGTATTGGCCTTTGCGCAGGGAATGTATGGAAGTGATTATACGTCTGTTAATTACGCTACAGTTTATCCGCTTTCCATGTTCATGCGCGTGCTGGTGGCGCAAGTGTTGGTCCTGATAGCCCTTGCCTGATCCATGTTCGAACTGGTCTATCCTTCCGAGCCGGCGCCGGTATATCCCAGGCCTACGGCGGACCATCCCGGTGCGGTCTGTGTCCAGGCTGAGGAAATGCTGCCCCTTGTGGAACCGAGCGGCCTGGTGTACGGCCAGGCGGCCCGCAGTTACTGCCATAGCGGTGCCAAGGTCCTTCATCCGGTTGTCCACCTGCACCTTATCGACCGTTACGGCCGGCTGTATCTCCAGAAGCGGTCCATGGAGAAGGATCTCCTGCCCGGGTATTGGGATACGGCAGTGGGCGGTCACGTAACCTATGGCGAGCTGGCCGAGGAGGCCCTGTACCGGGAAGCGGCGGAGGAACTCGGCCTAACTGCTTTCAATCCTTCCTTCCTGGGGACTTCCGTCTGGGAAACGCAGCGGGACCTGGAGTTTGTGATTACGTTTGCAGCCGTAGGACATCCCGACCTGCATCCGGACAATGCCGAAGTTTCGGAAGGGCGGTGGTGGAGTTACGGCGAACTGGATGCCGCATTCGGGAAACGGATCCTTACCCCTAATTTCGAATACGAATTTTCAAGGATCCGGGAGCATCTGCTGGCGCTGCTGTAGGAAATCCGCCTGAAATTGCCTAACTTTACCCAGTTATGGCAATCGATATCGATAAATTCGTGCATGACCAGTTGTCGGTATGGCCGGCAGTGGCCGCCAAATACCGGGCACTCAAGAGTGCACAGACCCGTCAGATGTCCCTGGGGGGCCTTCTGGTGACCCTGCAGTCCAATCCTGGCCGGCTTCCGGTCATCGACCACGGGTGTCCGCTGTGCGAAGAGAACTACCTTGACCATCAGCATTCCTTCAGGTTCGAGGGCCGGAAAGGCCGGCAATACAACGTCCTGGTGAACCGGGCGCCGATTTTTCAGAATCACCTGGTCATCACACGGGACATCCATACACCGCAGACGATCTGGCACCGGTATCCGGACATGTTGGATCTCGCCCGTCTCTTATCGGATTACGTCGTCTTCTACAATAGTCCGAACAGTGGCACATCCGTCCCGGAACATGCTCATTTCCAGGCATGTCCGAAAGGGTATATGCCATTGGAGCGGGCCGCGGACCGTCTGCTGCGCGCCATCGCTTCCGCCGGTGGAAGCATCCCGGACTCCATGTCCACAGAGGTGGAGTTCATCGCTTCCGTGAGGGATGCCCAGCTGTTCCATTACAAGCATTTTACCCGGGGCGTCTTCCTGTTGCGGGCGGAAACCGCCAAGTCCATGGCCAAGATGTTCTACCGCCTGCTGGACTGCGCCGACCTGGAGGAAGGGGAGACCGAACCCCGTTTCAATGCCCTCACTTTCTTCAGCGAAGGGGAATACCGGGCCGTCGTGGTGCTGCGCTCCCGCCAGCGGTCCCATCATTACGATGCGAAAGGGGAGGAACATTTCGCCATCAGTCCGGGTGCTGCCGACATGGGCGGCTTCTTTGTCATCCCGGAGGTGAAGGATTTCGAGCGGATTACCCCGGAAATCCTGGCATCCATCGTCGATGAGGTTGTTTTGCCCCCGGCCGCCGAGGAGCGGATCCTGTGGCGGCTTGTCCGCACACAGCCCCGTATCGAAGTCGGGATCATGTCCGGAGAGGAAATCACTTTCGAGATCATCTCGGACGGTGCCGGTCCGCAGAAGGTATCCTACCGCGAAGGAAAAATCGATTACAACGGAGCACTGTATGACGAACTGGTGTTCGAGGCGGTGACCATCTCCACCCTTTTCGCCGAGCCCTCCTTCATCCTGTACGGTGTGACGATCGGTGTGGATTTCCACTGGCAACGCCAAGTGGACCAGCAGTTTGCCGGTACGTTGAAATTCATCGTGGAGAGCGGGAAGGTGACGGCCGTGAACCTTATCGGAGTAGAAGATTACCTGCTGAGCGTGATCTCTTCCGAAATGAAGGCCAGTGCTTCACTGGAGTTTCTCAAAGCCCACGCGGTCATATCCCGGTCCTGGGTCATGGCCCAGATAGAGAACCGCCGCAACTGCCACCAGGCCGGAGTGCCCTTTTCCTTTGACAACCTGCCGTCCATGGTGACCTGGCTGGATAGTGCGCGGCAGGATGCCGGCCCTACCGGAAACCGGATCATCCGCTGGTTCGACCATGAGGATCACCGCAGTTTCGACGTATGCGCCGATGATCATTGCCAGCGTTACCAGGGCCTGACGATGGCGGTGGGGCAGAAGGTCCGGACGGCAATCGATGAAACCTGGGGCCAGGTGCTCCGCTATGAAGGTGAACGGGTTGACGCGCGCTTCTACAAGTGCTGCGGCGGCTCGACGGAACGTTTCTCCACAGCCTGGGCAGACCGGGATTTCCCGTATCTTCCTGTCCGGCAGGATCCCTGGTGCAATACCCGGGATCGGGCAATTCTTTCCCAGGTGCTGAATGATTACGATCTGGAAACGGAGGATTTCCACGACTGGACCGTCCGCTACGGCCGCAAGGAACTGTCGGATCTGATCAGCCGGAAATCGGGGGTGAATATCGGGGACCTGGTGAGTCTCGAACCCCTGGAGAGGGGCGGCTCTGGCCGTATCAAACTTTTGAGGATCACGGGAACGAAGGCCTCGCTCGAGGTCGGGAAGGAATTGATGATCAGGAAGTTCCTGTCGGAATCCCATCTGTACAGTTCGTGGTTCGACGTGGAAATGACTCCGGAAGAAGTCATTCTCCGCGGTCACGGCTGGGGCCATGGTGTCGGTCTCTGCCAGATTGGAGCCGCCGTCATGGCGGCCCATGGGAAGTCGTTCCGCGAAATCCTGTCTTTCTATTATCCTGGAACAACCCTTGCCTCATGAAAACCCGCAATCCCTGGTTTTGGGTGCCAACCCTGTATTTTGCCGAAGGTATTCCCTATTTCGTGGTCAACAACATTTCCACGATCATGTTCAAGAAAATGGGCATGTCCAATGCTGACATGGCCTTGTATACCAGCCTGCTGTATCTTCCGTGGATGATCAAACCCTTCTGGAGTCCGTTTGTCGACATCCTGAAGACCAAGCGCTGGTGGATCGTGGCGATGGAAACGCTGGTCGCCGTCCTTTTTTTCGGACTGGCGGCATCCCTGCCGGCCAGCAGCGACGGTACCGTGAGCCTCTTCACCGTGACGTTGGTGTTGTTCTGGATAACTGCCTTTGCCTCGGCTACCCATGACATCGCGGCTGACGGGTTCTATATGCTGGGCCTGTCCCAGCATGACCAGTCTCTTTTCGTAGGCATCCGGAGCACCTTCTACCGGCTCTCCAACCTGTTCGTCCAGGGGGCGCTGGTGGTACTGGCCGGCGTCATCGAACAGCACTCGGGCGACATCCCCCATTCCTGGAGAATGACCCTCCTGGTCGTCGCCGTCCTGTGGACAGCCCTGACCCTGTACCATATGTTCTCCCTTCCGCACCCCTCTTCGGATTCACCGCGCCCGGAGACCCGCCCTGCGGAAATCCTCCGGGGGTTCGGACGCACGTTTTCCACGTTCTTCCGCAAGAAACTGGCTTGGCTCGGAATTGCGTTCATGCTGCTGTACCGGCTCCCCGAAGCGTTCGCCCTGAAGATCGTCCCCGCGTTCCTGGTGGATGGCACCGAGGCAGGCGGCATGGCCCTTTCGACCGTCAATTACGGTCTGATCAATAACACGGTGGGCGTTGTCGGTATCGTCTTGGGCGGCATCCTGGGAGGGATTGCCGTTTCCCGGCGCGGACTCCGCCGGAGCCTCTGGCCGATGGCGCTTTCGCTTGCCCTGCCCTGTGCCGTGTATCTGTACATGGCTCTGGTGCAGGATGTGCCCCTGTGGCTGGTCGGGACCTGTGTGTTCATCGAACAGTTCGGCTATGGATACGGATTCACTGCCTATATGTTGTATATGATCTTCGTCTCCGACGGGGAGTTCAAGACGTCGCATTATTCCCTGTGCACGGCGTTCATGGCCGCCTCAATGATGCTGCCCGGTCTTGTGGCAGGGGTCTTGCAGGAGCGGATGGGGTATCCGGCTTATTTCGGATTCGTGATGGTCACCTGCCTGGCGACATTCCTCGCGGTGATGCTGGTCCGCAAAGGTGTGCCGGATGATTTCGGACGGAAATAAGAAACAGAGGGAGCAATATGAGAATACGAATGATGAGACACATGATCTGCTGGCTGGCGGCTGCTGTTGCCGCCATGCCGCTGGCCTCCGCCCAGGTATACACCGGCATCGAAATGCTGGAACGCTATGGTTTTGAGGAACTGCAGGGAAAACGCGTCGGACTGGTGACCAACCCTTCCGGTGTGGACCGCAACCTCCGTTCAACCATTGACATCCTGTACGAGGCTCCGGAAGTCAATCTGGTGGCTTTGTACGGGCCAGAGCATGGCGTCCGGGGAGATGTGTACGCAGGGGACCATGTGGCCGACAGCAAGGATCCCAAGACGGGCCTTCCGGTCTATTCCTTGTACGGCGCCACCCGTCAGCCGACACCCAAGATGCTCGAGGGCATCGATGTGATGGTCTATGACATCCAGGATGTGGGGACCCGTTCCTATACCTTCATCTCCACGCTGGGTCTTGTCATGCGCGCCTGCGCCGAGAAGGATATCGAAGTCATGGTCCTGGACCGCCCCAACCCGCTGGGAGGGCTCAAGGTGGAGGGCTCGTATGTGGACCCCGGATTCTTCTCCTTCGTGAGCGAATTCCGGATTCCGTATGTCTACGGACTGACGGTCGGCGAGCTGGCCGGCCTGATCAACGAAGAAGGCCTCAATTGCGGCCAGACCGGAAAAGAACCCCCTCTGAAGTGCCGCCTGACAGTGATTCCCATGCGTGGATGGCACCGCGACATGCTGTACAAGGATACCGGCCTTCCCTGGATCCTCCCATCTCCCAACATTCCCTCCGAGGCTTCTGCCATCGGCTATCCTTCCGCGGGCATCGCCGGGGAGTTCGGCTACTTGAATATCGGTGTCGGCTATACCATCCCGTTCCAGACCTTTGCAGCCGACTGGATCGATGCGGACGCCCTCAAGGAACGCCTCGACAGCTACGGCTTGCCGGGCACCGCCTTCCGTACGATCCACTACAAGCCCATATCGAGCCCTTCCGCCAAAATGCAGCACGGCGTGCAGTTTTTCTATCCTGATTATGAGGCGGCGACCATCACGCTGACCCAGTTCTACGTCATGCAGGCCGTCCATGAGCTGTATCCCGGGCGCAATCCGTACAAGACCCTGGGCAGAACCAGAATGCTGGATATCGTTTGTGGCACAGATTATGTGAGAGTGAATTTCGGGAAGCGGTTGAAGGTCGAGGACATCGAATCCTGGTGGATGAAGGATGTGGAAGATTTCAAAGCCCTTTCCGAAAAGTATTACTTATACCGATAACCTTTAAAACGACAATGCTATGAGAAGGATGATCAACTCTGCAGCTGTTCTCTTCATGACGATAGCCATGATCGCAGCGCCTGATGCACTTGCACAGACCCGTCGCTCTTCCGGCGGATCCTCCACTTCTGCCCGGTCGTCCTCTTCACAGACTACGACCCGCGGGTCTGCCAGCCGTTCGTCTGCGACGGTATCCCGCTCTGCCGGGTCCTCCAGCCGTTCCTCCGCTTCCGTTTCGAGGAGTTCTTCGGCCTCTTACAGTCCGCAGAACACCCGTACGACCCGGAGCACCGGTACGACGACCACCCAGCGGGGAACCACGACCACCCAGCGCGGTACGGCCACTACCTCCGGCACTTCCCGGAGCAGCGGCACCGTCAGCCGGGGCGTGACTTCGACCCAGCAGGACCGCACCACCCGGGGCACCGGTACGACGACGACCCAGCGGGGAACCACGACCACCCAGCGCGGAACAGCCACCACTTCCGGCACTTCCCGGAGCAGCGGCACTGCCAGCCGGGGCGTGACCTCGACCCAGCAGGACCGCACCACCCGGGGTACCGGTACGGCGACCACCCAGCGGGGCACCACGACGACCCAACGCGGTACGACTACGACTTCGGGTACGACCCGGGGAACGACCGGAACCGTGACCCGTGGAACCACCGGAACCACCACCCGTGGTACGACGACTTCCCGTAATACCAGCACCGTTGCAACCGGTGGCACGGTCCGTTCGACGAGCAACGTTACCCGCAGCGGCCTGTCCCATTCGGTCTCCGCATCCAATGCGCCTAAGGCCGGCCAGGAGCATTATCGTGACGAGGGCGGCAACTACCGCTACAGCGATGACATCCGCCTGGACAACAACCACAATATCCACCGGGTACCTCCGCGTGAGAGAGACATCATGGCTTGGGACCGTCCGGGCTTCTTCTGGGGTGACCATCCTCACTACTACGGATACCGCATCCACTCCCTGCCGCCGCACTATCGCCGGATCAGGCACTGGGGCATCGACTACTATTTCTACAACGGCATTTATTACCGTCCTTTCGGTGGAGTGTATGTCGTATGCCGGCCTCCGTTCGGTACTCCGCTCGAGGCAGCCATTGACCGGGCTATCCTCCGTGCCGTGAGATTCTCCTACTACTGCAATACGTACAGGACGTACAATACGATCTTTGACAATTACAACGTGATTGCCCAGCAGAACCTGATCATTGCGCAGAACAATGCCAGGATCGCCGCCCAGAACGCTTCCTATGCGTTGAACGCCTCGCGCTCCCTGACCGCCTATGAGCTGGCCAACAAGCTCGGCCTCGTGCAGAGTTACGCCTATGCCAACTCCGAGTATTTCTATCAGGACGGCGTCTTTTACAGCGTCAGTGCTTCCGGAGCCTATACGACGATCGTCCCGCCGGCCGGTGCGCTGGTGAGCTCCCTGCCGGATGATTACGAGACGATTGTACTGGACGGTATCGAGTACTACATGGTGGACAACACGGTCTACCGGACGACCCTCTTCGACGGTCAGCCTTACCTCGAGGTCCTCGGCCAGATGTACGGTTCCATGTACAACCAGTACAGCCTGTATCGCTAGGTCGGTTCTTTGCTGATCGACAGACAGTTATTTAAACGGCGCAGCCCTATGATTCCGGTCATGGGGCTGCGATTCTAATTGTTGGCGCAGGTTTAACGTCAGCTGACGAGCGCGAAAATCCGTTGCAGGGAGTCAGGCTCTCCGGAGAAATAGAGATCGACGGAGAAGGGGCCGTCACCGGTGGGGATCCCATGTTCGGCCAGAATGCGGACCGTCTGGCGGGCAACGGCGGGAGCCGGGTCGATGACTTGTACGAGCGGTCCGGCCAGTCGCTCGATGACCGGCTGGAGGAACGGATAATGCGTGCAGCCGAGCACGATGCGGTCGGCACCTGCATCCAGCAGGGGCTGCAGGGAGGCACGGACGACGGATTCGGCTTCCGGACCGTCCAGAATGCCTTTTTCCACGAGTTCCACGAAGCCTTCGCCGACGTGCTCCACGATGTGGACATCGTCTTCGAAGCGGCCTTTCGTGTTAAGGTATTTCGACCCTTTCAGCGTGCCTGCCGTCGCCAGTACGCCGATGACACCGGTCCGGGTCCCGAGGGCTGCGGGCTTGACAGCCGGTTCCATACCGATGAAGGGAACATCCGGATAGGCTGCCCTGAGCGTGGAGATGGCAGCCGCCGTGGCGGTGTTGCAGGCCACGACGATGATGTCGGCGCCCATTCCGAGCAGGATGTCCGTGATGGCCCGCGCGCGCTCCTGGATGTAAGCTGCGGTTTTTTCTCCGTACGGACAATGGGCATTGTCGGCGAAATAGACATAGCGTTCCTGCGGGAGTTGTTTCACTATCTCCCGGTAGACGGAGAGTCCGCCAGATCCCGAATCAAAGATACCAATCGTCGCCATACTGCAAAGATACGTATTTTTGGCGACATTCGTTTGCTTGCCGTGGAATGCAAAGAAGTAGATTCTGTATCGTCCGTCAGCAGGGTACTATGGAAGAGTGTATTTAAGCAGAACAGCACCGGGGCTGTCTTCCAACGAATCCAATACCCTTTCGTTTTCCCGGTCGAGAACTTTTTTGTTTACATATCTGTCTAATTCGGAGGTAGGGCAGCAATAGTAGTTCGTATTGTCACGGATAACGCCCAGAGGAAATTCCAGCCCTTCCCGGGTGAGTGTAGTGATTAGTGGGTATTCTTCCTGTTTCTTCAGTATCATCAGATACTGTCGGTCTTTCCACTGAAAAGTCCCATATAGCCGTGAGTCACTTTTTTGCATGTTGTCAAAACAGATGGGGATGCTATCATTCCCGGACAATTCCCAGAAGACTTGGGGAGAACGGACCCATGAAAGATAGAACACATCTCCTGAATGGGCATAATAGAGGTAATTGTCCGACTCATGCTTGAAATAGCGGCAATTTGCCGCCACTTGAGGCATTCTGTCTGCCGGGATAATGGAAGATACCTCCATGGGAAAGAATGTACCTTCGTCAATATAATACTCGCAGGCATAGAGCCGCTTCTCTTTATATCCGATAAAATGGAACATATGTTTCCAACGCATCAGAGAGACCAGAATGGCTGTCGTATCCTTTATCTGAAAGTTGTTTTTAAGAGTGAAACCGTTCAAGTCGTACTCCAGAACGTTGTCATCGGAAAGGATTTCAAGGCTTTGATCCTCGTACAGTGAAAAGTCGGTAATCGCGGTGGCGGTGTGATAGGCCAGGGGCTCCTTCCCATCCATTTTCCATGAGAGGATACGGTTGTCGCGGTCTTGAATAAAGAGCCGTTGATCGGAAACGGCCATTTTCCCGAGTTTTCCAAGTGTATCCCCGCTTTCTTCCAAAGGAATCAGTTCGATTCTTTTGCACAGTTGTTTCATCGGTATCTCTCTGGATACAGCTTTCTGCAAATCAAGCGGGTGTGTGGTATCCGTATAGGTACTGCATGAGGAAAATAGCAGCAGCAGAAGGCATGTACGCTGCCTATTCCTTCCCATAAAGAAATGGAAGCAAGTTTTCATCATCGGATATAAACAATTGAAAAACGTTCTTGCTGCTTTGATTATATAACATTTGCACCGGCATGAATCCGCGGTAATTCCGGACAATAACGATACCAGAGATGTCATCTATACCAAGAGGTATACTCAAATAGTCCATATTTCGGGCCTTACATTCGGCTCGAGCGGTATAATCAAAACCATCGGAGATTACGCATACTTTTTCTCCGGAAATGCGGCTGTCTTGCAGGTCAATCAGTAGTGAAGAAAAGCAGGATCGGCATAAACCTTTGGGGAGAAAGACAACGAAGGACGAGTCTTTCAGGTAGGTCTTACAGATATCGGCAACGTTTATTTGAGCCGATGTATTTTGTTGATTGAAGGTGTTGAGAACGTAATTCCGGTAACCAGTTTGCAACGTTTTTGTTTGCGCCAGCATACTGTACAACTTGTGAATAATGTATTGTTGAAGACATACAATCGAGAAGATGAGCAGCAAAAGGGCAAGATATCCTGTAAGCTCTTTATTCCACATGTAATTTCACTTTGATGATGTAGTTGGCGTCCTTATTTTCAGGGAGGCCGAATCGCTCAATGATGTATTTTTTCAGCGGGTCTTTTTCCTCCTGCGCCGGCACAAGTCCATAGTCGGAATATGGAAAGAACAGATATCCGTCATCAGATGCCAAAGCCGTTATCGGAGGCAGCAGGCCGCCAATTGAGGACCACCGGATACCTTTGCCCGTTTTCGAATCCAGGAAAAAATTCCATACGCTTGACTCTTTTCCAAAAGCTTGGAAGTAAACATTTCCATCCGGAAAATAGAGGGCGGATACAAATTTATAGCGATCCGCCTCAAACAAATCGCTGATTTTTCTCCAGGCTTGATCGATATCTTTTGAGAAATATCCGGCGGGGATGCCCTTCGTCCCAAAGTCGAAATACAGATGTTCTGCTTCTTCTCCGTTATGGAAAACGATGGCCGGAGAAGACGATGTAGGGGCGAGTATGTGGAGCGTTCCCTCCCGAGTGACTGGAGCCGTGAAGCCAATGTCCGCATTGAATGCCTCCCATTCCAGTTTCTTCTCGAGAACATTCAGGTTAAAGTCATAGCATGTAAGACAGTAATATCCTTTGTGTGAAGACCCGTCATCCAGTGGATTAGGCGAGTACAAGATAAACGACTCATTGGATGCAGGGAAAACTGCGCGGGCATATCCAATCCCTGAACCCGGGTCGACCTGACCGATGAAAACACCTTCGGGACAGCTGAATCGGAGGACACGATTGGTAACGTCCAGACACCAGAGTTCGTTTCCTGAAGGGTTGATTGTAATATCTTTGATGGATAAGTATTCTCCTGGTCCACGTCCTAAGCGACCGATTGACTGGATATTTTCCCCATCGTTGGAAACAGAAAAAACAGCCCCTCCCGAGACCAGATAATAACAGGAGTCTGTCACGACCAATTTTGATATCCCGGAAAACGGCGCATTGACAGGACTGAGGGATACCATTTCAACGTCACTGATATATTCGCCGATCTCGTCAACTTCCCGGGTCAATGCCAGTGGAGCGAAGTGCCTTTCCGGGATAGCGGCATCCGTGGCATGATGGCTTTTGCATCCTGCAGAAAGCAATAATAAGAGACAGCAAAGGATTCTGGTTTTTCCCATGGACATACGTGATGAATCAGAATACAATCCAGTCGTTACCATTGCATGAGTAACTGTGATTGTTCTCTCCACACTCTATTACAGAGCAGTTTTCGGCCCCATAGCAGCATCCTACGCGGATTACCCAACCACTTCCACTGCACCAAACACTTTGTTTATGACGTTGCCCCTGAGGTCCGGGGCCTTCGTTGGAGAAAGCTAATGCTTCCACATCATTGGAAAGAGTACATGACAGGTCAAAACAACGTAGGGTGGAAGATATCGCTAATACTGCGCTTAATACAATGATTGCGATCGAGATGATAAAATAAACGGGTTTCTTCATTGGGCAACAAGCTGTTGTTTTTGGACAAATGTACGAAAAGGTGTATTTAACTCAAAAAATACGGAAAAAAATGTGTTACAGAAGAAATACGATAAAGTCTTGATAATCAGCGATTTACAAAAACATCTCTATGGGAGATTAGTCGATTCGCCCCTTAAATGTATTGAATGTCAGGGTGTTAAGGCGCTGTAACATTTTTAGGCGTAGCACACTCCCTTTGCAGGGAATCGGCCAGATGCACGCAGTCTTGTCGAAGGTGGACCATGTTGGGGTTGCGCGGGTTCACGGGAATGGAAATGGCATCGTCCAGCAGCAGTAAAGCCTCAAAATCACGTTTTTGCCGGATAAGCAGCCGGGCGAGCAAAAGCCTGGGATAGAGTCGGGAGGGGACTCGGTAAATGGCACGCCGGTAAGCTTCTTCGGCAGAAGAAGGATCCTGAAGCCCCTCATGGCAACGTCCTTGGATAACGAGGAACATGGGGTCGGCCGCTATCCGGCTCCCTTCTTCCATGTAAGGGAGGGCTCTTTCAAAATCTCCTTGTTGGAATAAGGCATATCCCATTGTATAGAGGGAGCGATATTCCTCCTGCGGCGTCCGGGACGACAGATCCAAAGTCATGACAAAAGCCAGTCCGGCAAGAGCGCCTGCACGCAGTGGAATGGCATATAGGATGTAAACGAGCAAGGCCGCCCGGAAGAGAGGAAAACTCAGCGGGTAGGAGGCGAGAGAAAAGATACACAGGGCAGCCATCCCGTATGTCAAGGCACTGCCTTTCCTTTTCAGCCCGAGGAGCGTGAGGGCGCAAATGGCTAACGCTGCAAACAAGGCCGTCAATCCTCCCTGCATCCCAATCCCCAGGAATTCGTTAAATGGATATTCGGAGCAGCCTGCCGCCACTTTTTCTGCAATTGACCGTTCACCGCTTCGGAAATACTGCTCCTGGGCTTTCCCATATGCCCCTAATTCCATGCCTGCCCCATATCCGGTCAGCGGTTTTTGGGCGATTGCAAGACACTCCATGTGCCAAATATGAAAACGCCCGACGGCAGACTCTTTCTTGATGAAGAACATCCCGGTCAGCAGGCCGGTTATTGCCAGAGCCAGAAGCACGGACCGGTATCGATGTGCTTTGATCCAGGTCGCCAGTTTGGTTTCGCGAAGCAGAAGCGGGAGGATTCCGGTTCCAAAGGCGAGCCAGGCTGTCCTGCTCAGGCTTGCCGGAAGAACCAGGATGCCTGCGGCAAAAGCAGCAAGGGAAGTGTTCCATACGATACTACGTTTTCGGCTTCGGTTCATCAGCAAATAACCGAGGGCAATAGCCATTGTCATGGCTATGAAGCCGCCGTACGGCCCCGGATTGGTGAAAGTGCCGGTCAAAGGATAGAGGGAATTCCTGGCGTAACGGAGACTGGTTACCTGAAGAATACCCAGGGCTGATTGATACAGGAGAGCGGCATCAGACACAGCAACCAGCAGGTCTTCTTCAAAACTGGGTATGGATGCAGATGTCATCATTTCACGGGTACGCGGCCGATGATGAATCGCTCCGGTACAAAGCCGAAATAGCGGCTGTCACTGGAGTTCAACACATTGTCTCCAGCCATAAAGTAATAGTTTTCGCGGAAGATGTAACTCCCCGCCGGACGGTTTTCCAGCAGGACGGTTCCATCCTGGATTGATGGTCGGGAGCCGGTCTCGTATTCAATGACATAAGAATAGAGTCTGGCATGATAGGGATCCATTTTGATACAGATCCCTTTTCCGGGAACGAGGACAGGACCGAATTCCTTCAATGTCCAGGAGAAAGCCGTATCATTAGGGAAACATCCATACCCGTATCCCATCAGGGAATCCGGGACAGAAGCAACCATGTGCTGCCCCTGAATGGCAGGGAATCCCCCTTCAATGTGGTTATTGATGTAATAGCCGCCGCGGATGGAAAGTGAATCTCCCGGACACCCGATGCAGCGTTTGAGGTACACATAATTGATTTTGAACTGGATTCTTTCCTGACCTCTTCCGAACGGATAATTGAACGCGATGACATCCCCGCAGCGGGGCTTGCGAAGTCCGGGCATGCGAAAGCAGTGGAGGTCAGGGCACTCGAAATCAAAGGAAGTGTATATTCGGGCTCCGTATGTCAGCTTATTGACATATACCGGCTTTCCGTCCACCAGTGTCGGGGACATGGATTCCCCTCGTACGATAAAGCGGTCCGCGACAAAAACCCGTACCAGAAAGTGGATCATGACCAGACCGGCTCCTGTCATGATAAGGAACCGGATAGCTCTCAAAATATGAGTGGGGTTTTTCATTCGGGTAAAACCAGCGGATATTTCCAAATTTCTTCTTCTGAAGAATGACGGTCCATGGTGACGGTGTAAAGGATGGCATCATCTTCCGAGACGCAGAAGGTGCTGAAGGGCTGATCCGGGAGCAGGCGGCAAACTTTCCTCCCATCCCAGTCAAAGACGTCGATATAATCGGTAAAATAGCCCGGGTAGCCCTTGTAGGATCGGTTCTCGAACGGATTGTTATACGTGATGAAAATGTGGTTGTCTGTAGACCACATCCGTATTCCCCGGTTCTTCCGGTCATTCATCCGAAGTTTGTCTCCGTCTTCACGAAAATCAGGGACAGTGCCGAGAATGGTTTGCCGGTCTGAAATGATACCATCGTGCAGCGTCATGATTTCCATGTAACAACCTTCTCCACAGGTATACACCAATTTGGACTTTTCCCTGTTATAGGAGACGCGTGAGTTGAGAGTATACAATAAATTCCGCCTGTTTGGGTTACCGGTATATGAATCCTGTATATCAAAATCCAGCCGGTGTGTCGTTTGGTTCTCCAAGTCAATCCATGTCATGATGGCATCTTCTCCCTTTTCCCAGGTCAGGGCGACCATGTGACCTTTGTCCAGCATCACAAATTCCGGAATTACGTAAAAATTATTCAGCCATTCCAAAGAAATGACTTGCCATTTGCCCTGGTTGGAAGGGTCCCGGAGATCTATGAAAAAAAGGCTTTTGGGGGTGTCGTATCCCGAGTGGTCTATTACGGCGAGATAATCGCCGATACTGGATGCCGAGGCGATGTTCATTGCTTCAAGAGGGCCGCGTCCTTTTCTGAGGAAGTGGCGGATGGTATCGTCGTATTGATTGAAATAAACTGAATCGTGTCCGTTCAGAACGGTAATCGTATCTTTACGGCAGGAAACGGGCCATGAGACGGAGACGTCGTGGAACGCGGCGCTTCCCGAAATATGAATCTCCGGAACAGCTTGCTTGCTCCTACAAGATCCCAGAAGCAGTAAACTTGACAGTAAAAAAAGCCATCTGTTCATAACGCCGGATAATTATAAAAAATGAGAAGAATCTTCTTTTCCCCGTTGGGCATTTGTTTTATTTCGAAGCACTTTCCCGGACCGGGTTTGCATGGGGACGTCTCTTGTTCACTTTGAGCCAATGCTTCAATATTCTCCTCTACGAGGGAGGACGAAGACGGGTTTCCGAGATATGTGAACAATGAAATGAGGGCTGTAATTGTAAGGAGTAGCAAGATTGAAATGGATGCTTTCTTTTTCATGGCAGATGTATATTTAAGTTTCATATCCAGGTTTGAAGTCCTTCTTCATAGAAAAAACAACCATTCTCCTGACCGCTTGAGATATCCCGGATCCAAAGGAGGGGACCGGAAGGAACATCCTTAAAGAGGATTCGGATATCAGTGGCAGTTTGTCTTCCGATGAACTGCCAATGGTGACCGTCATTGTAATAGAGTTCATACGTGTCTCCCGGAAAAATATCGTTTCCGTCGCCGCGACGGATCAGGGAGGCATGGCCCAAAATAACAGTTTCCCCAAGGTCAATAGTATATGTTTCTTCCGGCACCAAGCGCAGATAGGTAAGCGGATCCTTGTCGAACGCAAGGTCTTTTTCATTTATCACAACGGGTTTTCCATGCTGGTCGTAAAAGAAAACTTCGGCAATATCGGCGGGCGTTTTTTCTTTCGGAACAAGACGAATATACCGTACGGGGATGTTTTCCCGGAAAGGAACTGATTCCGAAAGAATGCAATGCGTCCCCTGGGAACCGAGAAGAGCGTATCGTACCCCGTCTTCTGAGCCATATATGTCAACTCCGGCCAGATACTCCCTGACGGCGTGGATATGTTCGCCGGTCAGATACTTTCGGGACAGTTCCACGGTTGTTTTGTCTCCTTCCGTAGGAAGGAACCGTACAGTCCCGGAGGCATCTAGGACAAAGGGTCCTGAAACCTGTGATCCATCCCGTGCTGACAAAAGGCAATAAACCAAGCCGGTAGTGACTTTCTGGAAAACCGCATGTCCCCAACAGACCTTTGCAATGTCAATGGGGCACCAGCAGTTCCCGTTGAAAGTTGAAAGCCAGACATAGTCGGAGGATTTCCTGCAGCGAATCGAAATAGAGTAGGTTTTATTGTAAAGGTCTGTGACATCCTTCACAAACAAGTGGCTGAGTTGTGCTGGAAGGCGGATACCGTCTTTCAAGGCTTGTATCAAAACGGGCCGGGGAGACCAGCCCATCCGGTAGACTTTGGAAGGGTACCAGCCGTTTCCCACAAAATAGCCGGGTTCAATATTCTCAGTCCAAGGTTCGAAAGACTGGTCGTGACTCCCCGGAGTAATGACAGATATCCAGGCATGGACACCTCCACGGCGTGCCCAGGAAGGCGTATAATCGACCGCAGAGGCAATCCCGTTGGCACGGCAATAGGTGAGAACGGCGTAGGCACGGGCAAAACAGTTTGTCCCATGGGAATGAGCCAATGCGTCCGGGCGCAATGTCTGGTATTCCAGAGGATTATCCGGCCCGTTCATGGGATTCTTGCCGAGGAGAATCTTATGGAGCGTTTTGTATCGCACTTTGGGATTATCTATCCGGTTCCCCCTGTAATTCAGGATTCTCATGTCTTTTTCCTCGGAAAGGTCGGCAAGGGTGCGCCAGTCGTCCAGGGCCTG
>JAGAHD010000006.1 GCA_017627255.1 Bacteroidales bacterium | reverse complement strand
TCCATCGGCGGCGTGTTCAAGTCCTGGAACGGCAAGCGCGCCATCCGTTACCGCCAGATCGAGCACATTCCGGATGATTGGGGCACCGCCGTCAACGTCCAGTCCATGGTGTTCGGCAACATGGGTGACACCTCCGCCACCGGCGTCGCATTCTCCCGCAACCCTGCCAACGGCGACAACAAGTTCTACGGCGAATGGCTCATCAACGCCCAGGGCGAAGATGTCGTCGCCGGCATCCGTACCCCGAATCCGCTGAACGAGGCCACCAAGAGCGAGAAGAACAAGAACCTCGCCTCCCTCGAAACCGCAATGCCCGAGGTCTACAAGGAACTTGACGAAATCCGCAAGAACCTGGAGAACCATTTCCAGGATATGCAGGACATCGAATTCACCATCCAGGAAGGCAAGCTCTGGATGCTCCAGTGCCGTATCGGCAAGCGTACCGGCCTGGCGGCCCTCCAGATGGCCGTCGACATGCTGGAAGAAGGCCTGATCGATGAAAAGACCGCCGTCATGCGGCTGGCTCCGAACCAGCTGGACGAGGTTCTCCACCCGATCCTCGACCCGACCTCCGAGAAGAAGGCCACGATCCTGGCCCAGGGTCTCCCGGCTTCCCCGGGCGGCGCCGTCGGCCAGATTGTCTTCACCTCCGAAGAAGCCATCAAGTATGCCCTCGCCGGCAAGAAGTGCATCCTCGTGCGTGAAGAGACGTCTCCGGAAGACATCGACGGTATGCACGCTGCCGTAGGTATCCTTACCGAGCGCGGCGGCATGACCTCCCACGCAGCCCTCGTGGCCCGTGGCTGGGGCAAGTGCTGCATCGTCGGCTGCGACTCCATGAAGATCAACCTCAAGGACAAGACCGTTTCCTTCGCCGGTATCAAGAAGACCTACAAAGAAGGTGACGTGCTCAGCCTCAACGGTGCCAAGGGTCTCGTTTACGGTACCGCCATCGATACGATGGACGCTTCCGAAAACCCGCTCTTCGCCAAGTTCATGTCCCTCTGCGACAAGTACCGCAAGCTGGATGTCCGTACCAACGCCGACACTCCGGAAGACGCTGCCCGCGCCCTTAAGTTCGGCGCCCAGGGCATCGGCCTGTTCCGTATCGAGCACATGTTCTACGGCCGCAACAGCGAGACTCCGCTCTCCAAGCTCCGCAAGATGATCCTCTGCGACACCGACGAGGAGCGCAAGGCAGCGCTCGCTGAACTGGAACCCTTCATGAAGGCCGCCGTCAAGGAAACGCTCCGCGTGATGGACGGCAAACCAGTCGTGTTCCGTCTCCTCGACCCGCCGCTCCACGAGTTCGTTCCGCGCAGCGACGAGAAGAAGAAGGAACTGGCCAAGGATCTCGGCGTTTCCGTCAAGGAAATCGAGAAGAGAGGCGAATCCCTCCACGAGGTCAACCCGATGATGGGCCACCGCGGCGTCCGTCTCCACGTGAGCTTCCCGCTCATCGCCGAGACCCAGTACCGCGCCATCTTCACGGCCACCGCCGAACTCCAGAAGGAAGGCATGAACCCGAAGCCGGAGATTATGATCCCTGTCACCATCTCCGCCCGTGAGCTCAGCTTCCAGAGAGCGATCTGCGACAAGATCAAGGCAGAAGTCGAGGCCGCGACCCGCGAATTCCTCGAGTACCACTTCGGTACCATGATCGAAATCCCGCGTGCCGCCCTCACGGCCGACCGCATGGCCCGCGCCGCCGAGTTCTTCAGCTTCGGTACCAACGACCTCACCCAGATGACCTTCGGTTTCTCCCGTGACGACATCGGTACCTTCATGGGCGAATACCTCGGCAACAAGATTCTCGATGCCGACCCGTTCCAGACCATCGATACCAAGGCCGTCGGCCAGCTGGTGAAGATCGGCGTGGACAAGGGCCGCACCCGTCGCAACAACCTCACCTGCGGTATCTGCGGTGAGCATGGCGGAGATCCGAAGTCCATCGAGTTCTTCAACACCATCGGCATCGACTACGTCTCCTGCTCCCCGTTCCGCGTCCCGATCGCCCGCCTCGCCGCCGCGCAGGCCGAGATCAAGCAGCATTCGTAAGCAGACATTCTGAGCGACAGCGAAGAATCCAATCCATGAAAGGAGCCTGTCATACCGACGGGCTCCTTTTCTGTATCGGCATCCCTTGGGACCGGCCTCTCAGTACGCCTACGGGACGGCACCGGTGCATCATCCTGGAAGTAGTTTACGGGGGGTGTCCGGACGACATCTCGTATCTTCTTTACTGTGAGACCGTTACAAAATAGCCACCGGACAACCCTTTCTTTTTATCGGAGGTCGTCCGGAGACAGTAAAAATAGGGTCTGATAATCAGGCGGCTACAGAAATGAACCCGGATAACCCTCTGTGTCACCGGCTTCGTTCTCTTGCGAGATGAGGTTTTCAACCCTTCATGCCCTGCTTCCGAGAGGATGAAAGGACTTTTTTTTAAGAAGCCGGGACCCTTATTCCTAGACATATCTGATGAGCATTTCTTGACCTCAATGCTTGTCAAAGAAGCTATTATTTGCTAATTTTGTATTCGTCAGGAAACTGACAGACATATTTGATGAAAGTGTTTCGCCTTTATCCTTGAAGATCGTTCCGGGCATTTTTGCGGAGTATTGTTGACTTAGGGCTATTGCACTCAGTAGCCTTTCTTCAGATAAGCGAAGTGCTCCACACTTTCTTTTTATTGTATCCACAACTGGGGCAATGTGGAAAAAGTATTAACTATGAAAAGGTTTTTTGCTATTGTATTTCTATCCCTATGCAGTGTTTCCCTTTTCGCGGCAGAAGATCATCGCAAGGATGAGATTGAGTTGGAACCCATTGAACTTCCCATGGTCGAGATCGCTGTCAGCCCTGACTATTTGCAAGGGGTGGAGCGGGATTTCCTGATAAACTCTTTTGCCCTGAACGAGGCGAAGAAATTCACAATAGTGGACATCGCCAGGATTAAGGATCTCATCCCTACCTTGAACGACAACCAACTGCAAATGGTCTTATCGCAAGACTATCGGGACCCGTCGACCATGCTTTTCCTGTCCATATTTCTGGGATCTCTTGGCGTCGACCGGTTCATGTTGGGAGAGACAGGGCTGGGTGTCCTGAAGTTAGTCACAGCAGGTGGTCTCGGAGTCTGGTGGCTTATCGACATCTTTTCCGTTGAAGACAGGACTAAAGAGTATAACGGAAAACTGTTTGATGAGACACTCCGGAATGCACAGCTCTTTCTGCCGGCAGAAGAGACACAGATCAATGATAATCTTCTGGGTAGTTGGAATTAATACCCAAACCAGAAATGATGAATAGGCACAGAGAGGCCGACAGGTATCATTAACCCGCTCATTACGCCCCCAGACTGCCCGTTGGCACCTTGTCTACGAAAAAGGAGCCGGCTCGCTGAGTCAACTCCTTTTCCTTTCTGCAGTACAGGTCCGTTCCGGGAGCGGACTCCGCACTCTGTGCAGGACAACCCGAACGGTCGGGGTCATTCCTTCTCACCTGAGAGACCGTCCACTATGCCCTCCACGGCATTGCCGACCCGTTCGAGAGCCTTCTTGGCAATCGCTTTCGTGAAACGGACTTCCAGTTTCGCGACTTCCTTAAGCTGGTCGTTCGTAAAATTGCACTGCTTTGCGGTTTCACGGACCGCATCGAACTTCGCCTGCAGGGAATCCACATCCTTGATGTCAAAGCTGTCTTTTTCCACGGTTTTGCAGAGAGACTCCAATTGCGAAATCACCTTTTCTTCTTTGGACTGGCAGGATGTCAGCAGGGAGAAAGTGACGAGAAGTCCGATGACGGCGGCGATTCTGACTAAAATTTTCGTTTTCATTGGCATATAAGATTTGGTATGTCATCCTCTTTACAATTTCCGCACCAACAGCGGCCAGGAGAAACGAAAGCCCGCCAAACGGGCGGGCAATAAAGGGCGGCGCGCTACGGTTTCTTCGGATGGATCTTGCGGTACATTTTCAGACTCGAAACCAGGGATTTGAAATCCATTCTCGAAACCTGGGTCATGCGGACAAAGCCCTCTTGCTCCAGGCTGAACTCCAGTATGCGGCTCAGGAGTTGCTTCCGGTACGTCACTTTCACCGGTTCCACTTTGTCGTTGGGGAAGCCCGCTGCCAGGCAGCCG
>JAGAHD010000049.1 GCA_017627255.1 Bacteroidales bacterium | reverse complement strand
GGTCAGTTCCGAGCCGATCTGGCCGGTGGAACCGATGACAAGCACATTTTTCATGACAGGTCAGTTAAGTATGGTCTATGTTTTAAAATTCGGCACAAATTTAAAAGTTTTTCCTTGAAAAAGATATATAATCCACAGAAAATGCATAAATTTGGAAGAAAAAACTACAACAACCCTAAATACCATGTACGGAAAATTCCAGAAACATCTTCAGAATGAGCTGGCTGCCATCGATGAAGCCGGACTCTACAAGCGTGAACGCAACATCGCTTCCGCCCAGGGTGCTGAAATCACCCTCCAGGACGGCAGCAAGGCCTTGAATTTCTGCGCCAACAATTACCTGGGCCTGGCCGACAGCCCCAGACTGATCGCAGCGGCCGAAAAAGCGATGAAAGACCGCGGCTACGGCATGTCTTCCGTCCGTTTTATCTGCGATACCCAGGATATCCACAAGGAATTGGAAAAAGCCATTGCCGATTATTTCCATACCGATGACGCCATCCTTTATGCTGCCTGCTTCGATGCCAATGGCGGTGTTTTTGAACCGCTCCTGACAGCGGAAGACGCCATCATCTCCGATTCACTGAACCACGCCTCCATCATTGACGGCGTCCGTCTCTGCAAAGCCCAGCGCTTCCGCTATGCCAATGCAGACATGGCCGACCTCGAAGAGAAGCTCAAGGAGGCCCAGGCCTGCCGGTTCCGCATCATCGTCACCGACGGTGTCTTCTCGATGGACGGCAATGTCGCTCCAATGGACAAGATCTGTGACCTCGCTGAGAAATATGACGCCATGGTCATGGTGGATGAAAGCCACTCCGCCGGTGTAGTCGGTCCGACCGGACACGGCGTTGCCGAGCAGTTCAACTGCTATGGACGCATCGATATCTTCACCGGAACCCTTGGCAAGGCTTTCGGCGGCGCGGTCGGCGGTTTCACCACCGGACGCCAGGAAATCATCGACATGCTGCGCCAGCGTTCCCGTCCCTACCTGTTCTCCAACTCCATTCCGCCCATGATCGCAGGTGCCGGAATCGAAATGTTCAAGATGCTCAAGGAGTCCAACGAACTCCATGACCGCCTGCAGGAGAACGTGGATTATTTCCGCGACAAGATGATGGCAGCCGGATTCGACATCAAGCCGACCCAGTCCGCCATCTGCGCCGTCATGCTGTATGACGCCAAACTTTCCCAGGAATTTGCCGCCAAGATGGCCGAAGAGGGCATCTTCGTCACCGGGTTCTACTATCCGGTCGTTCCGAAGGGACAGGCCCGTATCAGGGTTCAGCTGTCCGCCGCTCACCGGAAAGAACACCTTGACAAGGCTATTGCCGCTTTCATCAAGGTCGGCAAGGAACTCGGCGTCCTTCGGTAGGACAGCCTCAGGCAATGATGAAAACGGCTGTATTCCAAGGCTTGGGAATACAGCCGTTTTTTCATTTCTTGACTTTCTTGAAAATGACCATCTCGCTCATGAAGAAGTTGATCAACCCCGAGAAGCAGAGAGCCAGCAGATTACACAGAACGGGTTCGTAAGAGGCGTCGACGAGGAAATTGAGGGACCGGAAGAGGAAATGGATGCCCTGCATAATGCCCATCTTGACCATGAATACGCCGGTGGCTGTCGCATTGTATGCGGCATAATGCCTCCAGAAAGAACGGGTAGAGCGGACCGAAATCCGTTCCCGCCATACAAAATGGTAGGCGATCATGAAGTTCACAAGGACGGCACATTCGAAAGAAATGAAGGGGGCGATCCAGAAGGACCCCCAGTAGTTGTCCCTGAACACATAAGAAGACAGAAGCCAGTGGATTCCCAGATCCACCAGCGTTCCGATCCCGCTCGTCAGCGTGAACATGACAAATTTGATCAGAATTTCTTGAAAACGGCCTCTCATGCTATGCTTAGGGAACTGCAAAGATACAAAAATGTTGGATTTGTCACAATTTTGTAATATATTTACCGTTTAGAACTAAGCCTATACCACCGATTTGATGCCAGACATCGACTATACCATCAATATTGAACAGATCCTCAAGAAAAAATTCGGGGAAAAGACACCGAAATGGCTGATCCGTTTCGTCAGGAAACTCCTTCACGAAGACTGGCTGAACGATTTTTTCAAGAAAGGCTATTCCGGCATTGAGTTTACCGATAAAGTTATTGAGTACCTGCACGTTACGCTCCAAATTGAAGGGCTCGACCATGTCCCGAAAGATGGACGCTATACCGTTGCGTCCAATCATGCCCTGGGAGGGAATGACGCCCTGGCGCTGATCTCGATCTTCGGAAAGCATTTCGACGGAAACGTCCGGTTCCTCGCCAATGATTTCCTGATGAACCTTCGTCAGCTTCGGGAATACATGGTTGCCGTCAACAAAGTCGGCAGCCAGTCCCGGGATCTGGCCTTCCAGACAGACGAGATCTTTTCTGGTCCCTACCAGATCCTGATCTTCCCTTCCGGGAAGGTTGCCAGGAAGACCCACGGCAGGATTCAGGAAACGCCCTGGGCGAAAACGTTCATCACCAAGAGCGTCCAATACCATCGGGATATTGTCCCGATGCATTTTTACGGCAAGAACACCTGGCGTTTCTATCTGGTGGACTGGATGGGAAAAATAACCGGCATCAACAAGAAATTTCCCCTTGCCATGATCATGCTGGTGGACGAGCTTTACCGGGCGCAGGGGAAAACTTACCGGATCGTGATCGGGGATCCTATCCCCTGGCAAACTTTCGACCGGAGCCGCAAACCCTACGAATGGGCGCAGTGGGTCAAGGAGAAAGTCATTGCATTATAACCAAAGACTGTACTAAACCATACCACTTATGAAAAAAATAATCTCCCCCGTCGACAGGGAACTGATCAAGGCGGAACTGCAAGAAGACAAGTTTCTACGAAAGACCAACCATGCGGGAAACGAGATATATGTCGTAGGGCCGGAATCCGTCAATGTCATCCGTGAAATCGGCCGCCTCCGCGAAATCGCATTCCGCAATGACGGCGGTGGAACGGGAGAGGCGCTGGACATCGACAAGTTTGATACGGATCCCGCGTTCGGTTACAAGCAACTAGTCCTCTGGGATCCCGAAACCGAAGAAATCATCGGAGGTTATCGATTCTGCTTCTGCGACCAGTGCGTGTACGACAAGGAAGGCCAGCCGATCCTTACCTCGTCCCACATGTTCCGCTTCTCTCGCAAATTCATGCGGGAATACCTCCCCTACACCCTGGAACTCGGACGGTCTTTCGTTTCTGTCGAATACCAGAGCTCCAAAGCCGGCGCCAAAGGCCTTTTCGCCCTGGACAACCTTTTCGACGGCATCAGCGCCCTGATGGTCTTGTATAAGAAACGCATGAGATACCTGTTCGGAAAAATGACCATCTATCCGAGTTACAATGAGGAAGCCCGTGAAATGATCATGTTTTTCCTCAAGAAGTATTTCGGTGAGAAAGCCAGCCTGATCCATATCCGGAAAGAGGTCAGAATCCAGAACCCCCGCCGTTTCTCCAAGCTTTTCAAGGGTGATGATTTCAAGGAAGACTACAAGACCCTCAAGGGAGAGATCCTGAAACTCGGCGTCAGCATCCCTCCCCTGGTCAATTCCTACATGAACCTGTCACCTTCCATGATTTATTTCGGTACCGGCATCAACGATGAGTTTGCCGACGTGCTGGACTCCGGTATCATGATTACATTTGAAGAAATGTATCCCGAAAAAAAGAAAAGGCACGTCGAGTCCTTCCTGAAGGAGGGTTGGAAAATGCTCCGTAACCGCCTAAAGAAGCTTGAGCGCCGACGCTAACTTGTCTATCATCACCGTTCCCAGGACAACATTCCCTTCAGGATCGACCAGATACATCGAAGGAATCCACTTGACGTGATACGCATCACCGACGGTGGATTCTTTTTTGGGGACGAATTCACACAGTTGGAGCCAGCCTATCCCGTTTTCCTTCACATAGGAGTCGAGTTTTTCCGGATCCGTGTCAAAGGAAATACCGACGAACGTGGCCTTGTCGCCATACCGGGCGTATAATTCCTTCATGGTCTGGACATCTGCCCGGCAATCCGGGCACCAGCTGGCCCAGAAATCCAGGACAACATACCGGCCGCGGAATTCGGAAAGGTCAAACGTGGATCCGTCACGTGCCGGCATAACCAGTTCAGGGACACTCTCCCCCTTCGGAATCATGTCTACAGCGTACTCACTGTCCAAGTCCGGTTGGGACTTGCAGCCGGACAGCACTGCCAGAGCGGCAAAAAGAGCAATCAGTTTTTTCATTTTCGAGTCGTTATATGAAAACAGGTCTGTTTCTTTTCATACTTGATGTAGCAGGTTCCTTCGTCATGGATGGCCTTCAGGACCTGGCTGAGCGTCGCACGCAGATACTCCGGAGGAACGTCTGCATAAGGCCGGCCGCGAAGGTCGGGAATCTTCTCATAATGCCAATAGGACAGGTCGAAGGTCGTTCCGTAACAGTGCGTCGAATTCTCTGATGCATTCTGGTTGTTCCGGCGAAGTTTCTTTACATCCTCATCCGTCCGTAACATGGAAGTCACCATGATCCGGTTGGGATTCAGCCCCTTGGCGGCAAGCGAATCCTGGAAATCCCGTCCGATCCGCTCCAGCAGCGCTGCGGCTCCGGGCGTAAGGAACGGAATGGAATGGGTCAGCGTCTCTACTCCATACCATTCGTTCGCCGTAATCTCCACCAGTTTCTTTTTCATATGTTCCGCCGCCTCCCTGTCCTTCACCGGAGGAACCCCTACGGCACGGGCCGCCTGCAGCTGGACTTCGTTCATATCATTGAATTCCCGCTGGAAGGCTACGTCATAGATCCTGACGGGGTGATTCTCGATCGGGCCGGCATTCCGCCACCGTCTCTCACGGAGATGACGGGAGAGGCTGAGGATCAGGCACAGAATCAGGATAAAAGCGGCCAGTATGGATCCGGCCTTCATGAGGGAGCGGTTCAATTTCATGGCATAAATATAACGTTTTTTGTTCAAAAAGTCGCATAAACAGATGCCAATTCGCCTTCAATTTGGTGTTTATGGATTTAAATTGTTATTTTTGCAAACTTGAAAAGAATTATATGGAAGAACAAAAACAAGCAGCACGGATTCAGACATCTATCCTGAATCCTTATGAGAGAAAGGTACTTGTATGGCTTGCCGAACGGATGCCTTCCTGGGTCACATCGGACATGCTGACGGCCGTGGGTTTTTTCGGAGCTTGCATCATAGCGACGGGATATGCTCTTTCCAATTTGGATATCAGATGGCTGTGGTTAGCCTCCTTTGGTTTTCTCGTCAACTGGTTCGGAGATTCGTTGGATGGCAGCCTTGCCCGTGTCAGGAATACCCAGCGCAAGACATACGGCTTTTTCATTGATCACAACGTGGATGTCATCAATGAGACAATCATGTTTGTCGGCGTCGGCATTTCTCCGCTCGTCAACCTTACATTCATGATGGGCGTCCTGGTCAGTTACCTGATGCTCAGCGTCTACGTCTACATCGATTGCCATCTCAAGGGAGAAATGAGGCTGACGTACGGAGGCCTCGGACCTACCGAGTTCCGTATCCTTGCCGTAATCATCAATACCTGCTTCATCTACATCCCGCAGCTGATGCTATGGAAAAAGCATGTCGTCCTTTTCCATAACGAATTCGAATTCGGCATTATGGACGGTATTGCCATCACCGTCGGACTGATCATTTTCCTGTTCTACCTGATCGGCGTCATCAAGGATGCGAAATACTTTGCCCGGATAGATCCTCCCAAGCATCCCGAGAAATAACATGTCCGTCATCACTCCCAGTGAAGCAGCTGACCATCTCTCCCCTGTCTTTAAAGGCAAATGGGGAGAGTTGTTGTTCCGTATCGCCGAGAGAATGACCGGCATTGACAAAGTCAACCGGCTGCACGACAAACTCGAGAAGGAAAACATCCCTTTCGGTCCTGATTTCGCCAAGGGTATCCTGGACGAAATCGGGGTTGATTTCCGAATCGGACATGCTGAAAGGCTTGAATCGCTTCCTGACGGACCATTCATCGTTATCGCCAACCATATCTACGGCCACCTTGACGGCATCTGCCTGCTCGATATCTTCGGTCATCTCCGCCAGGAAACCAAGGTCATGGTCAACGAGCTGCTGATGTGGATCAAGGGATTGGCGCCAAGTTTCATTTCCGTAAATCCTGCTGTCGGCTCCTACAACGGTGCCTCGGCAGCCAGTATCAACGGCGTAAAAAAAGCCCTGATCCAGATTCGTGGCGGCGGGCCGCTCTGCCTTTTCCCGGCCGGAGCCGTTGCCGACCTCAAGCCCAGTGAGCATTGGACCATCCGCGAGCGGGACTGGCAGGATGCTGCTATCAAACTGATCCGGAAAGCCCGGGTCCCCATTGTTCCGGTACGCTTTTTCGACCGAAACTCCTCATTCTACTACGGGCTTGGCCTATTGGATTACCGGATCCGCTTCATCCGGTTGTTCCATGAACTTTTCAACAAGGCGGGGACATTCCCCCGGCTTGGAATCGGTGAAATCATTTCCGTCGAGCAGCAGGACGCAGTTTCGGATCCGGTGCAATTCAAATCGTTCCTCCGGCATGCCGTGTATGATATGCCCCTGCCTGGCTCTTTCATCAAAAGATCCGAACTATGGACTCCGTAAAAATCGTTCTCCTGACCGGTGGGAGCAGCGGCATCGGTGCCGCGACAGCTAGTATTCTTTCCGAAGCCGGCATGAAAGTGTATGCCGGTTCCCGCCGCGGTATAGCCGGCAAGCCTGCACCCGGCATCATTCCCCTGCAGCTGGATGTCAACGATACCTCCTCCGTCGAAAGGGCTGTAGCCCGTATTATCGAAGAAGAAGGCAGACTGGACGCCGTAATCTGCAACGCCGGAAACGGAATCTACGGACCGGTGGAAGGGACGACGGAAGAAGAGGCGCGCTACCAGTTCGAAACCTGCTATTTCGGAGCCCTGCGGACCATCCAGGCCTGCCTTCCCGTCTTCCGGGCACAGCGATTCGGACGGATTGTCACGATCACGTCTGTCATGGCCATCCTCCAGCTCCCCTTCCAGGGATTCTATTCCTCTGTCAAAGCAGCATTGCTTTCCCTTTCCGAATCCCTTTCCATGGAACTCAAGGGAACGGGGATCGAATGTTGCAGCATACTTCCCGGAGATGTCGCCACTGGATTCACGGCTGCCCGGAAACTCACTGGAGCGGCACAAAAAGCGGATTCTCCCTACAAGCGGCGCATGGAGAAGAATTTGATGAAAATCGAAAAAGACGAACTGGGCGGGATGCAGCCAGAGGTGATCGGACGCGCCGTTCTCCGCCAGCTTCAAAGAAAACACATGTCCGTCCGGGTCATCCCCAGGATTGATTACGGTGCGGTCGGGCTTCTGGTCAGGCTCTTGCCGGAAAAAGCCAAACTATCCCTTCTGAACCGCATCTACAACTGATTATTTTGATTATTCCGTAAAAAGCCGTATATTTGGAGAATATGCCAAAGATACGGCTCATATGGTTTTTGATCTGCCTGATTCCGATCACGCTGTCCGCCCAGTCCACAAAAGTCCGGGGGACCGTCGTGGATGCGGAAACCGGCGAGCCGATTCCGTTTGTCAGCGTTTTCTTTGATGGAACGACCATCGGCATTTCCACGGACCTGGAAGGGAATTACGTGCTGGAAACCCGTTCCAAGGATGCCAGGATATTGACTGCCCATATCATCGGGTATCTTCCTTCCAGTTTCCAGGTCGCGAACGGCTCTTTTTCCGTGGTTAATTTCTCCCTGAAAAAGGACGAAGCCCAACTGGACGCCGCCCTGGTCAGGCCGGACGACCGCTATATACGGAGTATCTTGGACAAGATCGACCGGAATCGCATCCGCCATGACCCGGACCGGGCCGATGCCTGGAAAAGCGACCTTTATACGAAGATAGAACTGGACGTCACCCACGCCGAGGATCTGATCGAGAACAGTTTCCTTGACCGGCATATCGGATTCATCCTCGATTACCGGGACACTTCAGCCGTGACCGGAGCTTCCTACATTCCCGTGCTGATATCGGAGAATGTATCCCGCAAGTATCACTCCAAGACCCCTCCCGTTGACAAGGAAGTCATCAAGGCAAGCCGGATTTCCGGCATCGAGCAGGACAATATACTGCGACAGTTCACCGGATCCTACCTGCTGAAAACCAATTTCTACCAGAGTCAGATCAGCGTTCTGAACCTGGATATCCCGTCCCCTGCCAGCAACATTGGCCACACCTTTTACAACTATTTCCTGGTGGACAGCCTGCAAGTTGACGGCCGCAAGACCTATACCATCCGCTTCCATCCCAAACGGCTTGTGACCTCCCCGGTACTGGACGGTGAAATGAACATCGATGCCGAGGACTTCGCCATCCGTTCCGTCCACGCCAATCTCGCCGCCAAATCCAATGTCAACTGGATCCGCCATATCAATGTAGATATTGAAAACGAACGGATTCCGGACGGGCATTGGTTTACCCGCGAAGAAAGGCTGTTTGTCGATTTTTCCGTTGCACTCAAAGATTCTTCCCGCCTGATTTCCCTGATGGGAAACCGGCAGATCGTCTATTCGAATCCGGTATTCGAACCCGTAACGGAAGCGGAGGCGTTTTCCGGAGGGGACCGGGTGGTCATCGCCCCGAATGCAGAAAAGGACGAGTTATTTTGGGAGGAATCCCGCCCCTATGAACTGACACAACGGGAAAAAGGGATTTTCACCATGGTGGACCAGCTCAAGGACAAGAGCGCGTACAAATGGGTGTACGGGACTGCCAACATGATGATTACCGGCTTTGCGGAAAGCAAGAAATGGGGAATAGGATATGGTCCCTGGGCCCGTACGGTCACGTTCAACGACACGGAAGGCGTACGCGTCCAAGCCGGATTCAGGACAACAAAGGAATTCAGCCGGAAAGTCCGTCTCCGCGGTGCGGTCGCCTATGGCTTCGGAGACCGGGAGTTCAAGGGAAATGCCAGTGCAGAGTTCATATTCAACCGGGAAAAAACCCGCAAGCTGACCCTATATGCGTCAAAAGACTACGAACAGCTTGGCAGAGGCTCCGGCGTCTTTACGGAAAACAATATTTTCAATTCCCTACTGGCCCGCGGCGGATATGACAAACAAAGCATGATGCGGGAAGCTTCCCTGACCTATGACCATGAGTTCAGTCCTTCCTTCAATACCCTTTGGAAAGCCCAGATGATCCGGATCTATGGAAATGCATCCGTTCCCCTGATCCGAAAAGACGGTACGGTTGACGAGTTTTTCTCCGCCTACCAGCTTCACTGGACGGGACGGTTCTCCTGGGAAGAAAGGATCAACCGCGGCCATTTTGACAAGAGTTACCTTTTCACTCGTTTCCCGATCATCACTGTCGATCTCCTGGCCGGGATTCCCGGCATCATGAAGAATGACTATGAGTTTTATCGCGGAGAGTTGACGGTTGACTGGAAAGTTCCGGCCGGAGCCATCGGTTTCGGGACCTTGCACCTCAACGGCGGAGCCATTCTCGGATCCGTCCCGTATCCTCTCCTGAAACTGCACGAAGGAAACCAGACCTATTTCCTGGACAAATCCGGCTTCTCGTGCATGAACTACTATGAGTTCGCTTCCGACCGATGGATCACGGCGTTCTACGAACACAATTTCAACGGGTTCTTCTTCGGAAAGATTCCCCTGCTGAACAGGCTGGACCTGCGGGAAGTCGTAACAGGCCGCGTCGCCTGGGGAACCATTTCCAACCAGAATACGGTCCAGGCGCCCTATCTCCTTCTGGAAGGAATGGGATCATTGGAAAAACCGTATGTTGAAGTCGGAGCAGGCATTTCCAACATTTTCAGGATGTTCCGAATAGATGGATTCTGGCGCCTCACGCATCGGAAAGAAAAAAATTTCACCATCAATATCGGGCTTGATTTGGAATTTTGATTCATCTTCGCCATGGATACCTATTGGAATTACGATGCCGGCACGACACGGCCTTTCTACATCAACAAATTGGAGAGAGCCGGTTACAAGGAGGTTACCCAGGTTCCTCCTTTCTCCCTTCCGGTCATCAGCTTCATGTATCTGATGGAAGGGGAAGTCCTCGTGGAGGTCAACGGCAAAACCTATCTTTGCACGGCGGGTCAAATCCTCCTGATTCCTGAGAGTATTCCATTCAGCATCAAGCATTTCAAGGATTGCATAGGATTTGACGGCGGTTTTCAGGCCACGTACCTCAAGGACGCCTCCTATTCTTTCCTGAGCGGGAATGTACCGGTCCACCAGACATTCTGGTTTGAAGACGGTGCTTTTATGGGCGTATTGTTCCGAAGGATCTATACTGCGTCCCTGGATGGAGACGATGCCCTGATCCGGAGCGGGATCGACCTGATTCTCGGACAACTCAAACCTCCGACACCCGCTTCCGTGATTCCCGAAAGATTCCTCCAGATGGTCTTCGACCGGAACCGCAGCTTGATGCCAATCGTTCAATATGCTGAATTACTGCATGTTTCGCCCAACTATCTTAACAAAGTAGTAAAGGCCCATACGTTTCGTTCCGCCATCGAATGGATTGAGATTTCACGACTCAATTACGCCAAGCAACTCCTTATGGACAAACACCGCTCCATGGTTGATATAGCTACGGCTGTAGGGCTGGAAGACCAGTCCTACTTCTCCCGTTTCTTCAAGAAGATGACGGGGATGACGCCGACTTCCTTCCGGAATCAATTGTAATACAAGTTGTCCAAGGGAGAATATTCCTTTTCGAACACAGCGACGTCAATTTCTGAAACCGTTTCCACTCCCACAAAGCCAATGCCGCCCTCCACATTGGAGGGAAGGGTCGTCGGCTCGATCAGAAAAGAGACATCGGTTCCGAAGGCCTCCAGATTGGACAAAGCCTTCAGATAGTGATACTGCGCCAACCCAAGACTCCTCAAACAGAGTATGCACCTCCTGCGGACCCGGCGCGGATACTGGGACAATTCTCCGTAATCCTCATCCATCATCCCTTCCGGATAATAGATCCCATAATTCTTATCCGGGAGGAAAAAAGACCACGTATCAGCCAGCACACGGATCGAACAATCCTGCCCGGAAAAAGGGACATCGGAAAAAACATGATACTCATCCTCCACCGCGAAAAAGGAGGTCCAGTCCCCTCCGGACAAGGTGCTTCCTTCACTGACAATCGGATCGAACCCCGTTTCCAATGGTATCGCCCAGTCCATATCCGCCACGGAATACCCTGGGATCGGGAGGCCTTCCCCGTCCAGATAGTCACAGGACTCACTGCATCGGGCATTGATGCCATACCACGACGGCCCCGGTAAGTCATGGAAGCGGACCTTCATCTGGACATAATCCTCCATCTCCCCCCAGACCGACATCTGGACCGATGCCGTATCAACCGCTTCAATCTCAACGGGATATGGAACCGTGGTGACAGCGGATACCGAATAGGATCCCTTCCTTGCGACAATCTGGATCTCATCCCCGGCTTCCCATGACGCCTCGAAGGCATACCGGGCGGCATGATAAGACGGTTCCTCTTCTACGGCATCTGCCCGCCAGGATCCATTGACATAGACCTGGACTTCCGCTCCCTCCAGGGGCGTCAGGCTGCTGAGCCGGCTGAGCGACAGGGAAACGACATGAACCGGCTCCAGATTGTTGAACTGCGCATTCATGACCGGGACCGGTTCCCCTTCCCCGACCGGAATCAGTACCTCTTCGTAGCAGGAGACCAAGAGGAAGAGCGCGGAAAACAAAGACAGACACTTTCTCATGGCATTCAGAACTGATAGGTATAACTGACGGAAGGAACCAACGGAAGAATCGTCACCTTTTCCATGACAAGATGCTGTTTCGGTTCCGTCTCCCCGTCCTCACGGGCCGAATCATAATGGAGGAACACCATGTTCGGATTCAACTGTCGATACACGTTGTACACGTTGATCCCCCAGATGCGTTCTCCATGGCGTTTTTTCTTCCGGAACCGGGCTCCCACATCCAGATGGTGACTGGGAGGAAGCCGGTAATTGTTGCGGTATTCCACGAAATCGACGGAGTTGACGGGGCCGCCAAAAGGAGACTGGATGCCCGTTTTCCGTACCGGCAGCGTCGTAGTTCCTCCGGAAATGAATGAGAATGTGCCACTCAGGTCGATATGGGGTGTCAGCCGGTAATTCAAGTTGATGTTGAAATTGTGGCGGCGGTCATACTTATAAGGGAAGCGCTCACCCAGGTTGATGGATCCGTCCGGAAACTGCCGGTCGGACTTGGCAAGGGTATATGCCACCCAACCCGTTGCCTTACCGGCAGTCTTCTGCACGAAAAACTCCAGTCCCATAGCGCGTCCCTCCCCCATTTCAACCTTGGTTTCCCAACCGGTATTCGTTGCAATCATCATAGCTCCGTCCTTGTATTCCAGGACATTGTGCATCGCCTTGTAGTACCCTTCGACGGAAAATTCCCAACCTTGAATGCCTGCATAATAGACACCGGCGGAATACTGGTCAGAGGTCACCGGACGGATATCCTTGGTAATGGGGACCCAGAGATCGACGGGAAGGGTGATCTGCGCGGAACTCAGCAGGTGAACGTATTGGGCCATCCTGGCATAACCCGCCTTGAGCGACCATCCGCTCCCCCAGCCGTATCGGGCGGACAGGCGCGGCTGCAGGTTCAGGTAAGGTTTTCCGTCCGTCAGGAAAAGAGAGACATAGAGGCCGGGATTGACCGTCAGATGGTCTCCGACGGAAAAATCGTCTTCGGCATACACGGAAAAGTCATGTCCTTTATACGGCACCGAGTTTCCGAACTGGGTTTCTTCCTGCGAATGCTCCCCCTCCTCTTCCATCAGCGTCACCGCCGATAAGGTCTGGGGGATGAACGTATGATGCATATATCCGGCCCCGAATTTAACCAAGTGCTTCGGTGAAGGGACATAATCAAAATCCAGTTTCCCGCTCCAGTCACGGATGCCGGAGAGGTAATCGATCGTGAAATCATACATGTATCGCTCCCCCGCTCCGTCCAGCCCCTGACTCCGCATCCCGCTACCCATCATCATCCGATAGCGGTTGAAGGCAATGGTTGAATTGGCGAACAGACGGTTCGAGAACAGATGGTTCCACCGGAGGGAAATGACGTTGTTCCCCCAGCCCAGCCCCACCTGCGTTCGGTCAAAACCCTCCTCCGAATCCGAATACTCCTTTTCCTTGAAACGGACGTTCATCTGGTCCCGCCCGTTATAGGAAGCAAGGAAGAAACGGTCCCTGTCCGTCGGGCGCCAGGTCATCTTGGCATTCAAGTCGTAGAAGAAATAATTGGCATACAAGTCCGTATCGTTGGAAAAACGTTTCCCGAAATAACGGAGAAGAGGATCGAAGAAGAGGGTATGGAGCCCCCGTCCGCTGAGGGAATAGCTGAGCTTGTCTTTCAAGATGGGGCCTTCCAGATGGAATTTGTCCGTCAGGGCGCCCAGGCCGATGGAGCCATGGGTCTCCTTCATGTTGCCGTCGTTCGTCCTGATGTCGACAATCGATGAGATACGCCCGCCGTACCGGGCGGGGAACGACCCCTTGTACAAAGTCACTTTTTTCACCGCCTCTGTTTGGAAAACGGACAGGATGCCCAGCATATGGTCGACATTGTAAATCGGGACCCCGTCCAGCAGGATCAGGTTTTCGTCAGGGCCGCCGCCCCGTACATACAATCCGGAAAACCCTTCGTTCCCTCCCTGTACGCCCGGCATCAACTGGATTGCCTTCAGCACATCCGCCTCCCCGAATACGACCGGCGTATTCTGAATATGGACAAGAGGAATGTCGATTGCTCCCAGATAGGTGGACTGGATGCCGGCATCCCTCTGCGCCACAACCGTAGCGCCTTCAATCTCCGCTGCTGCCAAAAGAACGACATCAATGACCGTATCACGCTGTAAATCAAACTCTTCCAACACGCCTCCATACCCCACGAAACTGTATTGCAGGCGTACCTTGCCACGGGGAATCGTCAAGGTATAGTATCCGTATGCATTGGTTACTGCACCGATCGGAATGCGCTGTTCCTTCCTGTCCACAACGACGCCGGCTCCGATAAGCGTTTCCCCGCTGGCCCCGTCCGTGATATAGCCGCTGACCGTTGCCATACGCTGCTGGGCGGAGGCAGAAAGGACGGACAACAGGACGGCCACCAGCCCAAACATCCACTTGCGCATCATGGAAAGCGGTTATTGTTCGTCAATTCCAGAGCCTGTCGAAGCGTCCGAAGCATCGGCCACCAGGTGGTTGCGCATGCTCTGCTTAGCCCATTTGATCATCTGGAAGCAGAACAGCAGGATGGCAATCGTGATGGCGCCGCTGAGCTGCGGACTGACCTCGGACATCATCGCTACCGTATCATAGATTCCATGTGCCAGGACCGGATACAGCCACATCTTGAGGGCGGCACCCGGCGCCCGGTAACGGTCGAAACGGTTCAGGGAGAAGTAATAGCCCATGAGAACGGCAAATCCGAAATGACCGGGAATCGCCGTCAGGGACCGTCCGATCCCCGTCGTCACCCAATCCGTTCCCGCCGCAAACAGATACTCGATATTCTCGAAGGCAGCGAAGCCCATACCGACGCAGACGGCATAGACGATTCCATCCATCCGTTCATCAAAATACCGGTTATTGCGAAGGAACAGCCACAGGCAGAACAACTTGGCTGTCTCTTCCGGAATAGCAGCACCGAAAAAAGCCTGACGGAAGGCATCTCCGACCGAATGGATTTCCGACGGAAAAAGACCCAGTCCCATCGACGGCACGGAAATCAGGAAGGAACAGAACACGGAGAGACATCCGTACAGGAATCCCTTTACGATCATCTTCGCGGACTCACGCTGCATTTTGTCCTGCTGATACGTATAGAAAAGCAGGATTAAGGCCGGCAGAACGGCGAGGGCAATGACATTAAGCATAATCGATTACAGTCAAAACAGAGTTTTCAACCCGGAAATGCACGTCTTTTCCGCCGAACGGCATTCCATATACCTTGTCCGGATCATGCTGATAAGCAGGGCGGGGATCCAACGACAGGACTTGCACCAGAGTCTCCCGGTCTTCCGGCGAGAGGTCGAGCTGCTCCGGAATCCGTACCTCCAGCACAGCAACGGGCGGAGTGGAGGCAAAACCGCAGCGGGCATCCGGAAAGCAGTCCGCATATACCACATACGGTTTGATGTCGTAAACGGGGGTCCCGTCCATCAGGTCGGCACCGCGGACCAGGAGATCCGTCCCGTCTATCCCCTCCAGTTCCACACAAGACAAACCCACAGGATTGGGCCGGAACGGGGAACGCGTGGCCCATACTCCAAGGGCTGCATTACCTCCCAGCCGGGGTGGACGGACAGTCGGTTGCCAGTCTCTTTTTGCCGGACGGTTGGCGGAAAAACCCCAGATCAGCCACACCCGGTCAAACCCCTCCAGTCCCCGGAGGGCCTCCCGGTTCCGGTAGGCCGGTTCGAAGACAATCCTTCCCCGGAGCCCGCCGGCCAGTCCGCTCTGGCGCGGAATGCCGAACTTGGACCCCATCTGTCCCCGGTAATATGCCACCGGTTCCAAAGTCATTTCACTTTCAGTTTCCGTTTGTCAGCAAAAGACGCGAAAACGATGAAGGTATCGTCGCCCGGCACCGTGTTCAGCAAGACGGTCGTAGAGCGTTTCCTGAGGGTGTAACTCACCGGTGATATCTCGCCGGTATCGGGATTCCATACCTTGGGCTCCCGTCCGCGGACACGGAACTTGATTTTTGCCTTTCCGTAATGTGTCCCCAGGTTGCAGATATGGTAAATCTCTGCATCAGGAAGATGTAAATGCCTGAAAGTCAAACTGTCTACCCGCGTTCTCACATCCGGTCTCACCCCAGCGGCCTTCAAAACGGATTTGACGGTCTTGCCGGAAGTAGCATTTCCTGACAACCAAACCTTGTCCACGGTACGCTGGAAAACCGCCTCGTTCTCGGGATCCAGGCAGACGGAAGGTTTCACCCCGGCAAGGAAGGCGCCGGCATCCACCAGCGAGGCAATTTTATTCAGCACTTTCAGGGACATCCTTTCATCCTGCAGATACAGGATCCTGGCATTCATCCCTCCCTCCGTATAAAGATGACCGTTCTTGACACAAAGGCTGTCCAAAAGGGATTCCGTACCGATCAACTCCCCGCTGAATCCGGTCGGGATCTCCGGAAACACCGCCAGGGAATCCGGCCGCTCACCGGGATAGACCAGAATATCCGCAACAGGGACGCCCTGCTGCAGCAGGAACCGGCTCCTGCCGTCCGGAAGGCTGTCAGGGACAGCCTCAAAGCCCTCTTTCAGGAGCGAGAACGTCTTCTCCGAAGAAGCGATGTCGATATAATCAAACCGGTGTTTCCGGCCACATCCCGTTGATAAGGTGATCAGGAGTACGGCCAGCAAAACCCGTATGTGAAACTTTTTCATGATTCTGCCTGTTTATCGTACAAATTTAGGGAATATTTGTGTAATTTTGCATGATTTATGGAATAATCTAATTCAGTTTAATTTGAATCAAATATGAAAAGAATCGTTTTAGTTCGCCACGGCGAAAGCGTCTGGAACATGGAGAACCGTTTCACCGGATGGACCGATGTGGACCTCTCCCCCAAAGGTGTCAATGAGGCCATCGAGGCCGGCAAACTTCTCAAGGCCGAAGGGTTTACGTTCGGAAAAGCGTACACCTCCTACCTCAAGCGTGCCGTCAAGACCCTCAACAACATCCTGGACAACATGGATCTGGACTGGATTCCCGTGGAAAAGAGCTGGCGCCTCAACGAAAAGCATTATGGCAATCTCCAGGGCCTGAACAAGGCTGAGACCGCCGAAAAATACGGTGACGCCCAGGTAAAAATCTGGCGTCGCAGTTTCGATGTCGCGCCTCTTCCCCTCGCCGAGGATGACAAGCGCAATCCGAAATATGATCCGCGCTATGCCCATGTCGCTGACAGCGACCTGCCGCGTACCGAATCCCTGAAAGATGCCATTGCCCGCGCTGTTCCCTACTGGAAGGAAGTCATTTTCCCGAACCTCCAGACCGAAGACAGCCTCATCGTCGTCGCTCACGGCAATTCCCTTCGTGGCATCATCAAGTACCTGAAGAACATCTCCGACGAGGATATTGTCAGCCTGAATCTCCCCACCGCCGTTCCGTATGTGTTCGAGTTCGATGAGGACGGCCGCCTCGTAAAGGATTATTTCCTCGGTGACCAGGAGGCGATCGCCGCCAAGATGAATGCTGTCGCCAACCAGGGGAAAGCCCAGAAATAAAACATGTCCCGCTTTTGGGAAAAAGTAGGCGTTTCCATCGCCTCAAAAATCGGAATTACGGCCGCAATCGCCATGGTTGCGGCCGCTGTTCTCGGTATCGGGTACGGGTGGATCCGTTCCCATGGCCCCCGGGACACAGTCAAGGCGGAATCCGGTTCCAAAGTCTATGTCGAAGACTTGTGCTTTTACCGTAAGGGCACTAAGATTACCGGAAAAGTCTACCGTCCCGCCCAGAATTTGGAAAAAGCCCTTCCTGCTGTCATTTATTGCCAGGGAATGAGTTACGGTGACGGATGGTGCCGTTCCATCGCCTCTGCCGGAACCGTCTGCTATGCCTTCGATTTCGAAATGGAAGGAGAGAAGAACCGGACGGCAGAACTGGAAACCGTCCTGGAAAGCATCCGGGAACTCAGGTATGTAGACAAAGGGAAGGTATTCCTGCTCGGCGAAGGCAACGGGTGCCCGACAGCCGCCACCGTCACTTTTTCGCATCCCCGGCACGTGGAGGGGCTCATCCTGGTCTCTCCTGGATTCAATCCACTGGAAATCAACAGGAAAGCCAGAAAATACAAAGGCTCAGTCCTCATTGTGGACGATACACTCGGCCGTAGCGCCAACGTTTCAGAGATACTGGACTATATTCACTGACCGCCCAGCCGGGAGAAGAATGTCAGCACATCCTGCCATGTCCGGAACGGATCCTCCCCGAACGGAAGGACCGTCCCCATGAAAGCGTCACACGGTCTGCGGGAAATCAGGTAATCACCCATCAGAAGTTCAGGATGGTTCCCTGCGATGACCCGGTTCCAGGCCGGAACGCCAAGATGCTTTTCCGTCCACTCCACGGCCTTGCCCCATTCCTCCGGACGGTTCGGATCAACTGAACTGATGACATATGTATCATACCATTCTGTCAACTGATGGAAAACCTTGAAGGCCTCCCCCAGCGGGAGGTCATTCCGTGTATCCCTGAGCACATCGTCCCAGTCAATCAGGAGGATGCGCCGTGAACGGCCCTCCTGGGCGTCGTCTATCCAACGGACCACAGGAAGCAGGGACCAGAGAATCGCATGGTCATTGAGCTGATGTTCCCCATCGAAGCGGATGGCACGGGGATACTTCCCTGCAAACTCATCGAAACAGTCCACCAGGGTGTCCCGGATACCGAAAAGTCCCCAGACGCGGTCTTTCTCCACTTGCCGGAAACGCCCGTCGGATACGCTCCGGTAATCTTCCAGCAGGGTTTTGGTCATCATGAAAGACGTCTGGCCGTCCTGTCGCACGTTATGGAACTCCTGCTTGCCCAACCCGTTGTTCTTGAGAATCGTATCGGCCAGATGGAGGGCCGGATTCACGCAGATGCGGTCATACCCGGTCAACTGCTCGGTATACATACCACCCATCGATGTGCCGATGATAAGGTCCGGGGTTTCATGGGCGCACATCTCCTGCAGCATCTTGAGGGCTTCGAACGGGTCTACCGGAACATCGGGTGCCACGACCGTTGCGTCAGGCAGCAAAAGACGCAGGCGGCCAACCGTTCCGCTCGCCCCGGAAGAGGCATAACCATGTACATAGAGGATTTTCTTGCCGGCAAAAAGCCCCGGCTTGGCATGTTCATACAATTCCATGACGCGTAGTATGCATTAATTCCCAAAACTGACGCCCGGCGGATCGGTCAATTCAATACCTTTCCGTGGCAGTGTCCGTAACGAAGCCCGCTTCCGCAGGGACACGGATCATCCGGAGCGACGTGCGGAATGGCTAGTCCGAAAGGAAAACCTTCCGGCATCAGGTCGGAGAGACGTTCAAGGGCCTCATCTTTCTCGATCAGATCTGTATACCCTTCCGAAATCGTCGGAGCGGGCATCTCCCAGGCAGGAGCCTCCGAGGCAGCTCCTTCCTCCGTTTCCGGCTTTTCATCCGGAGGCGAAAGGACAAGATAATCCTTCTCAACGGCCGAAAAACCGTTCAATGCCCATTTGGGGGCACGGTTGGCATAATCGATAATAGCCTGGAAGCAGTCCGAACAGTCTCTTTCAGAAACACCGGTTCCCGGGAAACGGTCCAGCGCGGAGAACAAGGCTTCATTATCCACCGGGAACTGCGCCTCCGCCCAGATATCGTGTTCAGCAAGCACCAGTCCGAATCCGTCATATCCCAGACGTCGCAGCGCTTCGTCCAGCCGGCGGCCTTCCGGCGTCTTCATGGCCACGGTAAAATACGGCGCACCTGCTCCAGCCTCAAGAATGTCCTGGGAGGAGAACGGCTTCCAGGTGTCATTATCCGGAATCTGCTGGCGGAAATCAAAGAGCTCCTCGGGATGGATCACACAGGGAGAGCACATATAATCCCCGTACTGGTCGGTATAACGGCAAAGTTTCACCAACGGACTCTGCTGCAGCACGTCGATCAGTTCTTCCGTGGCATCCCCGTGGGACTCTTCATACCAGTCAACCAGATGCTCCACGAAAACCTCCGTCGGCAGAATCCCATACAAGTTCAGCAATCCGAGCCCCGCCTGTTCCAATTCAAAACGACCGCTGCTCTTTCCCTTCCTGAAGGCCTGTTCCACATGCGGCGCCACGATATCATACACTTCCCGGCGGATCCAAACCTTGTGATAAATCTCGTCGGAATCATCGAAATCGACCAGGCCGCTGACCTCAAGAATGGAAGGATAATCAGCGAATTCCATATACTGAACCTTGTCCGGCCCTGCATGGACCAGACGCCGGAGCAACAGGATATCCCGCTCCATCAGGCAGGACAGCCATCGGTGTGGCTGCTCCTTCAGATACAGCGCCAACTGATCCGCCAACTGCGATTTCCGCAGCCGGGGAGACAAGTCATTTCCCAGAAGACTGCAGAGATCTTCCAGTTGGACTTTTTGAAAGCCCTTGAGTATGTTGAGGATAGTCCTTTCTTTCATGGGGACTGCAAAGATAGAAAAAAACCTCGGCAATCGCCGAGGTTTTCAAAGAAATCTACCTTGCATCCTTGTATTTGAGGATCGGATTACGGGCCGCCTGCGTCTCATCCGGACGGGAGATAGGCGCATTGTGCGGCGCATTCTGGAGAATAGCAGGATCCTCCGCCGCTTCGGCCGCAATCTTATGCATGACATCGATGAAAGCATCGATCGTCTCCTTGGATTCAGTCTCCGTCGGTTCGATCATCAGTGCCTGGTGGAACAGGAGCGGAAAATAGATGGTCGGTGCATGGAAGCCGAAATCCAACAGTCGCTTGGCCACATCCAGCGTCGTAGCGCCATGTACATCATCATGCCCTCCGTCATTGACCAAGCCATCGAAAACAAACTCATGTTTGCAGACACCCTCGATCGGAAGCTTGTACGCATCCTTAAGGCACTCCTTGATATAATTGGCACTAAGTACCGAATACTGACCGACTTTCTTCAGATTCTGTTTACCCAGCATCAAGATGTAGGCATACGCTCTCAGAATCACTCCGAAATTGCCGTGGAAACCGGATACCTGAATCTTGGGCAGGCAGTCGACCAGGTGTGCCGCCACGCCGACAGGACCGGATCCCGGACCACCGCCGCCATGAGGCGTGGAGAAAGTCTTGTGGAGATTCAGGTGCATGATGTCGAATCCCATGTCCCCGGGACGTACGACACCCATGAGCGGATTCATGTTCGCTCCGTCGTAATACAGCAGGCCGCCCACGGCATGTACCCGTTCGGCAATCTCCTTGATCTGCGTCTCGAAGAGACCCAGCGTATTGGGATTGGTCATCATGATACCGGCCACCGTATCATCCAGCAACGCCTGCAGTGCCTCCACATTGATACGACCGTTTTCCAAAGATTTGACTTCGACCACCTCCAGGCCGCAAACCGCTGCAGAAGCAGGATTGGTTCCATGGGCACTGTCCGGAACGATCACTTTTGTCCGCTTCAGGTCCCCGCGGTTCATGTGGTACTGGCGCATGATCATCAGGCCGGTGAGTTCCCCGTGAGCTCCCGCACATGGCGCGAAGGTAAAGGCGGCCATGCCCGTAATGGCGGAGAGGGCCTTGTCCATTTCCTGGTATACCTTGAGCGCACCCTTGACCAATCCGGCAGGCATCAGCGGATGCAGTCCGTTGAAACCCGGCAAGGCAGCTACTTCCTCGTTGATCTTCGGATTGTACTTCATCGTACAGGACCCAAGCGGATAAAAGCCGGTATCCACCCCGAAATTCATCTGGGAAAGATTCGTGTAATGACGGACAACATCCACTTCGCTGACTTCGGGAAGTTCTGGAGAAGTCCCTCTCCTGAGTTCTTCCGGAAGTTCCGGTGCCGAAGGGAAACGATTCACTGGCAACGAATAACCGACGCGTCCTTTTTGAGAAAGTTCAAATATGAGCTTATCGTAGTATTTCATGGCTTATCCCTCCTTCACAATTTTGACAAGTTCATCAATCTCGGCACGTGTCCGCTTCTCCGTAACACAGAAGGAGACATATCCCTCTTCCGTTTCCAGCGCGGCGAAGAAACCAGCCTTCTCCAGCCGGTCCTGCAGCAATCCGGCAGCCTCCTTCGGCTGAAGCACGAACTCCTTAAGGAAAGGCTTTCCGGGGAACACTTCCGTGAAGCGGCCGGTTGCCATCAGCTGGTCATGAAGATAATGGGCCCCGTCATAACTCAGCCGGTTAACCTCCCGGAGCCCTTCCGGCCCCATCAGGGAGAGATAGACCGTGACCCAGAGTGCCATCAGGGATTCATTCGAACAAATATTGGATGTCGCTTTCTCGCGCTTGATATGCTGCTCGCGTGCCTGAAGGGTCAGGACGTAGGCACGCCGGCCTTCCTTGTCGGAAGTCTGACCGACAATACGGCCCGGCATCTTGCGCATATAGTCCTTTTTCACGGCCATGAAACCGACATAAGGTCCGCCGTAACAGAGGGGAATGCCAAGGGACTGACCATCCCCGACGGCGATGTCGGCGCCCCACTCCGCCGGAGTCTTGACAACGGCCAGGGCGGACGGATCGCAATACTCGACCAGCAGCGCTTTCGCTCCATGGATGGTCTCAGCAAAACCGGAATGGTCTTCAATGATTCCGTACCGGTTGATCTCAGGAACGATGACACCGGCCACATCCCCCTTGGCCAACTCTGCCTTGAGGCAGTTCGGACAAGTCTGGCCGTTCATCACAGGAACATAGCCGATCTCTACGCCATGGAATCTGGCATAGGTCTCCACAACGGCAATCACGTTCGGCAAAAGGCCTTTGGACAACAGGACACGCGTCTTTTTCTTCGTGCAGGCGACAGACATCTTCATTGCCTCCGCCGCTGCGGTCGGACCGTCATACAGCGAGGCGTTGGAGATATCCATTCCGGTCAGTTCACAGACCATACTCTGGAACTCGAAGATATACCGGAGCGTTCCCTGGGAAATCTCACACTGGTAAGGCGTATAGGCCGTCAGGAACTCCGAACGGGAAGTGATATACGGTATTACCGCAGGCGTGTAATGATCATACGCACCGGCTCCGACGAACACTTTCATTTTGGCGTTCATCCCGGAGAGCGACTCAAACCACTCACGGACTTCGCCCTCGGACATGGCATCAGGAAGGTCGTACGGTTCCTTCTTGATGAATTCCTTGGGGACGTCCGCATACAAATCCTCGACCTGCCGGACGCCGATCCGCTCCAGCATGGCCCGGACATCCGCATCTGTATGCGGAATATAGTTGAATCCCGCCATCTTTTATTCGCCGATGTGATTCTTGTAACCGGCTGCGTCCATCAGTGCATCAAGTTCCGAAGGATCGGACATCTCCACCTTGATGATCCAGTTTTCGAATGCGTCCTCATTGACCTTCTCGGGAGCATCCTCGAGTTCTTCGTTCACTTCGACGACCTTCCCGGAAACAGGAGAAATCAGGTCGCTGGAAGCCTTGACGCTCTCCAGGGCGCCAAATTCCTCACCGGCCTCTACCTCGTCGTCCACCTCGGGAGCATCGACATAAGTGATATCGCCCATTTCAGCCTGGGCATAATCGGTCACACCGATGACGGCGATGCCGCCTTCCACTTTCACCCATTCATGGGATTCGGAATACTTGAGTCCTTCGATAATCTTGCTCATAATCAGAATAGAATTTAGAGTAATGTATGATTGTTATTTTTTATAATTGGTCTGATAGAATCTCTTCTTGACAACCTTGCCCGGGAATACCTTCTTGCGGATCCGGATGCAAAGCGGCGTTTCCAATGCACTGAATGCCTTGTCGACCAGGGCAAAGCAGATACTCTTGTCCAGAGAAATAGAGTGATAGCCCGTCGTCACGACACCGACTTCCTCTCCTTCGGGCGTCTCGACCGGATAACCGGCGCGCGGAATAGCCTTGTTCGCGATTTCGATGCCGACCAGCTTGCGGGTCAGTTCACCTCCCTTCTGGGCAAGGAGCGCTTCCTTTCCGATGAAATCCTTGTCATACTTGCAGAACATGCCGAGGCCGGCCATGACGGGAGAAATTTCGGGACTGAGTTCGTCGCCATACAGCGGAAGGCCCGCTTCGAAGCGGAGGGTATCACGGCACCCCAGGCCGCAAGGCTGGACCCCGGCCGCCATCAGGCGGTCCCAAAGGTCAATAGTTCCTTCCGTCGAGGTATACAACTCGAAACCATCCTCACCCGTGTAACCCGTACGGCTGACAATCAGGCGCTTACCCATATACTCCGTATCATAGAAAGTATAGAATCCCAGGGCGGCGGCTTCCTTCAGGCCGAGTGTTCCGACCAGGACGGACTCCGCTTCCGGTCCCTGGACAGCGATCTGGCCCCAGACCGGAGACTCGTTGCGGACCTTGCAGTCGAAGCCTTTCGCGTGCTCCTCGATCCAGGCGAAATCCTTGTCGATATTGGCGGCATTCACGACCAACAGGAAATGGTCCGGCTCGAACTCCCGGTACACCAGCAGGTCATCGACCACACCACCGTCCGGATAGCACATCATTCCATAGAGGACCTTTCCGGGCTCGAACCCCCGAATCTCGTTGGTAAAGATATGATTGACAAAAGCCTCAGCCTCCGGCCCCTCAACAAAGATCTCCCCCATGTGGGAGACATCGAACATGCCGACCTTTTCACGGACGGCAAGATGCTCCACCGTGATGGTGTTGTACTGGATCGGCATCATGAATCCGGCGAAGGGACTCATTTTGGCCTGAAGCCCGACATGCCTGTCATACAAGCAGGTTTTCTGAAGATCGGGAGAAAGATTTGTTTCTGACATGATGATATTGGATTAGTAGGTATTACAAGGCCAGGCGGAACCCGATGGTGGTCCGGAACCGGCTGGCTTCAAATTCATTACGGTTTGTTACGCGACATTTGTCCGCCTTCGTGGCGGCACTTCCGCCCCGGGCGATGCGGGTATCGGATCCGGAAAGGGACCGCTGCGGCCCGGCAGGGTCGACCTGCGCGAGGGCATCATAAGGACCATACCGGTCCTGTACCCATTCCCAGACATTTCCGCACATGTCGAAGGCGCCGATTTCATTCGGAAAAAAACGGCCGACCGGCCGGGTTTTCATGTCTTCCGTGGCATACTGGGCGACCGACTGGGGAATGGGAGAACCGGCGAAATCGTATCCCCGCGTCTTTTTTCCACCTCGTGCGGCGAATTCCCATTCCGCTTCGCTCGGAAGCCTGAACTTCCTACCTGTCAAGATGTTAAGCTGTCGGATAAAAGCCTGCGCATCATACCAGGATACATTGCCGACGGGATAATCTGCCCCCTGGTTTCCTGGAGGGACGGTTCCCATGACCGCTTCCCAAAGAGCCTGTGTCACTTCGTATTGTCCGATCCGGAAAGGACTCACGGTCACCGGATGCCGGGGCAGTTCATCTTCCCGCACGGACGGGGAATTTTCCCGGCCTCCCATTACGAAGGTGCCACCCTCGACGGGAAGCATTGTAAACGAAACGCCACCCACCGTAAAGGTTTCCCGCTTGAGGCCTCCATCCGGAACGGTTTCCCGCTCAACCTTGCCTTCGAGCAAAAGGCGGCGGATATCGGCCGGGCAAGCCTCCTGCGTAGAAACGGCCAGACGAAGACCGATGTTTCCCGCTTTTGTATAAGGAGCCAGTCCCTTGCGGGTAATGGCGCGGTTTCCCTTGTCGGCGGCACTTCCGCCCCTAAGCGCACGCATCTCCCCTTCCTCCGGTCCCGTGGGATTGACTTGCAGGGAATCTACGGGCGTATCTGTCCAAACATCCGAACACCATTCCCAAACGCCACCCGGCATGTCACCAAGACGCCGGGCGGCGTATTCCCATTCCGCCTCGGTCGGCAGACGGAACGGAACCCCAGTCAGGGAAGCGAGCCTGGAGACAAACTCCGACGCCTGCTTCCAGGTGATTCCGGTCACCGGAGCATCCGGCATCACTCTGGCGGAAGGATTCTTACCCATGACGGCTTTCCATAGCGCCTGGGATACTTCTGTCCGGCCGACGGCGAAACCATCCAGGATAACCTGATGGACGGAAGGAGTGCGGAAAAGCCCCTGGTCCAAGGTCTCCCCCATCGCAAAGGTTCCTCCCGGCATCGGGACCAGGGAGAAGGTCACATCCTTGACCGTGAACACATATAGCGAATCCCCCTGCAGGTAGGGAGAGAGATCGACAGGTGAAAGCACCGTCGTCCGTTCACGGCAGGAAACGGCGACGACAGCCAAAAGCAATATGAAGAGAATGCGCTTCATTCAATTATTCAAGTGATCTGCTATAAATGCAAGAAGATCAACGTTAGTCTCAAAATTTATCCTCAAATCTTCCAGCGTTGCACCTTGGGAGGGTTGCCATTCACCGCAGATATCCACAGCGACGGGATGGCGCTCCAGCAGAGGTTCCAGCCACCGTTTCAGATCATCCAAGCCGTATGTTCCCTGGCTCCATCCCGTCCGGGTATATCTGCGAGAAAGCACATCCTTGTCTAACGAAAGGTATACTCTCTTTCCTTCTACAGCACGCAACAAGTCATCGATATCCCCTCCGAGAGGACGGTCCGTTGTTCCGTCAACGCTTCGGATCCTTCCTTTCGGCCCCAATGTCCATACCGCTTCCAGCAACGGATTGCCGTTTTTCATGGCACCGACCCATCCCCCGCAACTAAGGATGGTTCCGAAAGCGGGATTCTGGTCATCCGGATGGTTGTCGACCAGAACGAGCGTGAACGGCTCCTGCTCCCCGTCCGAAAGGATCTTCGTCATGTAGTGGTAGTCTCCGCTGTCAATCCAACGAAGCCATGCCTCTTTTCCTCGGAGGCGACGGCGGATTTCAACCTCCGCCTCCTCGTCGCAATACCGGCAAGCCCCCGTCACATCCCGCAAATCAACCCGCTCGAAATCCCATCTTTCCTCCTGCAGGAAAGAGAGCCATCCTTCCTCTTCATACGCCCCGGAAAAATCTAAAATCAACATTGTCGGTTTCATCTTTCAAATATAATAAAAATCCTATAATCCTCTCACAATTCCAAAGAAATCTTAGCCAAATCATTTCATTTTATTCTCCGATTCCGCATCTCTATATTATATTTGCAATCATTTAAAAATATAGCAATAAAACATTTAAGTTAGTATCACTAACATAAATGTTAATATCGAAAAACAATAAAAGAAAACCCATCGGAACAATCCTTTTCGGAAAGACTTGTTCATAATCTTGGATTTGATTATATTTGCCACAAGATCACTCACCCCATGAAAAGAATCATAGTCTTCCTGGTCATCCTGTTCCTCTCCGCGATATCCCTCGCGGCCCAGACCGATTCTGTCCGGCTGGGCTACGTCGTGCGCGGAAGAGTTACCGACCTGTCTTCGGGGAAGCCCATCGAATCGGCTCATGTATCCGTTCCCGGACGGCACCATGCCACCGTCACGAATGAGGACGGAGACTTTTCCATCAAGTCAGACGCCCCGATCCGGGAGCTGGTTTTTTCTTACGTGGGATACAGGACCGTCCGGCAAAGAATTGGTTCGGATCCCGTACGAGTCGTCATGGTGCCGGAAACGATTTTGTTGGAAGAAGCCCTGATCGTATCCGGAGACCCAGCCCAGATCGTCCAGGCCGCGGTATCCCTGATTCCGGAGAATTACAGTTCGAAGCCAGAATTGCTGGAATGCTTTTACCGGGAAACTGTCCGGAAAAGGCAGCGATTCACCTATATATCGGAAGCGGTGGCAAGAGTCTACAAGAGCCCCTACGACCGGGGCTCGGTCTATCGGGACCGTGCCGCACTGGAAAAAAGCCGCATCCTGCTCAGTCAGAGAAGATCCGACACCCTGAGTATCAAGATGATGGGCGGCCCGACGCAAGCCATCACCCAGGATGTTGTCAAGAACAGGGACATCCTTTTCGATCCGGATGAACTCAACCTGTACCATTTCGAGATGGCAACGCCTGTCCACATGGACGGACGCACCCAGTTCGTCATCCGCCTGAGACCGAAAACCGAGTGCGATTACGCCCTCTATCACGGTACGCTGTATATTGACCGGGAAACACTCGCCTTCAGCCGCATCGAACTCTCCCTCGATATGTCCGACAAGGGAAAAGCCACTCGCATGATGC
>JAGAHD010000048.1 GCA_017627255.1 Bacteroidales bacterium | reverse complement strand
GGTGCGAGCTATCGTCGTATATGGTCATAGGGTCCAGGACGCTATTTAAGACCAACTCGGCTTCCCCTCTGTTCCTGCCACTCCCGGCTCGCCGCATTTCGGCACCTGGTAGGCGACATCGGTCGACCTACATATTAAGTTACCAGTTGTCATTTTGAGTGTCCATGATTCGGGCGCTATTTGACGAACGCTTTCATGCGGCTTCGATCAAGGAACGAAATTTGCAATCATTTAAGAGTTAATTCATTTCCGTCCCTCTATGAAAAGATTCTTGACTGCATTTTTCCTTGCCTGCCTATCACTATTTGTGTCATGCGGGACTAAAGGGCCACAAATCGTACAGAAAGAGGGATTCGTTTTGGTCCATGACACGCTATCTCTGGATTTGAGGCCGTTGGTGCTGCCCGGATGCCGATTATCGTTCGAACAGGCCGTCAAGGTTGGAGAGGATTATCTTTGCCTGTTCCAGCAACAGAATGTGTATGATCGTTTTAAGCCCCCCATTCGGACCAATCTTCTTTTGAGAGTGGCTCCGGAAACCGGTTCTTTTCACGAAGTGGCTCAACCTTGTCCAGTTATGGCTGAAGAGAGGCTGGTTATGTGTAAGGACACGGTATATTTGATCGTTGAACAGCCAACCGGACAATACCGATTCATTCCGGAAGAAGAAACTTGGGAGGATGGCTCTTTCAATGAGGATGTAGTTTATGAAGATGCCGATTGGAGCGTAGTCACCCGCGATATACGCTATGCCGGAAGTCATACCTGGTTCATTGAAAGAAAGACAGGAAAAGAGTATTTCTTTTTCACCAAGCCGGGACAGATACTGCCGTACAATGGATATTACTATCTGACGGACCCGGAGCGCTTCCGGGGAATTGCCGATCCTCACGAGGGTTTCCTTTGCGACAGCACATCGACCTATGAAGCAATCATGAAGGATTGCCCGGACTGTAGTTTCAACGTTATTCACAGCCTTGTCGAAAGTGGCGGGAGAAGTTTCAAAACGGCGGCGGATATCTATGCTTTCGGCGAGGGTGACGAGTGGCGTGGGTGCGAATACTCGCACCGCGTTCCGGATACCCTGTTCAATGCGTCCTTTCTCGCAAAAGGATATTTGTACCAAATGGTTACAACTCCTTCTTCCTCCTATGTCGCGCAGGTGACCGCCCACGGGTTGAATTGGATCATCGACCTTGGGAAGCGGTACAAAACCTGGGGCGCGGGGACCGTAAAGAATTATCAGGACGATGCAAACTCTTTTGGCATCATCGAATTGGGAGACACCTTGCGATTCCTCCACATACGGCACAATGTGGACTCTCTGGCTTATACGGGTGACATCGGCCTGGAAAATGCCCTGAAAGATATCCTTCGGCATCGGTCCATCTCCGAAAAACGGATGAAAAACCTTATGAATAAGGCCGGTTTTTCATTTGTTTCATCTTATTCCGCCACATGTGACGATGGTTTTATCTATTGCAAGGTGGCTGACGCGGATTGGACGGGTTGGGCACGGTGGGAGTTCTCGGTTCCCGGCCACACATTGAACTCGATAGAACTGGTGCAGGGGTTGACACCCTATTTCGATGGCGCTTACCATAAAGACCGCAAATGGTCACAAGAAAAAGCCAAGAGGCAGGAACTGATCGATATGGTCTCTAGAATCGTCGGTCAGGAGCCGACTCTTACGGAGTATGGAGAACGGATTTGGACCACGAGTAGATGGTCAATCTTCTTGTATGACGGAGCCAATGACGGTTTTGGAGTAATTAAAATTTCGCAATCGACCGCCATGTAGTCTTGGGGCATATCTAGTGGGATATCATCTCGCCTGGAAACGTTTGACGATGAGAATAACAGGGAACTATAGACATGTTGTACAGTTCCCGATTTATTAGATGGGGATTTACTTATCGTTAATGTTTCCAAGCAGTTATTTTCGAAGGAAGACCGTATTTCCGTGATAAAGTATTAGTTAGGCAATTCTCGCCAGCTGATCGATCTCGGAGAAAGGGCCGTAATGGGTTCTTCCTCTTTTTCCTGATGCATGATAAGGTAGCCCGTTTATGCGGCAATTTGCCAACCACAGCTTGCTGACTCCTTGGCAGACCTCCACTTATGCTATATATAAGTGGGTATTAAGTTACCAACCACCCTTAAAAGGTGGCAGAATCCGGGCAAGCCCGGGAAGACAATCAGAGTGAGAATGCCAAGGTGATCTTTTTGTCATTTCTTGGCAGAATCAAAAATGATTAAGCTTGAATTCCAGCCAAGTTACCATGAAAACGAGGATATTGGGTGGCTTTGGATAAGAAAACAATAGTTGCTATCTTTGACCATTAGAAATTGCTATCTATGAAACGGCTCTTCTTATCTGTTATGATGGTGTCAGCCTTGTGCCTTCCTTCCAACGGGCAGATTCGCGAGATACTTGATAACGGAGAGGTTTTGGAATACTATAGCGGTATGGTATTCGAAACGCTCGGTGAATCAATGTATTCTTATCGATTTATCTATGGCCGGTATCCGGAGGATAAGCAAGCCCTTCTAGACTTTCATTTGGAGAAAGCCAAAGTAGAAGAGCATGTGTTGTTCCGCGGACTACTTCTTAATTTAGAGGAAGACACAGTAGAATTTGAGTATGATGATGATAGCCTCTACACCGCTTTACTCGCCAAGAGGGACAGCCTTATTACCGTGGATCTGAATGACCCCGAGAATGTGCTTACGGTTTCCGGCGATACCTGTACATTCACATATGCAAAAGCCACGAGAGATCTTTTCTATTATGGCTTTGATGAGAGCGTTTCCGATTTCAAGCTTCGTGCTATCCAATGCATCGGCGGCCCGGAGGATTTACAGAAAAAGGACTATTTACCTTTTCGGCAGCATATCCGCACCCTTGTTTATGCCAAGGATGGCAAGTGTCTGTTGTCGCTTTGTTCAGATGCACCTTACTCACCTCGGGAGGTTGAATGGAAGTATAAATATGTTGTGTCCAGGGATCCGGCAGAGTATCATGAAGGTGGGGGTGTTTATTCGCTTGCCAGGCCAGTGCTTATACCTTTTACGATAACCAGAGACGGATCGCTAAGTTATGACGTGTCGTGCCTGGACGGCATGCAACTGTATTACCGGAACGACGTACGCTCTACGGGAGATTCGATAGATACCATAAAGATAGAAGACGCTATAGACCCTGAGTATTTGGATGCACTCAAGACTTATACGAAGGTTATTTTCGATGAACACGAAGAAGTCGGTTGCGTGAAGCTTTGGGAGTTGGTCTGGTTTAACAATCTGCCGAAGGGCTACATATCGTTCAAAGATGGTATTACAGGGCTGGGTGTTTATGAGATAGACCGGGTTGACACCCTTCCATTGTGCAATGGCGTACCATTTACAGAAGAATTCCTTCGGGAGTTCCTTCGCAGATTCCATCCTGAAAAGAGTGATGATAATCCCTTTCAATTCTCGGTCAAGTTTGTTATCGACAAAAATGGGAATCTGGTTGGTCCGAGAGTGAAAACCCCGTCTTCAGAGTTTTACAAGTCGTCCGATAAGCAGCTCAGTGCATATGAGAAGCACGTTCTCGAGGCCGTCAATCAAATCCAAAATTGGGAACCGGGAAAGGTTGATGGGACTCCGGTCAATGTTATCTTAACCGTACCTGTCATTTTCTGATTATAGACACACATCTTCAAGTATCTATTCGGGGTACTCAATCGGAAGAATTGTCACACTTTTTGTCACATTCTATACGAAAAATCCCCCTCAGACTACTCTGAGAGGGATTTTTGTGGAGCATAGGAGAATCGAACTCCTGACCTTTTGAATGCCATTCAAACGCTCTACCAACTGAGCTAATACCCCGTTTCCCGTTTGGGATTACAAAGGTAGGGACTTTTTTCGAATTAGCAAACTTTTTCTTTATTTTTTTTGTTTCCCGGATCAAAAAGGGAGGGAAGCGTGCAAGATATCGGTTTTTTCATTACATTTGTAAGATGATGATATGCTGATGATGAAGGCATGGAAACACTAAGACCAGAGACCAGGAGATGAAAATTATCGCCGATGTGAATATCCCTTTCCTGAAGGGAGTGTTCGAGCCCTATGCGGAAATATTGTATAAGGATGGGCGTGAGATCAGCCGGGAGGATTGTTTGGATGCCGACGCTCTGATTACGCGTACGCGTACGCGGTGTGATGCGTCTTTGCTGGAGGGGACGAAGGTTCGGATGATTGCTACGGCGACCATCGGCACGGACCATATCGACCTTCCCTGGTGCCACGCGCAGGGGATCGACGTCTTCAATGCGGAGGGGTGCAATTCCGGCGGGGTGATGGATTACGTGTTTTCTGCTTTGTATGGGGTGGCGGCCCGGAAAAAGATTCCGCTGCAGGAGGCGAAGCTGGGGATTGTCGGAGTTGGTCATGTCGGAAAGAAAGTGGAACGGATGGGGCGGAAACTGGGTTTCCGGATCCTCCGGTGCGATCCTCCCCGCGCGGAAAGGGAAGGACCGGAAGGGTTCTGTACGTTGGATGAACTCCTGGCAGAGGCGCAGGTGGTTACCTTGCATGTCCCCTTGGACGATACGACCCGGGGGATGGCGGATGAGTCTTTTTTTGAGAAAATGCGTCCGGGTGCCGTTTTCATCAATGCCGCCCGGGGGGAAGTCGTCGATGAAAACGCCCTGCTCCATGCGCGTCCCAAACTGGGGGCGCTGGTTGTCGATACCTGGTGCAACGAGCCTGCCGTCAATGAGCACCTGTTGGCGGAATGTGACATCGCCACACCCCATATCGCCGGATATTCCTATCAGGGAAAGCAGAATGGAACGGCCATGGCGGTCCAGGCCGTCGCGCGGCATTTCGGAATCCGTGACTTGGAGCATTTCTTCCCGGAGACGGAGGATATCGACCTGCACCCCATCCTCATCGACGCGGTCGGGAAGAGCCAGGGGGAGATCGCTTCGATCCTTCAGTACAACTATCCCATCTTCATCGATGATTTCATGTTCCGGACGGATCCGCGGGGGTTCGAACGGCTTCGTTCCCAGTACCAGTATCGCCGCGAGTTTTACATCGAATAATCCTAATACGCAATACTATGTTCAGTCAGAAAGACATCACCCAGATTCAGGAGAGAGGCTCCTCCGTACGCAACGTTGAAGAGCAGATGGACCATTTCAGGAAAGGGTTTCCCTGGATGAAGATCGTCGGACCCGCTACGCCGGCCCGCGGAATCCGTGTCCTGTCCGATAAAGAAGCCGACGACGCCATCCGTTATTATGAGACTTCGCAGGTGGACGGGAAATGCAAGTTCGTTCCTGCCTCGGGGGCGGCTTCCCGCATGTTCAAGGATATTTTTGCCGGTCTGTCCGTCCTGGAGAAAGGGGAGGATCTGCCCGCGGAGGCTCCCGGGTCGAGACTGGCCGCTCAGATCGACAGGTTCGCTTTCTATACCCGGGAACTCTTTGGAGAGAAGGGGGATTCTGCGGCCTACCGCCGCTGTGTCCTGGAAAAGGTCTTGACGGACAAGGGATTGGGATATGGATCCAAGCCCAAAGGTGTCATTCGCTTCCACCGCTATGCGGACGGTGAAGTCCGTACCGCCATCGCTGAGCATCTCGTGGAGGCGGCTTCTTACATGCGGAATGCCGACGGCACCTGCAACCTGGTCGTGACGATCTCTCCGGAGCATAAGACCCTCTTTGAGGATGCGCTCGCGGAGGTTCGTCCGGTCTATGAAGCCCGTTACGGGGTCAAGTACAACGTCACTTTCACCTATCAGGACAAGGCTACCGATACGATCGCGGTCGATGGCAAGAACAAACCCTTCCGTACGGAAGAGGATGCCCTGCTGTTCCGTCCCGCCGGGCATGGCGCCTTGATTTACAACCTCAACCAGGTGGAGGAAGAACTTGTTTCCATCAAGAATATCGACAATGTCGCCCATGAGAAGCTTCTGGGAACGACGGCCCGTTACAAGAAAGTCCTGATGGGAGAGGCGCTGAAGGTCCGTGACCGTATCTTCGATTACCTCCGCCGGATGGATGAAGCCCCGTCCGTCGCCCTTTGCAATGAGGTGGAGAACTTCCTGGACAAGGAACTGTGCGTCCAGATTCCGCTCGCCCACAATGAATCGGAACGCGTGGAGATGCTCCGTGCCAAATTGAACCGCCCTGTCCGTGTCTGCGGGATGGTCCGCAATGAGGGAGAACCCGGCGGCGGCCCCTACATCATTGCCGGAAAGGACGGATCCACCTCCCTCCAGATCCTGGAGAGCGTCCAGATCAACAAGGACGATGAAGGCGCCATGACGGCCATGTCCCGGGCGACCCATTTCAACCCGGTGGACCTGGTCTGCTGCCTGAAGGATTACAAGGGAAGGAAGTTCGATCTCCTGTCGCATGTCGATCCCGAAGCGGGATTCATCAGCTCCAAGAGCTACCAGGGCCGCGAACTGAAGGCGCTGGAGCTTCCGGGCCTTTGGAATGGGGCCATGAGCGACTGGAACACCCTCTTCGTCGAGGTCCCGCTGGAAACCTTCAATCCCGTAAAAGTGGTCCTGGACCTGCTGCGCCCTGCCCATCAAGCATAAAATGGGGAAAACACTTTGAAATTGTTGCGAAAATCCCTATTTTCGCGGACAATTCGTAATTGAATAACTGGTATTTTATGGAAATTAAAAATGCTGTGGCCGGCACCCTCGAATCTGGGGACATCATGATCCAGATCGCTCCGGGCGAAGGCCTGCAGGTGGACCTGCAAAGTTCTGTCGCCGCCCAGTTCGGCCGGCAGATCAAGACGGTCATTACCGAGACGCTCACCGGACTCGGGATTGACAACGCTTATGTGAAAGCAACGGACAAGGGGGCGCTTGACTGCACCATCCGTGCCCGTGTAACTGCGGCGGCTGTCCGCGCAACCGGAAAGGACGTATGGAAAGACTGAGAAGAACCATGATGTTCGTTCCCGTCAACAACCCGGGGATGATGGCGGATGCCCATATCTACGGTCCTGATTCCATCATGCTGGACCTGGAGGATTCCGTGACGATGGCCGAAAAGGATGCGGCCCGCCTTCTTGTTTACAATGCATTGAAAACGATTGATTTCGGTGGGACTGAGATGGTCGTCCGGATCAATCCGCTCAATACCCCTTACGGGAGAAAGGACGTCGAGGCCGTTGTCAAGGCGGGAGTCGACGTTATCCGCATGCCGAAGACGGAGACAGCGGACGAAGTCCGTGAACTCGAGGCGGAAATCCTCAAGGTCGAGACGGAGATCAGCCGGGTAGGAGAAACACGTATCATGGCGGCCATAGAGAGTGC
>JAGAHD010000047.1 GCA_017627255.1 Bacteroidales bacterium | reverse complement strand
CATATACGGATAGTGCTCCTCGAAGGCCCAGAAGCGGCGTTCCAGGACAGCGGACTTGGTGCAGTGGGTCTTGAAAATCGGGGAGAAGACCCCGTACTGGAGCCAGCGGGTGTAAAGTTCCGGATCGGTCGGGACATCCTCCTCCTGCATGTGTCCCCCGAGGTCATGCCCCCAGTACCCATACCCCACATTGGACGCCGTGGCGGTGAAATAGGGAAGGAAGCGGAGAACACTCCACTGGATGTAGGTATCGCCGGAGAAGCCCAGCTGATAGCGATGGCTGCCGAGTCCGCCCCACCGATGGTAGATCATGGGACGCGGGGCCTGTTCCGCCCCGAGGGCGCGGCTTTGGCGCACCTTGTCCTGGAAGAAAGTATGGTTGAGCCAGAAGGTGTTGCTCAGTCCGGGAACATACCGGCTCGTCTTCCACTGCTGCCAGTCGATCCACCAGAAGTCGACGCCCTGGCGTTCCAGCGGGTGAAGGACGGAATTGAAGTAAGCGTCCGCCCAGGCCTGCTGGTCCATCCGGAAGGGTACGGGGGCATGGTAGCCCTTCCGGGCCGTACGGCCGTTCATCTGTTGCTCACCGCCTTGATATACATATCCTTCCGGTCCGTCGTAATCATCGGTGCGGGACAGGTAATCTGCCACAAAGGCCGGATAGCACTCCTCCCTCGGAACGATGCCGGAGGCGGGATGGAGGTTGAGGGCGGTCTTGAAATGCATGTCATGGACTTCGGCGAGGAACCCTTCCGGGTCGTTGAATTGGTCCCGGTTCCAGGAATAGCCTGTCCAGCCCAATTCTTCGTTGAACTCATCCCGCCCCTGCAGCCGCTTTCCGGTCCGGGGCCAGGTATGGTGCCAGTCCATGTCGATGACCATCACGTCGATGGGAAGCCTGCGCTCGCGGAATTCCCTTCCGAGGGCGAGGAACTCTTCGTCGGAGTAATCCCAGTAGCGGCTCCACCAGTACCCGAAAACGAATTTCGGCGGCAGGGGAATCTTGCCGGCAATCCGGGTGAAATCCGCCAGGGCGGCCTTGTAATCGTGCCCGTAGGCGAACAGGTAGAGGTCCCGGCCTCCGTTTTCCGGCCGTGAGGCCACCCATTCGCCCCAGTCGGAATCGTTCTGGACCAAGAGATGTCTCCCGCTTTCGTCCACGATGGCCCAGCCGTCACGGGACAGGATGCCGGTCTCCATCGGGTCGTTGAAATTGATCCGGTCAAAACCGCGGCAGCCGTCCAGTGTCCGGGTGGTACCCATCAGGTTGCCCGTGTCGGGAAGGCCAGGGTGCCAGGTGACTTTTTTCCCGCCTATGCGAAAGGTTGCGGACAGGGTTGAGGCTTCGAAGGCTCCTCCCCGATAGATGATTTCGACCTGTGCGGTCCGGATGCGGACACCCTCTCCGGAGCGGGTGACGGTAAAGGCCGGAACGGGCAGTCTACGGTTGATGACAGCGAGGGTGGCATGGTCCTCAAAGGTCCCGGAAGGAGACCATTCCATGCGGATCAGCCGGTCGGTAAGGATCGTGAAGCGGGCATTCCCCGCCACGACCTGTGCGTCGGGGTCGGCCACGGGGTTGTTCTGGGCAGACAGGTTTCCGGCTGTCAGGACGGTCACGGCAGCCAGAAAAGTGAAGAAGGATCTGAGCAGTGTCTTCATGAAGATTAACGGTAAATTACGCAAGGTAAAGATACGTATTCTTTTTGTAAACTCCGGAAAAATAACGGCATGCAATGAAATAATCATTATATTTGTCAATAAACTATCTCCCCATGGCTCATTCTTGCAATCTCACCCTGACTGTCTTGTTCGGGATCCTCCTGGGATCCTTTGTCAGTTGCTCCGCTCCTCAAGTCCGTCCAAGTACTGATCCGGCCATTGCCGCCGCCGTGGACGGCGTGAATGCAGACAGTGTCCGGACCTATATTGATGAGCTGGTCAGTTTCCATACCCGGCATACGCTCAGTGCTCAATCAGATCCGGAGCACGGGCTTGGAGCGGCCATGGAATATTTGGCCACACGGTGTAGGAAATGGGCCCGGAAGGCTGCTTCTGTCCGGAATGAACCGCTTGTCGATATCGTTCGCTACACCGTGGGTGGAAACGGCGGCCGGTATGACCGGATCGTTTCGGTTCCCGAGTTGATGGTGACCCTGCCGGGAACGAAAGCAGACCGCGAGATTCTCCTTGTGGCCCATGTGGACACGCGGGTGAACGACATTATGGATTCCACGTCTTTCGCCCCGGGCGCCAACGATGACGGTAGCGGCGTGGCCTGCCTGCTGGAGGTCGTGCGCATTCTGTCCGGCATTCCTCTCGAACAGACGGTCAAATGCCTGTTTGTCTCCGGAGAGGAGCAGGCGCTTGACGGGTCCTCTTATTTTGCGGCCCGTGCGCGTGAGGAACGGTGGCCGGTCCAGGCCGTCCTGAGCAACGATATGATCGGAAACACCGTGGCGAGCGGTACCGGCCTGAAGGAGGATCATAAGGTCCGCGTGTTCTCCGAAAGCCCGGAAGGCGAAGATTCCGATTCCCGCCAACTGGCTCGGTATATCAAGGAAATGGCCGGCTTGTATGTGCCGGACCAGGAAGTTGTCCTCAACTATCGTCGTGACCGGTATCGTCGTGGCGGCGACCAACTGTCGTTCCTACGCGAAGGGTTTACGGCTATCCGGATGTGCGAGTACTGTGAAAGTTACGACCGGACCCACCAGTATGTCCGGACAGAAGACGGAATCGCCTACGGGGATCTTCCTTCGGGGATTGATTTCGCGTATCTGGTCCGCAATATCCGGATCAACGTTGCCGTCGTCATGAATCTGGCCCAGGCTCCGTCCGTCCCGGAAAATGTCCGGCTCGCAAATGCCAATGAGCTGGATAATAACACCATCCTTTCATGGTCCCCCGTTTTGGCGGGAGACGGAAAACCGGACAGGACGGTTTCCTACCAGGTCCTGTGCCGGGAGACCGACCAGTCCATGTGGATGCCCACCCTCCCCTTGGGCATTGACGGCAAGGTGGCGGGTGAACCGGACAGTTCCGGCAAGATGGCTTTCCGCTGTCCCCTGAGCAAGGATAATTACTATTTCGCCGTCCGCGCCGTTTCGGCAGGCGGACATCCGTCACTTCCCGCGTTGGCCCGGTAGCGTTTTTCCGCGGCGCCTTCCTTTTTCGGAGAGAAGGAAAACGATACGTTGATTCCGACAATATAGAACTCATCGGGAGAAGTCTGGAGGATGAGGGCTCCGGACTGGGCCTGCTGCCGGGAGGCGGCCGCCAGCTG
>JAGAHD010000046.1 GCA_017627255.1 Bacteroidales bacterium | reverse complement strand
CGAGGTATGGGCTTCCGCCCTCCTGATGCAGGAGGCGGAAAATATTTCCGACTAACTGTCCATTCCGCAGAGGCGGCAGAAATACGCCCGCATCTCAGACCAGTTGTAATAGGGACCCTGGACCGGCGTCAGGCCGGGCACGGTCCTTTCTTTTTCGTTGTACAGCAGTTTCACCAGCACGTCTTCAGAGCGCCGGCTGCGGTAGAAGACCAGCTGGAAATTGGATCCCATCGGAATCATGTCGCCGGAGTACCAGTAACGGTGCGCCTCCTCCTGGAGGGCCTTCACCTCCATCCCGCTGAACCCGATCAGGGTCGCGAACGGCAGGAGGGCCGTATCATGGGTGAAGCGGAGGTCGGCGGCACGGGCGCTGCCCGCCTTGAGGGCGGCATCCGCCTTCTCGACGAAATCCCGCAGCATCCGCTTTCCCTGCAAGGCCGTCGAATCGCCATACAGCAGGGAATTCGCATTCTGGGTGTAGAACTTGTCGCTGTGGTCCGTCGCCAGGACATACAGTTCGTCCAGGGTGAAATACCGGTAAAGGTCCACCGTCTTTTCCATCTCCATGGTTTCGGTGAAGGACGTGCAGTTGAACAGGGCACGGAGGAAGCGGTACGGGTCACAGATCTCCCCGGCGGCCGCCGGATCCCGGAATAGTTCCGCCATGATGCGGCCCGGATCCAGGTTTTCCTTCAGATAGTGTTCACTGTCGGGGCGGACGGTCGTCTGGCGGCTCCGGTTCCGGCCGTCCCAGTGCATCAGGTAATACATGTACCGGTCCCCGGTATCCGTACGGATATTGAGGGAAGGACGCTCCCGGCTCACCTCCAGGAGGAAATTCGTCATCGAAAGGATACAGCGGGGCACGACGCTCGAGACGGCGTCCACCTCTTTCCGCTGACGGGAGGAAAAGACGGCGGGAAAACGCGCCATCATCCGTGCGGCAATCTCCCGGTGCTCCCGGCAGCCGCGCTGGGTCAGCATCTCCCACATGCCGTCGGAAGCCTTCCTCATCAGGTCAATTTCCTTCCGGAGAGTCTCTCCGTCCGCAGTCAGGAGTCCCTGTCCGGCCGCCTTGGAAAGGGTTTCCGCCACCAGGGTGAAATTCTCCCCATCTCCGAGGTCATACCGGCTGCCGTGACGGCCCGCATGACTGATATAGAAGGGCTTATATCCCTTGGGAGCCGGCGTGTCGATGATGTTGCCGGGATGATAGCTGTGATGGACGCCGTTCGCCAGGTACTTGTCTTCTTCGAGCCGCTGCGGCGTGATCTGGGCGGAAGCGGACAGGCTCCCGAAAAGGATGGCCTCCAGGGCCAGCACATAGAAAAATACAGGTCTCATGGTGCAAATTTACATAAAAAAAGACAGCCTGAAAAGAGGCTTCCGGGGAAGGATCTGTTTCAGGCCGTCTCGTTGTGTTCAGGCTACTTGACGCTGCGGATCGGGTTCTGCGTCAGGTAAGTATTGGCATCCAGCGTGCTGCTGTAGAACGGGAAGATGTTGTCATCCACGTTGTCGATGGTTTCGACACGGTGCTTGCAGAACCAGGACTTGCCGTTCCATACATTCTGACCGTTGGTCATCTTGAAGCGGATGAGGTCCTGGCGGCGGTGCCACTCACCCATGAACTCCCATCCGAGTTCGTCGAGGAGGCCGCCGAGGATGATATCGTCACCGCCCTCATGGGTGATAACCCACTCGTTGACCTGGCCGGCTTCCGTCTTGGCGGGATCGTCCATGATGTTCAGGTTGTAGCGGAGACCGTAGTCGTAGCAGCTGCCGCCCTTGAGCTTGGCCGCGGTGACCTTGGCCTTCTCCGGAGCGCTGGAGAAGTTGCGGGCACGGACCTGGCTGACCAGTTCGGCCGCCTCGTCCTCGTTCTTGCCCAGTCGCAGGAGGCACTCGGCCTTGATCATCAGGGCGTCGGCATAGCGGAAGACCGGAAGGTCGGTGGAATAGGTTCCGTGAGGGCCGTTGCCGATCGCATACTTGTGGCAGCGGGCTCCTTCGTACTCGTAAGCACCGTCGATGCTGCCGAATTCAATCGTATAGTTGCAGCCTTCGATCTCCTTGCCCTGCTGGTCGTACTGCTGGCCCCAGAACCAGGTGTCGGTCAGGCGCTGGTCGTCCTTGTCATAGGTGGCGATGAACTGCGGGATGGCACCGGCACCGGAGGTCGCCCAGCTCGTGTAGCCGTAGGTCTGGCGGTTCTTGTTGGCAAGCCAGAGGCTGGCCCAGCCCAGACCGTAGGAATAAGGATACTCGAACGGGAAAGCGAGGATGACCTCGGGGCTGGAGGAGATGTCCGCCTTGAAGTTGTCCAAATAGTTGGCCGCGAGGGCGTATTTGCCGGAAGCGATCACGGCTTCCACCTCGTCGAGGGCCTTCTGGTAGTAGGAAAGGTCGGAGTCATCGTTGAACCAGGCGTTGTGGTTGAGGTACATCTTGGCGAGCAGCATGTTGACGCAGTAATTGTTCACCACGCCGAAACCGTTGTCGTCACCGCAGTTCCCCTTGATCGCGCTGAGCTCGGAGATGATGAAATCCCAAGTCTCCTGCGGCTTGGCCTGGGTGGGCACCCAACCGTCCGGATGGATGTAAGAGGTGTCGAGGCCGATGTTGCGGAAATTGTCGAACAAGGTATAGTACATCAGGGCGCGGAAGAAGCGCAGCTGATTGAAAGTCACGGCATTGCCCTTGATGGCATCCATTTCCATCATGCGGTTGCACTCCGAAATGGCCGAATAGGCGCTGGAGTAGAAGTTGCGCATGTGGCTGATACCGTTGCTGAACGTGTGCTTGTGGAGCAGGATGTAATATTTGCCCCAGCCGATTCCCAGGCGGGAAGGAACGCACCACATATCGGTGGATTCCTCGATGTCACCCATGCCGTTGAATTCGGCATAGACCCCGTGGATGTAATCGTATGCGGAGGCGAGCATGGCCTGGATGTCATCGTCCGTAAACTCATAGTTCTCGGCAGCAATCTGGCTGTAGATGGTCTCGTCCAGGTTGGTGCAGGAAGAAAAGACGGCCACGCAGGCGATCAGGATAGTATTGATAATCTTTTTCATAAAGCAGTCTCTCCTAATTATTTGACGTTACGGTTGCCGAATTTGAGGTTCACGCCGACGGTGAAGGTACGCACCGGCGGGTAGTTGGTCGAATACTCATGACCAAAGTACCACATATCGCTGTTGGAGAGTTCCGGATCCAGACCGGAGTACTTGGTAATGGTGAAGAGGTTCGTTCCGGCCACATAGACGCGGGCGGACTGGATGTACTTGCTGTTCTTCAGGTTGAAGGTGTAGCCGGCACTGGCGTTCTTCAGCTTGAGGAAGTCGCCGTTCTCCAGATGGGCGCTCGTCCACTGCTTGGAATTCATGTTGCGGGAAAGGGTGTTGCCATCCGCATACGGGGCTTCAAGCAGGGACTTCAGGTGGTTGTACTGCGTGAAGTAGTAGCTTTCATACATGACCCGGTTCTCGTTGAGGATCTTGAAGCCGAACTGTCCGGTGAACTGGAGGTTCAGGTCGAATCCATGGATCTTGAAGCTGTGGTTCATACCGAAGTACAGGTCAGGGAGGGCATGTCCGAGAACCTGGCAGTAGGTATCGTTATTGTCCATCTTCACGATGTATTCCTCAGCCTCGCCGGTTTCCGGATTCTCGATCATCCACAGGCCGTTTTCGGACACGCCGACGGACTTGATGCCGTACCAGAGGTCAACCCGCTGGCCGACTTCCATCCGGTGCGTACGGGCAGAGGAGATGTCGCCGAAGCCGCCGTTGTACTGGTAGTTGTCCGTCTCATAGAGATCGTTGGAAAGGCTTTCCAGACGGTTGGCATTGTGCGAGAAGGTCAGGTCCACACCCCACTGGAAATCTTTCTTCTGGACCGGAATCATGTTCACGGCCAGTTCGATACCCTTGTTTGTCATGACACCGACATTGGCGAGGGTCTGGTCGTAGAGGTTCGGAGGCGTAGGGACGCTGTACCAGTAGAGCATGTCGCTCGTGGTCTTCTTGTACAGGTCGAGGGAGAAGCCCAGCCGGCCTCCCAGGAACTGGCCGTCGAGACCGAGGTTGACCTCACGAGATTTCTCCCACTTCAGGTCCGGGTTCGGGTTGGAAGCGATGGACATGCCGGGCAGCCACTTCCCGTTGGAGAAATAGTAACCGTCATAGTCATAACGGGTAAGGGACATGTAGGAGTCGCCCGGGATGACGCCGGTGACGCCGTAGCCTGCACGGAGCTTGAGTTCGTCAATCCAGGAGATGTTCCGCATGAAATCCTCGTTATGGATGTTCCAGCCGGCGGAAACGGAGGGGAAGTTACCCCACTTGTGGTTGGCGCCGAACTTGGAGGAACCCTCGTGACGGAGGCTCACCAGGACATTGTAACGGTTGTCATATCCGTAGCTGATACGGCCGAAGAAACCGATCAGCTTGCTGTCCACGCGGTTGGAGCTCATCTGTGCATTGCCTTCTTTCAGGGCGCGGCCGAGGCCGATGTTGTTGGTGCCGAAGAAATAGTTCGGGAACTCGCGGTTGTAGGCGCTGAAGCCCTTGTAGTCGTCGTACTGGTAACTGTAACCGGCAAGGGCGTTGAAACGATGCTTGCCCGCGTTCTTGTCGTACCGGGTCGTCAGTTCCATGAGTTTCTGTTGGGAACCGGAATAGCTCAGGGTCGCCTGGCCGGTGTAGCCATAGTTGATGTTCTGGTAGTCGTCCTTGTTGCGGAACGTGTCGGACAGGCCGTCAGCGTTCACGAGGGCGAGTTTCAGGTTGGTCTGCCATCCCTTGACAGGTTCCAGCGTCAGGTTTCCGGTGATGCGGGTCTGGTTGCTCTTGCTGTAACCGTCGCGGCCTTTGATATAGGCTACCGGGTTGTAGTAGTTGGAGGCGCTGAAATTCTCATAGTAGGAACCGTCTTTCATGACGGGCTCCGTAGGGTTGTGAAGGATAGCCTGGTGATAGGCCGTGGAAGAGCTGACGATGTCGCTCATCACCTGGCGGCTCTGGATGTCGAAGGCGACCTTGACGATGTCGTTGAACAGCCACTGGGAAACGCCCGCATTCAGGTTCAGGCTCTTACGGTAGGTATCGATGATGGTGCCTTCCGTGTCGCGGTAATTGAAGTCGGCATAGAACGACGTGTTCTTGAGACCACCGCTGATGTTCACGTTGTGGTTGTGGGAGAAGGCGTTACGGGAGATTTCCTTGAGCCAGTCGGTCTCGGAGCCCATGTCCTTCAGGTCGGTGTTGCCCTTACGGACGTCCTCCACGTTCATGAACTCGAGCGTGTTGGCGAAATTCGAAAGGCTGGCGTAACCGGAGTAGGTCACCGTCACGTTGTCGTCGCGGCGTCCGTTCTTGGTCGTGATGATGATGACGCCGTTGGCACCGCGCGTACCGTAGATAGCTGCCGCGGATGCGTCCTTGAGGACGTCGATGCTCTCAATGCTTTCCGGAGCGACCGTAGCCAGGCTGCCTTCGATGCCGTCGACGAGCACAAGCGGAGTCTGGCTGCCTTCCAGGGAGATGACACCGCGCAGGCGGATGGTGGAGACGGAACTCGGGTCGCCGCTGCCGTTGGCAATGGTGAGGCCAGCCACCTTACCCTGGATCAGGTCACCGGCGTCGAGGACATGGCCGGTATTGAAATCCTCGGACTTGACGCTCGTCACGGCGCTGGTCACATCAGCCTTGCGCTGGGTGCCGTAACCGATGACGACGGTCTCCTCCAGGAAGGAGGTCTCCTCTTCCAGCACGATGTCGAACACGCGCTGTCCGGCGATCGGAACCTCTACGGTCGTATAGCCGATGCAGGAAACCTCAAGGACTTCCCCAGCGGACAGGCCAGACAGTTCAAAAGTACCCTCAGAGGTCGTATAAGCACCCCTGGAAGTTCCTTTTACATAGACAGTTGCCCCAGGGATGGGAACACCGTTGGCATCTTTGACAGTTCCGGTTACCCGGACATTGTCCTGCATGCTGCCGGCAGGGGAAACGGTTTCCGGGGCGGCGGCGGCAACGCCGGCGCCGGCAAGGAATCCGCCCGCCAGAAGGCAGGATGCAGCAAAGTTTTTCAAAAACTGTTTCATAGTGTTAGTAGTAAAATGGGTAATAGATTGGTTGCTGATAAAAAGAAACCGAAAAGAGGCGAAAGCCTCTCTACGGGAAAACACTCAACAGACTATTTTTCAAACGCTTACATTGTCGGCAAGCAATAAGAAAAAGAAAAAGAAATCTGTGTTCTGTTTTGTTGTTCATAATCGTTCAGGGGCGCAAATTTACAATTTTTTTTCAAAACATTGAACACCTTGTTTCCGCTTTTTTATAAGAGAAAAACGCAAGGGACTGACTGTCCGGAAATTAGAAGCACAGAAAAAAGAGAGGACTGACTGAAAAGATTCCTCACTTCGTTCAGAATGACAGTCCGGTCAAAATGACGACCAGGCCACAATGACAGTCCTATGCCATTCTGAGGCAGGTTTACCTGCCGAAGAATCTATGATCAGTCAGCCCCCTCTTTTCTGAAAGGAGACATCAACGTCGCTGAAGGGACCCTATTTGTCTGCCATGAGGTTGATCATGCAGGGTTCCGTGGTGTCGCAATACAGCAGTCCGCCCTCATCCAGCTTGAGTTCTGCCACATATACGGCAGAGCCGCGGCGGCGGACCGGCTCGCCCGTTTCGGGGTCGATTTCCCGGATACCGCTGAAGTAGAACATGTAGGCGTGGCCGTCCACAACCTCCACATCCGCGTGGTTTCCACGGCGTTGCCCCTCCTTGCCGTCGATCAGGTAGCGCCCCTCCTGTTTGGTCCAGGTTTCCATGTCATCGGAGGAGAAGACGGAGAGTCCCTTCCACTCATCCACGATCATGAAATATTTCCCGCCCAGTTCAAACACGTTGGGGCCTTCACCATTGACATTGACCGAAGTGGCTTTCCCCTTGTCGGTCCAGTGATACAAGTCGTCACTGTCGGCATAATAGATGCTCTTGCCGTCGGACTCGTTGTTGTACCACAGGCGCCATCCCCCATCCGGTTTGGGATAGATACAGGCATCGATGACCCGGTAATCCGACAGCGCGAGAACGGACTGCTTGTGCCAGCTCCGTCCGTCTGCACTGGTCAGATGGACAATGTCGCGGGGATGCTCCCACGTATCGAAAATCCCAGGGACATAGGACAGGTACATATGGAACTCTCCCCCGCTCCAGATCACCTCGGGAGCCCAGTAGGTCGGGTTTTCGTCCGGATGGTAGTCGATCTCGGCATCGCCGATGTACGTCCAGGTGGCACCTCCGTCCCGGGATTCCGCCATGCCGATCGGTGAACCGTGGACCGACTCGATCCCTCCGAGTCCCGGAACATTGGAACGGCGGCTCGTGTAATACATGTAATAGGTTTTCGTCACCGGATTGTAACAGACCATCGGATCGGTCGATCCATTATAGACGGGATCGATGAACAGAGGCTCGGCGGCCTGCTTGTATTCGACGGCCGGCTTTCCCTGGCAGGCGGACACCACGGCCAGGACGGCGGCAAAGATCAGGTATTTTCCGTGCGTCAGCATATGTATGTTCCGTTATAGATTATTGTTTGACAAAAACGATCCGGTTGAGAGAAAGCGGACCGACGGGAATCTTCTTCGCACTTCTCAACGCCCTTTCCCCACGAACCAGGTCGGAGTGGTCCAAATACGTCCTTGACAGGCGGTCCGGTGCACAAAGATACTCAATTTTCTCAATCTTGTATCCCTTGGGAACTGTCAGGTCCAGCGACACGTCCTCCCGGGACTTGTTCGTGAAATACACATGGATGCCGCGGTCCGATTCACAGGCGACCATTTTCAGGAAATCGTTCTCCGAACGGAGATTCACGATCAGGGGGAAATCCATTTCCGTTTCGGCCGCATTGTAGACCGTCCGCTGCTGCTGGACCCGCGCATTCATGGTATCCGTCATGGAAGTCGCCAGCGGATACCGGTCCTCGCGGGAAGCGAAGAACTTGAAGACTTCTCCCATCGGGGACAGCCAGGCCCCTTCCTTTGACGCTTCGATGACATTCTGTCCCCAGGTATTGACGCAATTGTTGAAATTGGCCAGGTAGTATTCGCCGCCATAAGAGAGGTAGTCCATCAGCCGGGCAGCCCCGTTCAGCGCATAGAACCAGCGGATCTGCCGGAAGGACAGGACGGCGCGGTAATCCGGCTCCGTCTTGGGACGCCAGGCGTGGAACTGCGGAATAGCCGGATCGTCAAACGGTTCCGGTGATGCCGAAGGGGAAAGCCACTCGGTGTTGGTCAGTTTGATATGGGTTCCGTGCTTTTCATTGTACGCCCGGATCTTGGCCAGGGTCCGGGAAACGAACTGAGGCCCTCCGTTCCGGGCGATGATGTAATCCACGTAAGGGCCGGCGATTTCCAGCTGCTGGTCGATGTAATACTCGCTGTTGGAGAATGAATAGGTCATCATCATCAGTTCGATATCGGGATCGACAGCCTTCATGGCCTTGGCGAAATCCACGCAGGCATAGGCGTACTGGAGCGGCGACCACTTGCGGCCCGCCTCGTTGTCCATCTCGAAGATGCGGACTTTCCGGTTCCGCTTGACGCCGTTCTCCTGGCGGAAACGTCCCATCGGGGAATCGTCAGGCCCGTTCAGGTATTCCACGAATTCCGCCGCCTTGAAGGGAGTGCTGGTCATCATGTTGATGCAGATTTCCGGTTCGCATCCTACCTCGTCGCAAAGCTGCAGGAATTCATCGATAGAGGCGTCGTTATCATCGAAGCCGCCCCAGTAATAGCTGTAGGAAGTAGGACGCAAGTCCCTCGGTCCGACGTATTTACGCCAGTCGAAGAAGCTGGCATAGCATCCGCCCGGATACCGCAGGACCGGTACCCGCATCTCTTTCAGGAGCTGCACGACATCCTTCCGCCAGCCATGGATGTTGTCCGTCGGCATGAGCGAAACGCAGGACAGGCACATGTTCCCTTTCCATTCATAGCTGAGTTCCACGCAGACCCGTCCGGTGAAATGGAGGTCCGGAATGATGCAGGTATGGTGCTCCTGGGTCGCCATTACCTCAAACGAGTACTGGAACAGGATGTGGGAGGGATCCGCTTCTTCCCGGATGATTACCTCGAACGGCTTCCGGATTTCTTCCGTGTCCAGCGGCTTGAAGCCAGGGATGGAGCGGGTCAGTTTCGGGTAGGTCTGCCGGATACCGGCCAGCAGGTCGAACGAATAGCTCTTGCCGGATTCGAAGTAGATTCCCTTCTGGATAATGCCGGCCCGCTGTTCATTGGGTTTGGTCATCTGGAGCGATCCGAGTCCCTTGTACGATTCTGCACCGATAATCCGGGACAGGGTCATCAACTGGGGGTCCGTCACTTCCCAGTCGCACTCTTCATAGCCGCTGTGCCAGAACGGGGCGTTGGAATTGTACATCTCCGGGGGAAACATCCACCATTGTACGGTGGGCTCCATGTCACCGAAGGAAATGATGGATTCCGGGAGTTCGAAACTGCGGTTGTAGATCATTTCCGACCACATTCCGCTGACTTGCCGTCCGAAACCGGCTTCTACGAAATTCCCGAAAATGTAGGGACTTACCGGGTATTCGGACAGGCGGGAAGCCTCGACGGTTCCGCGGACCTTGTTGACGGCGCCATTCAGAGGAGAGAGCGCCAACAAACCGGCGATGCCGGCAATCAAGATTCTCTTCATTGGGTTCGTTTTATTTTTGAAGAGGATGTATTCTTCGGTTCGTTCCCAGAATACATCCCCTTCCCTAACCATTATTAACACGCCTCATCCCAATCACTTATCAATAACCTGGATTCTGATCCAAAGTGTAGACGCCGTTATACAGGGAGGCGTCGATGGCCCGGGACGGAATCGGCATATGGTTGTGATACGGCTGGACATTCTTGCCCTTCTCCAGTTTGGAACGGTCATTCGCATACTTGGCGTAGTATGCCTTCATCGTATCATAGAGCCTTCCGGTTCGGGCCAGGTCGAAATACCGGTCATATTCCAGGGCAAGTTCCACGCGGCGCTCATGATAAATGGCCTGGCGGAGCTCCTCCTGGTTCGTGGTGGTCACTTTGGGGAGGACGTTCGGGTCGGAAGAATTGCTCCGGGCGCGTCCCCGGACCATCTCCAGGTAATCCAGCGCTTCGGCGGTCTTCCCGAGCTCATTGCAGGCTTCGGCCATATAGAGCAGGATGTTGGCGTACCGGAGGACGATCTGGTTGCGCGGGAGGTCGTCTTCATTGGACTCTTCCGTACGGTACTCGAACGGGACATACTCTTTCTTCCCCTGGTATCTGGAATAGGAAGAGAGATTGAAATGCGTGTGACCGTCATAGAACTCGTTCGGAGCAATGACCGTCGCCTCCAGGCGCGGGTCGCCGGGCTCGAAGGCATTGACCAGGTCCAGGGTCGGGCAATGCAGGGACCATCCCGTCCACTTTTTCAGATATGCCTTGGGCGAACCGTCGTCATTGACGTTCCAGGGGAATTCTTCCAGCATCTTGTTGTAGACGAAATCATAGATATCTTCCCCGTAATAGTCGTGGAGCGAGGTCGCATTGGGGTCGAGGTCTGTTGTCGTAATACCGAAATCATGGCCGTAGAACGCGGAATTGTATCCGTCATTGGCATTTCCCCATCCGGTATGGGAGGTCGCGAACTGGATGGAGAAGCAGCACTCGGGCCCGTTCTGGTTGTCCATGTCGAAGATATGGGCGAAATTGGATTCCAACCGGAAATAGCCGGCACGCTCGATCTCCTTGATCGTGTCGTATGCCTTCTGCCAGGTCTCCGGATTCTTGTTGTAGCTGGCATGATAGATATACGTGCGGGCAAGCATAGCCATGGCAGCGCCCTTCGTCGCCCTGCCGATGCTGGCGCTTTCCCAGGCGACGGGAAGGTCCTCGATGGCCTCCAGGAATCCCTGCTCCACGAACTGCCAGGTATCTTCCTCGGAAGAACGCGGGGTGAAATACTCCTCATAGGAGAGGATATGGTCCACCAGCGGGAGTCCGCCGAACTGGCGGGTCAGGTCGAAATAGGCGAAACTGCGGAGGAATTTGGCTTCGGCGATGTACCGTGCGGCGTTGGGAATGTCATTCTTGGAAATGTTCTCGATGGCATAGTTCGCGCTGGTAATCGTACTGAAGTAATAATTCCAGAGGTAGTTGCCCGAATACTGGTTGGTCGGCAGGATGTCGTAGCGCATCATGGTGAGCTCGTTACCGGCCCACTTCACGCCGTCAGAACGCGAATTGCCGATTTCGGTATCATCCGAGAGGTTGTCACCCACATGGATGTAATGGTAGGTTCCGATCTCACCGATCTTGATCGTGTGGTACAGGCCGATGATGGCCGTATACGCTTGTTCTTCCGTGGTATAGTAATTCTCAACTGCCAGGGTGACAAGGGGCTTCTTGTCCAGCACGCCGGTACATGCGCTCAGGAGAAATCCTGCAGCTGATATCATCAGTATAATAGGGTGTTTCATGATCGTGGACAATTAAAGGGTGATGTTCAAACCAAGGATGAAAGTACGGGGCTGGGGATACTGACCGCGATCCACCCCATTGTCAGGGACTTCCGGATCCAGGCCGGAGTACTTCGTGAGAGTGAGCAGGTTCTGGGCGGAGACATAGGCCCGCACGCCGATCTTCTGTCCCACGGAATAGAACGGCTTGAAAGTATAGCCGACCTGGAGGTTCTTCAGGCGGAAATACGATCCGTTTTCAATGTACATCGTCGAAGAGGCCCAGTTCAGGTTGTTCCGCGCGGCACCGCCGCCGGCATCGGCCAGCGTGATCGGAACCGAGTTGGTCGAGCCCTGTCCATTCCATCCGGCCTTGTAGGAACGGGCCAGCGTATTCTGCCGTCCGTCGAATTTCTCAAAATAGAACTTGGACGCATTGAAGATATCGTTGCCCACAGTTCCCTGGAACAGCATGGAGATGTCGAAGCCCTTGTATGCGGCGCTGAAATTGAGGCCGAATACGGCATCCGGGTTGGGATCGCCGATCAGGACCACGTCATTCGCATTGATCTTGCCGTCATCGTCCTGGTCCTTGAACTTCGAGTCGCCCGGTTTGGCATCCGGCATGATCACCTTCCCTTCGCTGTTCTTGTAACCGTCGATTTCAGCCTGGTTCTGGAAAATACCGAGGAATTCGTAGCCATAGAACTGGGCATACGGGAGGTCGACATAGGAACGGATGATGTTGCTGAACTGGCCGGAGAAATCAATCAGGGCGTTGTCATAGGAGAATCCGCTCTGGAGGACTCCGGAAGAGCCGAGGTTCTTCACCTTGTTCTTCACGAAGGAGACGTTTCCGTCAACGCTGTAGGAGAAGTCCCCGACGTCATCCTTCCAGCCGATAGTCAGCTCGATACCCCTGTTCTCCATACCGCCGACATTCCGCATCAGGTTGGCCGTACCCGAAACTCTCGGGACGCTCTCCCTCAGAAGGATGTTGTCGGTCTTGCGGATATAGGCGTCGATCGTCGCCGTCAGGCGGTTCCCGAGGAAGCCCAGGTCGAGACCGATGTTGGACTGTTCGGAAGTTTCCCACATCAGTTCCTTGTTTCCGAGACCGGAAGGCGTCGCACCGTTGATACGGGTCTTGTCCTCGCCGAGGTTGTAGTACTGGCCCTGGGAAATATTCGTCTGGTAAGGATAGTAACCGCTGATGCGCTCGTTACCGATCTGGCCCCAGCCGAGGCGGAGTTTCACGTTGTCGACATTCCGCAGGCCTAGGTTCTTGAAGAACGGCTCTTCGGAAATCTTCCACGCAAAGGCGCCGGAAGGGAAATATCCCCAGCGGTTGCTGCCGATGAAACGGGATGATCCGTCCGCACGGAAGGAGAACGTGAACAGGTAACGGTTCAGCAGGGAATAGTTGACACGGCCGAGATAGGAGAGCATGCCGAGTGCGCTTGCCTCACCCGTCAGCGAAGGAGAGGTATCGGAAGCAGCGTTGAAATACCGGAATTCCGGCTCCTCGCTCGGAAGGTATTTCTTGGTTCCTACGTAGTTCTCCGTATAGAAATCCCGGACGGACATGGCCGCCATCACAGACAGTTCGTGGTTTTTGTTGAACTTCTTTGTATAGTTCAATATGTTTTCCCAGGTCCAGTCCGTGGAGAACCGGGTCGTACGGCTGGTCGAGGTGTTGCCGCTGGCGATGTTGGAGGTCTCGAAATAGATCGGAGTGAATCCGGATCCCAGGGCGATATTGTAGCGGTATCCGAAACGGGAAGTGAATGTCAGGTCCTTCAGGAGTTTCACATCCGCGCTGAAATTCCCGATCAGGTTGTTGCTGTTGGTCTTGCCGTAGTTCCTGGAGATCGCGCCCACCGGGTTGGCCAGACGGATCGCCGTGATACCTGTATAGTAATTCGTCACGTCATTCCACACCGGGATGTCGGGCGGGGCGATCAGGGAAGACAGGAAGATGGAATTGTTGTTGGTACCGTTGGCACCCAGGGAATTGGTCTTGGAGAAGGAGCCCGAGACGGAAGCCCGGAATGTCAGCCAGGACAGCGGCTTGTACTGACCGTTCATGTTCAGGTTCAGCCGTTCGAAAGCCGTGGACTTGACTGTACCCTCCCGGTTCAGGTAATTGGCACTGAACACATGGGAGATCTTGTCGGAACCGCCGGAGAAGGTCAGGTTGTAGTCCTGGTATTTACCGACTTGCATCACCTCGTTGAACCAGTCCGTATCATACATCATGTTCGACGGATTGGCATAGACAGGATCCTGGCCCGTATTGGCGAGTGCCAGGTTGGTCATTTCTGCATATTGGGAAGATGACAGCATCTGCGGCTTCCGTGGAGTCGACTGGAAACCGAATTCGGCCTTGGCGTCGATCTTCAGAGACCCGGACTTGGCCTGCTTGGTCGTGATCATCACGACACCGTTGGCACCGCGGGATCCGTAGATAGCCGAAGCGGAGGCATCCTTGAGGATCTCAATGGAAGAAATGTCGTTCGGGGACAGATAATCGATGTCGTTCATCGGGAAACCGTCCACGACATACAGCGGAGCGGATCCGTTCGGGGAGCCCGTACCGCGGATCTTGATTTCCGCCGTCGCGGAAGGAGAACCCGTATTCGTGATAATCTGGACACCGGCGGCACGTCCCTGCAGCGCAGAAAGAGGATCGCCGGTCGCCGTCTTGGTCATTTCCTCACCGCTGACCGAAGCCACGGAACCCGTCAGGTCGCTCTTGCGGACGGTACCGTAACCGATCACAACGGTTTCTTCCAGGAAGGAAGTCTCTTCTTCCAGCACGATATGAAGCACACGCTGCGAACCGGGAACCATCTCCACCGTCTTGTAGCCGATGCAGGATATCTGGAGTTCGGACTGTGCGGACGTGAGTTCCAGCGCCCATGCGCCATTGACGTCAGAATACGTTCCGTTCTGGGTTCCGCTGACATAGACTGTCGCGCCCGGAATGGGATTCCCTCCGGTATCGCGGACCGTACCGGACACATGGATAGTTCCCTGCCCGCTGGCGGGAGCGGTCGGGGAGAAAATCGAAACACGGGTATCATGCACTTCATAGCTGATACCTTTTCCCCTCAGGATCTGCCGGAGCGCCTCATCGATACCGGCATTCCTGACCTGCACGGAAACCCGGGTGGAAAGATCCACGTCATTGTTCCGAATGATGAAGGTGTAGTCACTTTGGCGCTCGATGGCGTCAAACGCTTCTTTCAGCGTGATGTTGTTCTCCGACAGGGTAATGGTACGCCTTTCCTGTGCGAAAAGACTCACACAGGATAGGAATCCCGTCAAAACCAGGCAGAGGGCAACAAACCGTTTTGAGAAATGCTGCTTCATAACGTGTTGTTTATTGGTTAATAAATTAGTGGTTGTTGGTTTTTTCGGAAATGATCAGGCCGCCGTCCGTCTCGCGCCAGGTATACTGGTTCTCGACATCGATTTCCCGGAGGATGTCATAGACACTCTTCTCCGCCGAGAAGGTAGCCGTATAATATTGCTTCTTCAAGCGTTCGCTCTCGATGATGATCCGGATGTTGAATTTCCGCTCCAGGCGGTGAGCAATCGTCGTGAAGGGCGTGTTCTCGAACGTGAATCCGCCATCGACCCAGTCCGCACTGTTTTTTACCTCCGCATGTTTCTTCGTGAACTGGCCGGAGCGACGGTTGAAACTGGCTACCTCATTCTGGTACAGCGCCATCGTAACACCCCGTCCGTTGCTGAGATTGACCCGCCCTTCAAGCAGGGATACCAGGATGTACTCCTCATCGTCATACGCATTGACATTGAACGTCGTGCCGGTCACCTCGACGGTCATTTTGTCTACGTGCACGGAAAAAGGTTTCCCGAGGTCCTTTGCCACCTCGAAATAGCCTTCTCCCTTGAGTTCCACCTTCCTGTCGAAAATTCCGAAATCATGGTTGTAGACGATGGAAGAACCGGAATTCAACGTTACCAGCGTTCCGTCCGGAAGCGAAACCGTCGTTCGGCTTCCCTCCGGAACCCGGATGACATACGGAGACGTAACCTGAGTATATGTCTCTGTTACTTCCCTGTTCTTCCTCAATAGTACCAGGCTGTTGACCAGCAGCAGCGCGGCGACGGCGGCAGCGACGGTCGCTATCCAGAAAGACACGGTGTGGCCTTGAGCCTTTCCGATCCTTCGGTGGATTTTCCGGAGGGAGGGTTTCTCCTGCCGGGCGAAGAAATGGGCTTCGGACATAGCCCGGAATGCAGACACCTGCTTGAAAAGCTTTTCCGCTTCGGCGTCTGTCGAAAGATATTCCAGCAGGGAAACGGCATCGTCATGCGAACACCGGTCCTTCAGATAGGCATCAATATCTTTCCTCAGTTGCTGGGTTGACTGAAAATGGTACATAGAGGGGCGTATGGGTAGTTCTAACCATCCATACGCAAAAACATCCGGAAGTGTTTAAAAAAGAATAGATTTTTACCAGATGAGCAGCAGCAGCGCCACGAACAGCGGGGCGTCGAGCTCCTCACGAAGACGGTTGACGGCGTTTCTCAGATGCACGCGCGCCGTCGAAGCGCTGATTCCCATTTCCTCCGCCACCTCGGAATAGGTTTTTCCTTCGAACAGGCACCGCTTGAAAACCTCACGGCAACGGGGCGGCAGTGATTCGACCACCCCGGAGATGATCCCCCACATTTCATTGTTCTCGATATCCTGCAGGGGATTGTCACTGGACAGCAGGTGATTCTCCAGGAAATCCCACGCTGCCTCTTCATGGACGGTCGACATCTCCTCCTTGAACAGGGAGGAACGGAGATAGCTCACACTCTGGTTCCGTACCGCCCGCCGCAAGTACGGCAGGGGCGGATACTGGATATCCCCGCGGTGTTCCCAGAAGGCGAGGAAAACATCATTGACAACACTGGTAGCCGCCTGGCGGCTATGAACATAATAAGCGGCCACGCAGCACAGATACACATACGTAGCATGATAGATGTCGTTAAAGGCATCTATCTCGCCCGCATTCAGGCGCCTGACCATTTCTTCGGTCACGGATGGAGTTTCTGTGCGCATGTCTTTCATTCCTGAATGCAAAAATAATAAAACAAATCAAATTAACGTCATGCCGCATCTGTCCGCCGCCCTTAACGCGAGGTCCGAAGGAAAGCCGATGCGGCCATGCAGCGACGCATGCACGGCCCCGCAGCCAGGATGGCCCCCAATGGGGCGGGGAAACTGAGTTCTGATTCTATGCCGGCCGGTTCCGCTGGTACAGATAGCGCTTGATGCTGCCTTTCGGTGTCATTTCGAAATCCTCAGGCATCAGTTCCAGATATGCGATCCGGGAATAATTCGGCAGGCGCTTGTTGACTTCCGGAAGCCCCTCGGAAAGCAGTTCCTTCAGTTCTTTCGCTCCAAGTCCGTGCTGGTCCGCCTGGCGGTAGTCGGGATAGATCAGTCCCACCAGTTTCCGGTCATCCTCCACGACGAGGGAATGGATCACATACGGCATGTTGTTCAGGACCGCCTCGATTTCTTCGGGATAGATGTTCTGACCGGAAGCGCCGAGGATCATGCACTTGGTGCGTCCGCGCAGGTACAGATACCCTTCGCTGTCGAGAATGCCCACGTCCCCGGTCCGGAACCAGCCGTCCTCCGTGAAGACCTCCTGCGTGGCGGCGGGACGTTTGTAATAGCCGAGGAACACATTCTTGCCCCTCACCTGCACTTCTCCGGGAATCAGGTGGGGGGCAACTGAATCGATCCGGATTTCCATATGGGGGGCGACGGTGCCGCATGAAAACAGCCGACCGTCGAACCAGCGTGAATAGGAAATGATCGGAGCGCATTCCGTCATGCCGTAGCCGATGGTGAAAGGGAAACGGATCTTGCGGAGCGTCCGCTCAACCTCGGGATTGAGGGGGGCGCCGCCGATGATGATTTCCTCAAAATTACCCCCGAAGAAATCCACGAGGGCCTTGCACAGCGTCTCCCCGTCGGGACAGGTCCGCAGCAGGGACTTGTAGATTTTCTCGACGATCAGCGGAACGGCATACACGACCTGGGGACGGATTTCCGCGAAAGCCTCCGCGATGACTTTGGGGCTGGGCGCCTTGTTCAGGAAATGCACATGGCACCCCATCACCATCTCAAAGAAGAATTCGAACATCATCCCGTACATGTGGGCGGCCGGAAGGATCGAAACGACTTCCGAAGCACTTCCGATCATCGGCAGGGCGGCATGCATGAAATCCACGTTGGACCACACCGCCCGGTAAGGGATCATCACCCCTTTGGAAAAACCGGATGTCCCGGAAGTGTAACTCAAAATCGCCAGCTCATCCGGCTTATCCTCATAATAGCAGATGTCGGAAGGACGGAACCCCTCCGGATACTTTTCCTTGAACCATTTCTCCAGCTGCGGACGGATTACCTCCGCCGTCCCTTCCCGGACATACAGGAGCCGGTAGTCCTCCATCTGGATGACCGCCGTCAGTTCGGGCATGTCCTCCGCCGTCAGGCCGTCCCAGATCTGATGTTCCACAAACAGCAACTTGGCGCCGGAATGGTTCACCAGATAATGGATGTTCCCCGGTTTGAATTCGTGCAGCAGCGGGACCGGAACGGCCCCGTAGGTCATGGCAGCCAGGAAGCAGACCGCCCAGTGGGTCTGGTTCCGCGAGCAGATTACGACCTTGTCGCCGGGCACGATTCCATAATGGGAATAGGCCAGGTGCATTTTCGCGATGCTCCGGGCCAGGTCGCGGTACAAGAGGGTTTCGCCCTGGTAATTGGACAGGGCGGGACGGTTCCAGTGGGTTTGAAAGCTCTTCTCGAGAAGCTTATTGACAGGTTCTTGTTTCAATTCTTCTGTATTTCCGCGCAAAGATGACAATTTTTAACGAAAATGTAAAATCTCTCTTCAAAAAAGGGATCATTCCAGAAGACAAAACGCAACCGGAACCTGCCCCAGAAGCCCGTGGCGCAGCACTTTTAGTAACCTTTTTTTTTGATATTCCAAATTATTTTCCGTTATTTTGCAGCGCAAAACTATGGAATCTTTTTTTTAAATCAGTAACACAATGAAACGTTTTCTCCTCATTTTGGCGATGGCCCTCGCCACCACGGCTGTTTCCGCACAAACGGTCGCAAGTTATCGGATTGAACCCGGCATGTCCTACAAGGAGTTGAAACAGCTCTACAAAGGACAGACCTACACGAAGACCGCAGGGGATCCGTATTCCCGGACCTGGTCCGCACTTTCCTCCCTGGCTGTGCCTGGCCTCGGACAGTTCGTCTGCCGTGAAAACGGTCGCGGTTTGGCCTTCCTGGGCGGCAGCATTGCGCTTTCCGTCGTCGGCAACTTCGCCGCAAATGACATGATCGACCAGTTTGAAAGAGACGCAAACGGGAAACTCGTCCTGGATGACAAAAATGAGCTGATCTGCAAGAACAAGAATGCCGCCATCAGGGATCTCGGCATCCTCATCGGTGCCGGCGTCGCCGAACTGGTCCTCGGAATCTGCTCTGCCGTCGATGCATCCAAGATCGCCAAAGTGAAGAACATGTATTATCAGGACCTCCAGAGCCGGCATGCCGTCAATGCCACCCTGCGTCCTTCCGTGAACATCGTCCAGACCGCAACCGGCACGCAGCCGGCTGCCGGCATGTCCTTTGCCCTGCAGTTCTAGGTCCGTTCCGGACACCAGGAAAACCGGCGGTCGTCCCCCGATGGGACTGCTGCCGGTTTTTTCATACCGTATCGTTCCTGGAAAGATTCCTCGCCAGCATGAATCCGGCCGTACCGATGGCTACGGCCAGCGCGAACACGATGAGTTCCACTACCAGCATGTCCGCGTTTTTTACGAGGACCACGGCACAGGCATCCACCAGGGAATGAAGCAGGATGGCGGCCGGGAAGAGCCAGAGCCAGCGCCCTCCCTTCCGGACGGCCGTCCAGACCATCAGGGACAAACCCACGTGCAGGATCAGGGCGGAAAGACGTTCCCAGACACCTGTCAGCAGGGTACCGGCGCGGAGTTCCTGCAACTGGGCGAACTGCGCCGCTATCTGCTCCCGGGCTTCGCCTGGGGCGGAGGAAAGGATCGATTCCGCCTGTCCCGTATTGATCATGACCGACAGGACCAGGTTACTCACCATGGTAAAGCCGAACACCAATATCATCTCTGCGCCGCCATGTCCGACCCCGTAAGCAGCACCGGTCAGGGCGTCCGAAGGCTCTTTCTTCAGGAGATATTTCATCGAAAGGAAGCGTCCGGTTTCCTCGAACAATCCAGCCATAAGTCCCCCATACAGCGCATAATACCACGTGTTCCCCAGAATGGCCTGGCCGCCGGGCCCCTTGAGCACCACCTGATGCACCGCAGATTCCAGGACCAGTGCAAATACGACAAACACACCCGCACCGATCAGGATGACCGCGGGACGGACCTTATACTTTCGAACCAGCCACCAGGACAACGCCAGAGGAACGGCGAATCCCAGAAGGGCGCAAACCGCCATCATGATGAGAGAACTAACAGGTACCATTTTCCAAAGCAAATTACAGGATTAACTCCCACAAAGATACATATTATCCGCAAACACAGAAAAAAACGCCGCTGTGCAAAGCGCCGGAGGTGACCTGACCTATTTCCGCAGGAGACGGTCTGCCTGTCATCGACAAGCCATTAGCGGTCAGCTGCCATACAGAATATTTTTCACCATTCGGCAATAGTTTGGCACAAGCTTCCATTATATTTGCGCCATCTAAAGCAAGCTACCCATGGATAAACTCGACAAATTGCCCGAAACCGTAAAAAAGGGCCTCATCAAATTCCTTGAGGAAATCCCGGTGGAGAAGTACTCCGATCAGTGGCGTGCCATCCAGGTGGCCATCACGATGATTACGGCTCCCAATTCTTTCAAAGCCAGAGTACACGTGTATCTGAGTTCACATGAAGGGGCCCACGAGGAAGGTGCATTCAACCGTCACTCGATGTCAATCAGAATCTGGCCCCACAAACTTCAAATGAGCCGGGACAATCAGGAATGGACTTCCTGGAGTGGCTATAATGTGAACGAGCACTACAAGTATACGTTCCCCGATGGCAAGCACCCCGTTTCCGAGTTTGAGGAGCTTATTTCCGGCACGGGAGGATTGTTCTGCTCCAATTATTCGGAAGAGTACAAAGATTTGGCCCAGAGCAGCGGCATATACGCCAACTTCCATATCGAGACCAACGTTAAATAGCCGATGAAATCCTACACCTTCGCATCCATAGCGGCACGGGAATACCCGACCTTGCACCTGCTGGACAACCCCTACATCTGGGGCGGTGTCCAGTTCTGCGTCAATGTGTCGGAGAAACCCTACCCGGCAGATTTGGTGAAGGCACTCAGGGAGCACGGCATTGAGTGGATTTATTGCCCCGTTTCCGAGGACGAGGGCGACCAGTGGCTGGATTCCCTGATAACGGCGCTGCCCAAGATGCTCTTTGCCTACGAAGCAGGGCAGAAACAGGTTGTCCATTGTGACTTTGGCAATAACCGCATCCGGTCGATAGAAGTGTCCGTAGGTTGATAGATAATAAAAAACCATCACTAGGAACAGTGACGGGCATATATAGAGAGTTTCGACGTTTTCAGTATTGGTAGCGGGAGTGGGTCACGATCCCACGACCTCCGGATTATGAATCCGACGCTCTAACCAGCTGAGCTACCCCGCCGTCGTTGTTTCAAAATAAAAATCAGCTTGACGAAGGCTGATTTTCTGTTGAGATAGAAGGACTCGAACCCTCACTGACAGAGCCAGAATCTGTAGTGCTACCATTACACCATATCTCAATTTCCCAAACGGGACTGCAAATGTACGACTTTTTTCTGGAAATGCAATAGCCTGAGCGAATTTTCCAAGAATAATTCCTTCAGAAAAATGCCACGGCTCAACGCCTTCAGCAAAAAAGGAGTTGCTCCCCCAGCAGACTAAGAATTAATATATATACTGTAAGGAATGGATGCCCGTCCACCCCAGAAGGGTATAGACGGGCAATCGCTCTACAGGCCGCCCGGGTGCGGCCTTACCATGACAGCGCTATTCCCACTCAATCGTTCCCGTCGGCTTCGGTGTCAGGTCATACAGCACCCGGTTCACGCCAGGGACCTCCGTCACGATGCGCTGGGTGATGTGGTGAAGCAGTTCGTAAGGGATTTCCTCGATCGTGGCCGTCATCGCATCGCGGGTATTCACGGCACGGATGATGACCGGCCAGTCCCAGCTGCGCTTGTTGTCCTTGATTCCCGTTGACTTAAAGTCGGGGACCACGGTGAAATACTGCCACACCTTGCCTTCCAGGCCGTTCTTCGCAAACTCCTCGCGCAGGATGGCGTCGCTTTCGCGAAGGGCCTCCAGACGGTCGCGTGTGATGGCGCCGGTACAGCGGACGCCCAGGCCGGGTCCCGGAAACGGCTGGCGGAAAACCATGTTGTCCGGCAAGCCCAGTTCCTTTCCGACGATGCGGACTTCGTCCTTGTAGAGCAGCTTGATGGGCTCGACAAGTTCGAACTGGAGGTCTTCAGGCAGACCGCCCACGTTGTGGTGGGACTTGACAGGACCCGATTCCACGATGTCCGGGTAGATGGTTCCCTGGGCCAAGAAGCTGATGCCGTCCAGCTTGCGGGCCTCTTCCTCGAACACGCGGATGAATTCCGCACCGATGATCTTCCGCTTCTGTTCCGGATCCGCCACGCCAGCGAGCTTGTCGAGGAAACGGTCCGTGGCATCCACGTACACCAAATTGGCATTAAGCTCATCGCGGAACACACGCACGACCTGCTCGGCCTCGCCTTTCCGAAGGAGGCCGTGGTTGACATGGACGGAGACCAGCTGACGGCCGACCGCCTTGATCAGCAACGCTGCGACCACCGAGGAATCGACGCCGCCCGACAGGGCAAGCAGCACCTTCTTGTCACCGATCTGCTCACGCAGTTCCTTGATCTGTTCTTCAATGAATTTCCGGGCCTGTCCGGCAGTCGTAATCCGCTCCATTTCCGCGGGACGAACGTTACTTGTAGTCATGTTCTGTAATTATAATTTGTTAATGATCATTTTATTCCCATTCGATGGTTGCCGGTGGTTTGGAGGAGATGTCGTAAACGACCCGATTGACACCGCGCACCTTGTTGATGATTTCGTTGGAGATGTCCGACAGGAAATCGTACGGAAGCGGGAACCAGTCGGCCGTCATGGCATCAGTGGACACCACGGCGCGCAGGGCGACCGGATGCTCATAGGTGCGCTCGTCCCCCATCACGCCGACACTCCTGACGGGAAGGAGGATGACCCCTGCCTGCCAGATGGCATCGTACAGATTCGTCGCCATGACCCTGGGATCGGAAGCGGACGGGAATCCCATGCCGGTGCAGTCATAGCTGCGGAGTCCCCGGATGAAAATGTCATCCGCCTCACGCAGGACCCGGAGTTTCTCTTCGGTCACATCCCCGAGGATGCGGACGGCAAGGGAGGGGCCCGGGAAAGGATGGCGTCCGACCAGTTCTTCCTTGATGCCGAGGGCGCGGCCCACGCGGCGGACTTCATCCTTGAACAACATCCTGAGCGGTTCGACGACCTTCAGGTGCATTTCCTCCGGCAGCCCGCCCACGTTGTGGTGGGACTTGATCTTGGAGGCGATGCCGGGGATGCCGGCAGATTCAATCACATCGGGATAAATGGTCCCCTGGGCCAGCCAGCGGGCGTTTTCAATACCGCGGGCATAACGGTCGAACGTCTCGATAAAAAGCTTTCCGATGATTTTCCGCTTGGCTTCGGGTTCGGAAACCCCGGAGAGGGCCTCCAGGAAAGCCTGCGACGCATCGGCACCGATAACGTTGAGCCCCATGTCCCGGTACGACTCGAGGACAGATTCGAATTCGTTTTTCCGGAGCAGGCCGTTGTTGACGAAGATACAGGTCAGGTTATGTCCGACGGCCTTGTTCAGCAAGACGCCTGCCACGGTGGAGTCCACGCCGCCGCTCAAACCGAGGATGACCTTGTCGTCCCCCAGTTTGGCGCGGAGATCCGCCACCGTCGTTTCAATGAAGGAATCCGGCGTCCAGTCACCTTTGCATCCGCAGATGCCGAGGGCGAAATTGGAAAGGATCCGGGCACCTTCCACGGTATGGAAGACCTCCGGATGAAACTGGACGGCATAGGTCTGTTCACCGGCAATCTGGTAGGCGGCGAAAGGGACCTCGGGAGTGGAGGCGATCACTTCGGCCCCGTCGGGAAGACGGGAAATCGTGTCACCGTGGGACATCCACACCTGCGTATGCAGACTCACCCCCTCCAGCAGCGGAGAATCGGGACGGAGGACATCCAGCATGGCCCGGCCATATTCGCGGGCGAGGGAGCCTTCGACCTTGCCCCCGCAGCAGTGGGCGATATACTGGGCCCCGTAGCAGATACCGAGCAGCGGACGTTTTCCCTTGACGAGGGCGAGATCCAGCTGCGGTGCGCCCGCATCCCGGACAGAGCAGGGACTGCCGGACAGGATGACCCCTTTTACCGTATCATCCAGGGCCGGCATCTTGTTGTAGGGATAGATCTCGCAGTAGACATTGATCTCCCGCAGACGGCGGCCGATAAGTTGCGTCACCTGCGATCCGAAATCAAGAATCAGTATCTTATTCACCCCGCGAGTAGTTAGGCGTTTCCTTGGTAATGGTAATGTCGTGCGGATGGCTTTCGGCCATGCCGCTGGCCGTCACGCGGACGAACTTGGCCTTCTTCAGGGCATCCAGGTCTTTTGCACCGCAGTATCCCATACCGGAGCGCAGGCCACCCACCAGCTGGTAGATCGTCTCGGAAAGCGTTCCCTTGTACGGAACCCGGCCTACGATGCCTTCCGGCACCAGTTTCTTGAGTTCCACCTTGTCGTCCTGGAAATACCGGTCCTTCGACCCGGCCGCCATGGCATCGATGGATCCCATGCCCCTGTAAGCCTTGAACTTACGGCCGCTGTAGATGATGGTCTCTCCGGGAGATTCCTCAGTTCCGGCGAACATCGAGCCGCACATGACGCAGTCTCCGCCGGCCGCGAGGGCCTTTACGACATCACCGGAATAGCGCAAGCCGCCGTCGGCGATCAGCGTGGCGCCCGAACCTTTGAGTCCCAGGCTGGCGTTGTAAATGGCGCTGAGCTGCGGCACTCCCACGCCCGCCACAATGCGGGTCGTACAGATGGAGCCCGGCCCGATACCGACCTTGACGCCGTCGGCCCCGGCCTTCACCAGGTCCCGCGCCCCTTCCTCGGTAGCCACATTGCCCACCACCACGTCAAGTGACGGATAAGCGGACTTCACCCGTCGGAGCAGGTCGATCACTCCCTTGCTGTGTCCATGGGCGGAATCCAACACCACGGCGTCCACGCCTTCGGCGTACAGGGCGGCTACACGGTCCAGGGCATCCGGCGTAATGCCGATGCCGGCCGCCACGCGGAGACGTCCCTTCGCATCCTTGCAGGCTTCCGGATGCAGGCGTTCCTTGATCAGGTCTTTATACGTGATCAGTCCGACGATCCGGCCGCTCGCGTCCACTACCGGCAGTTTTTCCACCTTGTACTGCTGCAGGACCGATTTCACATACTCGCGGTCCGTCCGGGTATCCGGAATGGTGACCAGGTGTTCTGCGGTCATCACCTCGCGAACCGCCACGCTCATGTCCTCATGGAAGCGGACGTCCCGGTTGGTCACGATGCCGACCAGGTGCATTTCGCCGTCCGTCACGGGAATGCCGCCGATATGGTTCTCGTGCATCAGGCGGAGGGCTTCCCCGACCGTCTGGTCCTGGTTGATGGTGACGGGGTCGCTGATCATCCCGTTCTCGGAACGCTTGACCTTGCGGACCTCGGCCGCCTGGGCGGCGATGGACATATTCTTATGAATGACGCCGATCCCTCCTTCCCTTGCCAGGGCGATGGCCATCGGCGCTTCGGTTACGGTGTCCATGGCAGCGGACACGACTGGAATATTCAGGGTAATGTTGCGGGAAAAACGAGTGTGCAGGCTGACCTCCCGCGGAAGAACCTCGGAGTATGCCGGGACCAGCAATACATCGTCAAAGGTAATTCCTTCAAATGGAACGCGATCGTTGATGAAAGACATGGGCATTATGGATTATAATGCTTGCAAAGATACGGATTTTTTTCCGATGAAAGCACCGGACCGGAAAAAAATCATACGCCGCTGTATTTCCGTGGAAGGCGCAGCAGGATGGAAAAGAGGGCGAGGAGGCCGAGGGCGAACGGATAATACAGGTATCCGGTGATGGAAACCGCTGAAACGCCGGCAAGGCCGCTCGCCATCAGCATCTGGGCGCCGTAAGGGATGATGCCCTGGACCAGGCAGGAAAACGTATCGAGGATCGAGGCCACTTTGCGGGGATCCAGCCGGTAGCGCTCCGAAATGTCCCGGGCCAGGGAGCCGACGGTGATGATGGCGATGGTATTGTTGGCCGTACAGAAATTCACCAGCGAGACCAGTGCCGCAATGCTCAGTTCCGCCCCGCGCTTGCCCCGGATCCGCCGGGTCAGTCCCCGGATGATGAAATCCAGGCCGCCGTTGTACCGGATGAGTTCCAGCATGCCGCCCGCCAGGAGCGAGACGATGATCAACTCGCCCATCGAGGAGATGCCCCCGCCGATCGACGTCATCCAGCCGACCCAGTCATAAGCACCTGTGCACCAGCCGATCACCCCGTTCACCCCGATGCCGACAGCCAGGACGGTGACGACATTTACACCGGCCAGGGCCAGCCCGATGACCAGCAGGTAGGGAACCAGGCCGATCCAGTTCACCGCCCCCGTTTCCGGGACGGCTTCCACCTGCCATCCGATCACCACATACAGGACCGTGACCAACAGGGCGGCGGGTGCGGCGATCCACAGGTTCGCACGGAACTTGTCCTGCATGGAACAGCCCTGGCTCTTGGTCGCCGCCACCGTGGTGTCAGAAATGAAGGACAGGTTGTCTCCGAAAAAGGCGCCGCCGATGATGACCGCCGTCATCAGGGGCACTCCGACACCGGTTTCCTGGGCAATGCCGGTCGCGATCGGGACCAGGGCCACGATCGTTCCGACACTGGTGCCGATGGCCATGGAAATAAAGCACGCGGAGAGGAACAGCCCCGCAAAGACCAGCCGCCCCGGGAGGATGTGCAGGGTGGCGTTCACGGTGGCGTCAATGGCACCGATGTCCCGTGCCGTGGAGGCGAAAGCTCCCGCCAGGACGAAAATCCAGATCATCAGGAGGACATTCCGGTTGCCCGCACCTTCGGAAAAGATGGAAATCTTGGTATCCGTCTTGTCCACGCTGCGGGTGATGAGCATGGCCCAGGCCGAAGCGATGATGAATGCCGCGGCTACCGGGACCTTGTAGAAGTCACGGGCGACAATCGATGAGACGAGATAGACAAGGAGGAAGACCAGTAGCGGGCTGAGGGCCAGCCAGCCGTTCATCCTGGGGCCGGAAGGAAGCCGGGGATCGGTTTTTTCGGTGTTGATTGCCATTTGTCGGTTCGTTTCACCGGGAAGAGGGCATGGTCTCCGGAACCGTCGCTTCGCGACCCCTCCCATAAATGGGCCCCTCCCTCTTATGTGCCGAGGGTGGCACAGATTCCGGAGACCATGCCCTCTTCCCGTCAGGAATGCAAAGTTACGAAAAGATTCCGTACCTTTGTCCTTATGAAACCGAAAGTCCTCCTTGATGTGCCCCTCGGGGCGAAACGGGTGCTGCTGCATGCGTGCTGCGCCCCCTGCTCGAGCGCCGTCGTGGAGTGCCTCGTGGACAACGGAATCGAGCCCACGATCTTCTACTCCAATTCCAATATTTTCCCGCGTGAAGAGTACGACCATCGCCTGAACGAATGCCTCCGCTATGCCCGGAAATGGGGCATTCCCATCGTCGACGACGTGTATGACCACTCGGACTGGCAAGGCTGTGCAGCCGGGCTCGAGAAGGAGCCGGAACGTGGAGGGCGCTGTCTTCAATGCTTCAAATTCAGGCTGTTGCGCGCCGCCCGGTTTGCTGCGGAGAATGGTTTCCCTGTCCTCACGACCACCCTTGCCTCCTCCCGTTGGAAGAGCCTGGAGCAGGTGGGGGCTGCCGGAGAATGGGCCTGTTCCCAGGTGGAGGGGGTCACCTGGTGGAACCAGAACTGGCGCAAGGGCGGACTGCAGGAGCGCCGGAACGAAATCATCCGCAGCGAGCAGTTTTACAACCAGCTCTACTGCGGATGCGAATATTCATTCAGAAAATAAGATCCTAGAACAGATAAGCGACACCGAGCTTGACATTGGAGCGATGGCTCTTCGGAGCGTTGTCGCCCTTGTAGAGGTTGGTCACACCATAGTCATAGCCCACGGTCACCTGGAAAGCATTGGCGATATCCATGCCGACGCCGCCGCCGACATAGACGTTGAAGCGGTTGTAATTATCATTCTTGTAATTGTCAATCTCCTGTTTTCCTTCCGCCTTGCCGCTGAGACCCAGCGAAGAGAGGAGATCGGAAAGGGCGGAAGAGCCGACCTCAACCGTGGTCTTGGAAGCAAGGCCGTACTGGCAGGTAGGTCCTGCGAAGACAAAGAAGCGCATGTCCGGTGCCAGGTTCATGCCCCAGTTGAAATAAACCGGGATATTGAGGGCATGCTCGGCAAACTTGGTGTCAACGTTCGCAATTTTGCCGGAGACGATATCCTTCTTGCCGGCAATCATGGAATAATACACACCGGGAGCGACGGCAAAACCGCCGGCGATGGGAATGTTGAAGGAGAGACCGGCATACACGCCATTGTTGTTGACCGGATCCACATTCTCATAACTCTTGGTCGAATTGAGATAGCCTGCGCCGACAGAGACCTGGGCGAAAGCCTGGGTTCCGAGAAGCATCATGGATGCTGCAAGGAGGGTAGAAAGTACTTTTTTCATTTTTTTATAAGGTTAAAAAAATTATTTCTGGCCTTGTTTTACTACAAATACTGAGCCGAAACGTGTTCCCTTCATTTTCAGGACATTATACACATTTTTGGGTATGACAAAGATAGCAGATACCAACTTTTTAGGATTGCCCGATCCCCGAAATCCACCTACCTTTGCACCATCAAGAATGATGAAAAGCCATTTTAGTTAAGAGTTTTAGATCCTTTTATTGTTGTAGGGCCCTTCGACCGCTGCGAAGCGGACGAAGGGTTTGATGTTTTCCCCTATTTTGGTTACATTTGCATAGAAAACAGACAGCGTATGACAAGCAGCACCGAACGACACCTGCTGTCCGCCTCCATGAAAATGGCGGACCTGATGAACCTCAACTTTAACCTGCTCGGCGTCCTGACCCGGATGGGGCTTCCTTTCGGATTCGGAGAGGAGACCGTCGCGGAGACCTGCGGGAAACACGGCATCCATGCCGAAACGTTCCTGCTGCTGTGCAGCGTATACGCTTTTGACGGTTACCTGCCTCCCAAGGACCTTCTCCTGAAAGCCGACCTGCGGGACATTGTCAAGTATCTCCGCCTGTCCCATAGTTATTACATGGACGTGGCGCTGAAGGAACTCGCCGCATCCCTGGAGACACTGATCGAACCCTGTGATGCCCGCCGGCGGAAGATCATCTGGCAGTTCTTCGCCCAGTACAAGGACGAACTGTCCAAGCATTTCGAATATGAGGAAAAAGTAGTCTTCCCCCATGTGGAAGCTGTCCTGAACCACCATGCCGGCCGCGAATTCAGCATCGGGGAATACGAAGAGAACCACAGCAACGTGGAGGAAAAACTCGAGGACCTGAAGAACCTCGTCATGAAATATCTGCCGGCCGAATGCAGTCAGCAACTGATCTACAAGGCCCTTTTCTACATCTTCACCCTGGAGATCGACCTGGAGAAGCACACCTTGATCGAAGACAATATCCTTGTCCCCATTGTCAACCGTCTCGAATCACATGAGTAAGAAAGTCCTGCTGGTGGTCCCCTCCACCATCATCGCGCGCGGCCTCGAACAAATCTTCAATGACCTCGGGGAATTCGAGGTCAGCGGCATCCTGTCCGACTTGTCCGGATCCGGGGAGACGCAGGTACGTACGATGGACGTGGACGTTATCATTGTAGACCCCTCCGTCTTCGACTACGCTTCCCGCCCCTATGTGCGGAACAATCTCGCCTCCCTTACGTCGGCGGCAGTCCTTGCGCTGGAAAGTTCGCCCTGGGACGAGGAATCCCTCAAGCAGTATGACGGCGTCATCAGCCTGTACGATGCGCCCACCACGGTGATCCGCAAGGTCCGCTCCGCCCTTGAAGGCCATTCCGAAAACAGCCGTTCCGAAGGCGAGGAACTTTCCCAGCGCGAGAAGGAAATCCTCATCTGCGTGGCCAAAGGCATGCTCAACAAGGAAATCGCCGACCTGTACAACCTCTCGATCTACACGGTGATCACCCACCGCAAGAACATTACCCGCAAGACCGGAATCAAGACCGTGGCCGGCCTGACGGTCTACGCCCTCCTGAATAACCTCATCGATATCAATTCCGTAGAATAATGGATTACAAGAAAGCCCTCAAATTCTATCCTGATTTCCCGATCGAAGGAGTCAACTTCGTGGATATCATCCCCCTCATGCAGGACAAGGCCCTGTTCACCTCCCTCATCGACGACCTCGGCGCCCTGTGCGCTTCCGGTAACATCGTCGCTCCCGAAGCGCGCGGCTTCCTGTTCGCCGCCCCGATGCTGTGCCGGTGCGACCACGTCTACAACGTCATTCCCATGCGCAAGAAGGGGAAACTCCCCCATGCGGAAGGTGATCTGGTGGGGGTGGATATCGTCAAGGAATACGGCAAGGACCAGATTTATTTCCGCCTGTCCGACGTTGCCGTGGGCCATCCTGACGGAGACACCTTCCGGGTGACGTTCTTCGATGACGTCCTCGCTACCGGCGGTACCGCCCTCGGCATTGCCGAAGGCCTGGAGAAGAACACCGTCACCGTAGATGGGAAAACCTACCGGATCAAAGTCACCGATTTCGTCTTCCTCGTCGAAATCGATGACCTGGAGGGTCGCCGGAAACTTGAAAACCTCGCTCCGGTCAAGTCACTGATCCATCTTTAGGCGCGCCCCCGCTACGGCCAGATCAGCAGGCCGAGGCGGAAGGCAATCCATCCGAAGACCCACGCGACCAGCATGGTGTACAGGCAGATGAGGATGGCCCAGCGCCACTTTCCCGTCTCGTTCTTGATGGCCACGAACGTCGCGATGCAAGGGAAATACAGCAGGACGAACACCATGTAGGCAAGGGCCGCCGCGGTGGGGATGTCCCCTTTCAATGCGGCCTGGAGCTGGGTATCGTTCTCATCCCCCTCGAATTCCGCCCCATCCTGGGCATACATCACGCCCAGTGAGCTGATAACCAGTTCCTTGGCGCCGACTCCGGCCAGCAGGCCCACATCCATCTTCCAGTTGAAACCGAGCGGTTCCAGGGCCGGCTCAACCGCCTTGCCCACCATGCCGATATACGAATGCTCCTGCTGGTAGGCCGTCGTCTGCCCTTCGTGACGCGGGAAATAGCCGAGGAACCAGATGGCCACCGAGAAAAACAGGATGGTGGTCGCCATCTTCTCGAGATATTGCTTGCCCTTCTCCCAGGTATGGCGCCAGATGGCCTTTCCGGTCGGTACCCGGTAGGGCGGGAGTTCCATCACGAACGGAAGGTCGTCATCCTTGACGAACTTGGCCATGATCTTGGCGCTGGCGATAGCCAGGACCACGCCCAGCAGGTAGATGCCCAGCAGGGCGGTTGCCGCGTTGTGCGGGAAGAACGCTCCCGCGAACAGGACGAAAATCGGAAGCCGTCCCGCACAGGACATGAAGGGGATGATGGCAATGGTCACCAGGCGGCTCTTCCGGCTCTCGATGGAGCGGGTCGCCATGATGGCCGGGACATTGCAGCCGAAACCCATTACCATGGGAATGAAAGACTTGCCGTGCAGGCCGATCCGGTGCATGAGCTTGTCCACGATGAAAGCGGCCCGGGCCATGTACCCGCTGTCCTCCATGATGGAGATGAAGAAATACAGGATCATGATGTTCGGCAGGAACACCAGCACGCTTCCCACGCCGGCGATCACTCCGTCCACGACGAGGTCCTTCAGCCACCCTTCCTTCATGTAACTGCCGACAAAGTCGCCGAACTTTCCGACAAGCCAGTCGATCCAGTCCATCGGATACTGGCCGATGGTGAACGTCGCCCAGAAAATGAACCACAGCAGGACGATGAAGATCGGGAAGGCCAGCCAGCGATGGGTCACCACGGCGTCGATCCGGTCCGTCAGGGTACGGCGGGGACGGTCCTCCCGGTACTGCTCATACGTTTCCGACAAGGCGCCCTGGATAAAGGCGTATTTGGCGTCCACGATGGCGGATTCGGGATTCGTGTGAAGGAGCGCCTCGATCCGGGCGGCCTCCTCTTCACGGGCGGCGATGATGGCATTGCGGTTGGGAAGTTTCTCCACAAGGGCTTCGATGTCCTTGTCCGTTTCCAAGTATTTGATGGCCAAGTAGCGGGTGGAATATTTCGACCGGATTTCCTCGTTGGAGGCGATCAGTGCCTTGATGCGGTCGATGCTTTTTTCGATCTCGGCGCCATGGTTGATGTGGATATGGCGGGCCAGCTTCGGATCGGACTGCTCGTAAATCTTGATGACCGTGTCGAAGAGTTCCGGGATCCCCTGTCCGTCCCGGCTTACGGTCGGGCAGACCGGGATGCCGAGAAGATGCCCCAGCTGTTTCGTGTCCAGCCGGTCTCCCTTGGCCTGGAGTTCGTCGTACATGTTCAGGGCCATGACCGTCCGCAGGTTCATGTCGATGATCTGGGTGGTCAGGTACAGGTTCCGCTCGATGTTGGACGCGTCAACGACGTTCACGACCACGTCCGGCATCGCATCGATCAGGTTCTTCCGGACGTAGAGTTCCTCCGGAGAATAAGCTGACAGCGAATAGGTTCCGGGCAGGTCCACCAGGGTAATCTTGTATCCCTTATGCTCGAAATGGCCTTCCTTGGCATCCACGGTGACGCCGGAATAGTTGCCGACATGCTCATGGCTGCCCGAGGCGATGTTGAACAGGGATGTCTTTCCGCAGTTGGGATTGCCGACCAGCGCGACCCGGATTACGTGATGACGCTCTTCGGCCACATGGGCAAGCGCCCGGTTCAGCCGCTCTTCCTCCTCCAGGTCGCCCGGAAGCGCCTGCAGATGCTCGTCCGAGACCAGCGCCTCGCGGGCTTCCTGCTCGGTGACCACCTCGATGTTGCGGGCTTCTTCCCGCCGCAGGGACACTTTATAACCGATAATCTCGTACTCGATCGGGTCTTTCAGCGGAGCATTGAGGACCACTGTCACCTCCTTGCCCTGGATAAAACCCATTTCAATCAGTCTCTTGCGGAAGGAACCGTGTCCGTTCACCCGGACGATCACGCCCTTCTCTCCTGTCTGTAAATCTGCCAGTCGCATATGTATTTCCTGATGTTTTTGCGCTGGGCGCAAAAGTACGGCGGTTTTTGCCGTTTTTCAATCCCTATTAGTTGGTATTTTTAGGTTTTGACACGGCAAAATTGGGAAAAATACCTTGCAACCGGGTTGCAAAAGCCCTATATTTGTCCCTATGAGTAGCCGACGCATCGAATCCGTAGACATTCTCCGGGGCGCGACCATCGCATTCATGGTCCTCGTAAACAATCCCGGAAGTTGGAAGGCCGTCTATCCGCCGCTGGTCCATTCCACCTGGAACGGCCTCACCCCTTGTGACTGCATTTTCCCCACCTTCCTGTTCGTCATGGGCGTGTCCATGTACCTGTCCCTCAGGAAAGGCGGATTCACCCTGTCCTGGAAAATGCTGAAAAGGACGCTCCTGCTGCTGGGCATCGGGCTGGTCCTCAACTATGTCAGCCAGGTCGTGTACGACAACAACTGGAGCCTGTCCTCCCTCCGGATCCCGGGGGTCCTGCAGCGGTTCGCCCTCTGCTACGGCATAACGGCCCTCCTGGTGTGCCGGCTTCCCCACCGGGCCCTTCCCTGGACGGCCGGCGGCCTGCTGATACTCTACGGAGCCCTTCTGCTGGTGGGCAACGGTTATGAGTACGGAGCCGGCAACATCAACGCCCGGTTCGACCGCGCCCTCCTCGGCGAGGGGCACCTGTATCCCTGGGACAACGGTGTGGATCCCGAAGGGCTGCTCTCCACCCTCCCCGCCATTGCCCATACCCTCGTCGGATTCCTTGTCGGAGGATGGCTCTCCCGGGGAGACAACCGGCGGATCGCCGTCACGGGCGTCGCCCTCGTCCTCGCCGGTGCCGGACTGTCCGTCCTCCTCCCGCTGAACAAGAAAATCTGGTCGCCGTCCTTCGTCTTCGTCACCTGCGGCATCGCCTCCCTCCTCCTGGCCATGCTGTATTTCCTGGTTGACGAAAAGCACATCTGGCGCCAGAGCGGCTTTTTCAAGGTATTCGGCACCAATGCCATTTTCTGCTATGTCCTCGCGGACGTGCTGGCCTGGATCTTCGACCGGAGCGGACTGCACACCGCCTCGAGGACCCTGCTCGGCGAAACGCCCCTGACCTCCCTCCTCTACGCCCTCTTCTGCGTTATCGTCGTCTGGCTGCTCACCCTCCCGCTCTACCGCCGGAAGGTTTTCCTGAAACTGTGAGGGCATTTTCTTTTTGGGTTTCCCCGTCCCGATAAACCATAAAAAAGGAGCCGGCTCACATGAGCCAGCTCCTTCTAGTCTTGGAGGGAAACACTACAGGTTCGCGTTCTCCTGCTTCCAGTCGGCCACTGCCGGGATGATGCCGAGGGAAATGATCTCGTCGCGCATCTTGCAGAGGTGCTCGTAGGAAGCGTCGAGGGCAGCCAGTTCTTCGGCAGTGCCTTCCGGCATGCAGTAGTGGACACCGGTAGCGTCGATGACGGTCGGCATGGCCATCATGACATTCTGGTACTTGCCGCAGTTGACATACGTGCCGGCCGGCCAGGTGAATTTCTCACCGCCCATCGCAGCCTCGATCATCTTGACGGCATTGTAAGCCGGGCTCTGGAAGGAGCTGCGGCCGCGGAGCTTGATGATATTGCTGCCGCCCTGGATGGTGTTGTGCTTGATTTCAGCGAAGCGTTCCTCGGAAAGGCCCATCTCGGAGAGGGGCTTGCCGTCGATCTTGACCTGAGAAGCGAAAACTGCCATGGCTTCGCCGTGGCCGCCGTACGTGTGGGCGCCGGTCACCGTGCACTGCTGGACACCGAACTCCTGGGCCAGGGCTTCCTGCAGACGGGTGCTGTCGAGGGCGGCGAGGGAGGTCAGCTGCTCCGGCTTCAGGCCGGAATGGATGAGGGCGGTGAGGGCGGTGACGTCAGCCGGGTTGAAGATAACCACGACATGCTTCACGTCAGGGCAGTACTTCTTGATGTTGTCTCCGAATTCCGCGGCGATCTTGCAGTTGCCCTTGAGGAGGTCCTCACGGGTCATACCTTCCTTGCGGGGTGCACCGCCGGAGGAAATGATGTATTTGGCGCCGGAGAAGGCGACCTCCGGATCGACGGTAGCCGTAAAGTTCATGCCCGGGAAAGCGCAGTGGTCCATCTCGGCCAGGACGCCGTTGTTGCCCGGCTCGAAAATATCGTACAGGCAGATGTTCGGAGTAAGACCGAGCATGGCGGCGGTCTGGACCATGTTGGAGCCGATCATGCCGGCGGCGCCGACAATCAGGAGCTTTTCATCAGTAAGGAATTTCATAATGTTTTATACTTTAAAATTGGCTTTGCTATCAATTCGCCGCAAAGATAGCAAATTCCCTTCAAACATGGCAAATCTGATTCGAAATTCTTCGGAAAAGAGGAAGTTCGCGAAAAACTGATTTGCTTTTTTGCATTTGTGAAAAATGCATTATCTTTGTGGAGTTAATTGGTAACGAAACGTATGGAGCCTCCCAGTTCTGTCATATCCGGTCAACAGATAAAGGCGGTCGTCAATTCTGACGAACCTCCGTTGCGACGATATACATATTTGGGAACCCGGTGTCGGATAGGATGCCGGGCGGGTATTCGTGCGTAACGTTCAACAAAACTCGCAATGGCACTTTATCTTAAAAAGAAACTTGACAATGATGCGCTGATCGGCGTCTGGCAGGTCAGTGAGACCGAGGAAGAATTGAAAGAACTCAGTTCCACCCCCACCGACGAGATGGAGGAAATCTCGTTCATCCGCAGCGAGTCCCTGCGTAAGCAGCGGCTCGCCGTGCGGGCCCTGCTGAGCACCATGTTCGACGAAAAAGTCTATCTCAGCCACCATGACAACGGCAAGCCGTATATCGAAAACAATCCGGTCAACATCTCCATTACCCACACGGACCGGTATGTAGCCGTGATTCTCCATGAAGAAGAAAACGTGGGCATCGACATCGAATCCCTGGACCGCGATTTCTCCGCCGTGGAAAAACGGGCCCTGTCCGAAGAGGAGATCGAAGACCTCGAGGACGACAAGCGCAACGAGCAGCTCGCCATCTACTGGTGCGCCAAGGAAGCGATCTTCAAGCTTCTTTCCGTATACAACCTCGATTTTGCCGAGCAGATCGAGATCGAGCGCTTCCGTCCCCGCGGCGAAGGGGAACTGGAAGCCACCTTTATCAACAAGGACGACGAGGAGGAATTCGACCTCGAGTACATCACGTTCGACCGCCACGTGCTGGTCTGGGTGGTGGGTGACTGACCCTGTTGATAACTCCTTCCAAAAAGAAACAAGATTGTTTCTATTTAGAATTTTTCTAATTTATATTTACTTATAAAGCGCTGTTAATCAAAAAATTAACAGCGCTTATTCGTCCCTGTTGATAACTTTTTCTGCAGGAATCGGAACAAGATTCAACGGAAAGGAGTATCTTTGTGACAACGCGCGGAGTCGCCACGCTCCGCCCCCCTCCTTGGGAACAACACAACAACGAAAACATAAACCTCGGCAACCGGTCCCCCGACCGGCGCTGCCACCAACTCCAGCGATTATGGTAAAGCGGGTACTGAAACGCGACGGAAGACGCGTTGATTTCAACAACCAGAAGATTGTTGCCGCCATCCTCAAGGCGATGGACGTGACTGAAAACGGAGAGGACATTGTCCTCGCTGCCCAGATCGCCCATGCGATCTCCACGCTCGAAAAAGAAGAGATGACTGTGGAGGAGATCCAGGACGTCGTCGAGAACGAGCTGATGAACAGCCCGCGCAAGGAAGTTGCCAAGGAATACATCCGCTACCGCAACAAGCGCAACCTTGCCCGGCGCGCCAAGACCAATGAGATTTTCCAGACCATCATCGACGCCCAGGCCAACGACATCACCCGCGAGAATGCCAACATGAACGCCGACACCCCGGCGGGCATGATGATGAAATTCGCCTCGGAGGCCACGAAGAGTTACGTGGACGACAACCTTCTTTCCGATCCGGTACGGGAGGCCGTCGCCAAGAACTATATCCACATCCACGACAAGGACTACTATCCGACCAAGTCGCTTACCTGCATCCAGCACCCGCTCGACCTCATCCTCGAGCACGGGCTGAAGGCGGGACACGGCGAATCCCGTCCGGCCAAGCGCATCGAGACGGCCAGCGTCCTCGCCTGCATCTCCATGGAAACGGTCCAGAACGAGATGCACGGCGGCCAGGCCATCCCTGCCTTCGACTTCTACCTCGCCCCCTTCGTCCGCAAAACCTTCGAAGAAGAGGTGGACCAGGTCAGCGACCTGTTCAACACCGATTACAGCGAGCTCAAGAACATCAAGCTGGACGACTATCTCAAGCATGACCTCATCGGCCTGCAGGGCCGCGACCGCGCCCTCCAGCACGCCATCAACCAGACCGTTGGCCGGGTGCACCAGGCCATGGAAGCGTTCGTCCACAACATGAACACCATCCACAGCCGCGGCGGCAACCAGGTGGTCTTCTCGTCCATCAACTACGGCACCGACACCTCCGCCGAAGGCCGCTGCATCATCCGCGAGATCCTCAACACGACGTATGAAGGCGTGGGCAACGGCAGCACCGCCATCTTCCCGATCCAGATCTGGAAAAAGAAGCGCGGCGTTTCCTATCTCCCGGGCGACCGCAACTATGACCTCTACAGGTTCGCCTGCAAGGTGTCCGCCCGCCGGTTCTTCCCGAATTTCCTGAACCTGGACGCGACCTTCAACCAGTCTCCCGAGTGGGACGAGAACGATCCCAAGCGCTACATCCATGAGGTAGCCACCATGGGCTGCCGTACCCGCGTGTTCGAAAACCGCTTCGGTCCCAAGACGTCCATCGGACGCGGCAACCTTTCCTTCACGACCATCAACATCGTGAAGCTGGCCATCGAGTGCATGGGCATCGAGGACAAGGAAGCCCGCATCGGCAAGTTCTTCGAAAAACTCGACTGGGCCCTGGAAATTTCCGCCCGCCAGCTCGACGAGCGCTTCCAGTTCCAGAAAACCGCCCTCAAGAAGCAGTTCCCGCTCCTGATGAACGGCCTGTGGCTGGGCAGCGGCAAGCTCGACGACAACGACACCATCGAGTCTGTCATCAACCAGGGCACCCTCGGCATCGGTTTCATCGGCCTGGCGGAATGCCTGATCGCCCTGACCGGCAAGCACCATGGTGAATCGCCTGAAAGCCAGGAGCTCGGGCTTCGGATCGTCGGTTATATGAAAGACAAGATCAATGGCTTCTGCGAGCGCTACCAGCACAACTACTCCGTGCTCGCCACCCCGGCGGAAGGCCTCTCCGGCAAGTTCACCAAGCGGGACAAGAAGACCTTCGGCATCCTTCCCGGCATCACCGACAAGGACTACTATACCAACTCCAACCACGTTCCCGTCTACTACAAGTGCACACCTGAGCACAAGGCGAAGATCGAGGCTCCCTATCACGCCCTCACCGGCGGCGGCCACATCTTCTACGTCGAGATCGACGGCGACGCCACCCACAACCCGGATGCGATCATGCAGATCGTGGACCTGATGGACAAGTACAACATCGGCTACGGTTCCGTCAACCACAACCGCAACCGCTGCCTGGACTGCGGCTTCGAGAATGCCGACAAGGACCTCCATGAGTGCCCGCACTGCCACGGCCACCACATCGACACCCTCCAGCGCATCACGGGCTATCTCGTCGGTACCACCAACCGCTGGAATTCCGGCAAGCTGGCCGAGCTCAAAGACCGGGTGGTCCATGAGTAGAATCCGCGTCCTGGATATCCTGGAACAGACAATGGCCGACGGACCCGGTTTCCGTACGGCCATTTACTGTGCCGGCTGCAAGCATGCCTGCAAGGGCTGCCACAACCCCCAGTCCTGGAGCTTCGAGGCCGGGAAATGGATGGAAGTGGAGGACCTGCTGGATCTCATCAAGGCAGACAGCATGTCCAACGTCACCTTCTCGGGCGGCGACCCCTTCTATCAGGCGGAAGCTTTCACCGAACTGGCCCGGCGCATCAAGGAAGAGACAGACAAGACCATCTGGTGCTGGACTGGGTTCACCCTGGAGGAAATCCAGGCGGACGAGCGGATGGCCGGGATGCTTCCCTGGCTGGACGTACTGGTGGACGGCCCTTTCATCCTCGAGCGGCGGGACACGGAACTGCTTTTCCGCGGCAGCCCCAACCAGCGCATCATCTACCTGCACGGAGAGCCCCCTTCCGACGACATACCCGGAACCGTCCCGCTGGTCAAACTACGGTAGTCCCCGGCCGACAAAATCCTTCATGACTTTCCTCACGAGGCGGCGGGTATCCTGCAGGTCCAGCGGGTCCTCATCCTCCCTGACAAGCGCATGGTCATAGACGATGCGATTCTGTTCCGCGTCCAGGATGACCGCCCGGAGCGCGGATACGCACCTGTCCGGGACAGAAACGACGACCGTACCCGTCAGGACGGCAAGGGCCACCCCGATAGCCGCCTCCTTGACTGCCTCCCGGACCAGGTTCCGCGTGTCCCGGACCATCCCGTCGGCAAACAGGATGAGCCCGTAACGGTATCCCGCCTTCTCCAGCAGGCTGTCCAGTACCGAGGGCACCGGCATCACGCCGACCAGCTTCGGGGAGGCCCCTGCCAGGGCATCCATGAAAGAAAAGACCTCTTCCCGCCCCGCCTCGTCGAGGGGCAGCCATTCCGAGACGGGAAGGGCGGCATCCTCCGAGGCCATCGCCACCAGCTGCGCGGAAACGGTTGACAGCGAATCGTCATATTGCTGTTTTCCGCTCCGGTCGATATAGGAGATATAGGAACACGGCCGGAATGCCGCCATGGCTCCGATCGACCCGGCAGAAGCCCCGCCATAATACCGGGCGGTTCCGCAGGAAGTGGCGGCAAGGGCGGCCAGTAAGAACAGAACGTTTTTCAGTTTCATCAGTTTTTGGTTGTTTGGACGCTCCAAGATACGATCTTTCCCCCGGATTTCCAATTTTTCGGGACGGCGCGAACGTGTTCTCCAAAAAAAACGTATCTTTGTAAGAATCGACAACATAGAAAGGAAAATGCTCAAGAGAATCAGAACCGTACTGGCTGTCATCTTCTGGGCCGGCATCACACTGCTGCTGCTCGATTTCACGGGCGCGCTGCACGGATGGCTCGGATGGATGGCCAAGATCCAGTTCCTCCCCGCCGTAATGGCCCTCAATGTGGCCGTCATCATCGGACTCGTCCTGCTCACCCTCGTATTCGGCCGCGTGTACTGCTCAGTCATCTGCCCGCTGGGTGTCTTCCAGGACGGGGTCGCCCACCTGAACGTCTCCCGGAAAAAGCGGAAGAAAAACCACAAGCCGTATAGCTACAGCCCCGAAATGAAATGGCTCCGCTACGGTGTCTGGGTGCTCTTCGTCATCGCCCTCGTTGCCGGTGTGCAGTCGCTCGTCGCCCTGCTCGCCCCGTACAGTGCCTGGGGCCGCATCGTACAGAACCTCTTCCAGCCGGTCTATATCTGGGTGAACAACCTGCTGGCCGCCATCGCAGAGCGCGCCGGCAGTTACGCCTTCTATGAAAAGGAAGTATGGCTGCGGAGTCTCCCGACCTTCTTCGTCGCCATTGTCACGCTCATCGTCGTGGTCGTGCTGGCCTGGAAGAACGGACGGACTTACTGCAACACCGTCTGTCCTGTGGGAACGACGCTGAGTTTCTTCTCCCGCTTCGCTCTTTTCCGCCCGGTCATCGACACGGAGAAGTGCAAGAACTGCAAGATGTGCGAACATAACTGCAAGGCCTCCTGCATCGACATTTCCCGCCACCAGATCGACTACAGCCGCTGCGTGGACTGTTTCAACTGCCTGGATTCCTGCAAGTTCGGCGCCCTGCATTATCAGTTTGCCTACGGTAAGGGCCGTCCCGGGCGGAACGAAGCGGCCGCAGACTCTTCGGCTGCGCCCCAGAATGAGAAGGCACTGAATGACGGCGGACGGCGGGCTTTCCTTGCCGGAACCGCCCTCGCCGTGGGAACGGCCGCACTGAAAGCCCAGGAGAAAAAGGTGGACGGCGGCTTTGCAACCCTTCTCGACAAGGAGATTCCCGAACGGGATGTACCCCTGACGCCTCCGGGCTCCGCCAGCGTCAAGGAATTCTACCGCCACTGTACGGCCTGCCAGCTCTGCGTGGCCGAATGTCCGAACAACGTCCTCCGCCCTTCCACAAGCCTGGAACACCTCATGCAGCCGGAGATGTCCTATGAACGCGGCTACTGCCGTCCGGAATGCACCCGCTGCAGCGAAGTCTGTCCCGCAGGGGCCATCCGCCGGATCGACCGGGTGGAAAAGACCCGGTATCACATCGGGACCGCCCGCATCAACCGCACCCTGTGCGTCACGGAGAACGGGACGTCTTGCGGAAACTGTGCCCGCCACTGCCCCGCCGGGGCCATCCAGATGGTAGAGGCCGAAGGATACGACGTCCCCATCCCGACGGTCAACGAGCAGCTGTGCATCGGCTGCGGCGCCTGTGAAAACCTTTGCCCGGTCCGTCCGATCAGCGCGATTACCGTGAACGGCCGCCACAACCACCTTAACGAAGATTAGCCATGGAACGTAGAGACTTTATCAAGTTATCCGGCGCCGGGGCCCTGGCTCTCGGTGCCGCCGCAGCCGGCTGTGCGCCCAAAGGGAAAAAGACTGTCAGCCTGGACGGCGAGGGACAAATGGTTTACCGCGAGAATCCCCGCAATGGGGACAAGGTATCCCTGATCGGATTCGGCTGCATGCGCTGGCCCATGATCGAGGTGAACGGGAAACGGGTCATCGACCAGGAAGCCGTCAACGAGATGGTGGACTATGCCATCGCCCATGGCATCAATTATTTCGACACCTCCCCCGCCTACCTCCAGGGACAGTCCGAACGGGCGGCGGGCATCGCCCTGAGCCGCCATCCCCGCGACAGTTATTATATCGCGACCAAACTCTCCAACTTCAATGACGTTTCCGTCAAGGCTTCCCTCCAGATGTATGAGGATTCTTTTGCGGAAATGCAGACAGACTACTTCGACTACTACCTCCTCCACTCCATCGGCAGGGGCGGGAAAGACGCCTTCGAAGAGCGATATGTAAAGAACGGCATGCTCGATTTCCTGCGTGGTGAGAAGGAGAAGGGACGCATCCGCAACCTCGGTTTTTCCTTCCATGGCGCCAAGCACGAGTTCGACTATTTCATGGAGCTGTACGATTCCGGCCAGATGTTGTGGGATTTCGTCCAGATCGAGATGAACTATGTGGACTGGACCCACGCGGACGGCGTGAGGAACGTCAATGCAGACTACCTCTATGCCGAACTCGACAAGCGTGAACTGCCGATCGTCATCATGGAGCCCCTGCTGGGCGGCCGGCTCGCCAACGTGCCGGAAAACATCGCTGCCCAGATGAAGGAGCGCGAACCGGACATGTCCATCGCGTCGTGGGCCTTCCGGTTCTGCGGCACCCATCCACGGGTCCTCTGCGCCCTGAGCGGCATGACCAACATGGACCCGCTCATCGACAACATCAAGACTTTCACGCACTTCCAGCCGCTTACCGACGAAGAGCTGGAGTTCCTGGAACGAATGGCCACCCAGATGATGGAGTATCCCACCGTCAACTGCACGGACTGCAAATACTGCATGCCCTGCCCCTGGGGAATCGACATTCCGGGCATCTTCAAGCACTACAACACCTCCGTCACGGAAGGGCGCTACGCCCAGAACCAGGAGCAGAAAGACTACCGCAAGCTCAAAAACGCCTATCTGGTCAGCTATGACCGGGCCATTCCGACTATCCGCCAGGCCGACCACTGCATCGGGTGCGGAGAGTGCCTTATCCACTGCCCGCAAAGCATTCCGATTCCGGACCAGCTGCACCGGATTGCCCGTTACGTAGAAGATTTGAAAAAAGATACCCTCTGACGGGTATCTTTTTTACTTAAGGTGTTCCTGCCTCCATCCAACCCGATTCCCTCCCCCGGAAACGGGATTGCAACATATTTTCAAAATTTTTAAAATATTTTAAAACTTACAGTTTTATGCATTTTACGGCGTTTTAATAACGGTTTGATACCGTTTTGAAAAATTTTTAAGTTCAAAAATTCCAAAAATCTATCCCTGAGTTTGTAAAAGCAAGTTATGATTTGTTTGCGGCATTTGTAATTATCAAAAATAATTGTAATATTTGCATCAAATTGTCGTCTGAAAAACGGCCATTTTTGCATTATGCATGCAAGATGACAAGACGTGCAAATATCAATATTTATGTTTAATTAAAATTCAACCAATGAAAAAAATTAAAGCTTTCTTCACAGTTGTGGCTTTAATCCTTTCAGCATCGGTTGCACTTGCCCAGAACGTCCGGGTCACCGGTACGGTTTCTGATGCGGGTGGTGTCGGCGTTTCCGGTGCCGCAGTGCAGCTGAAAGGCAGTACTTCTGTCTACGCCATGACTGACGCGTTGGGTAACTATTCGATCAGCGTTCCCGAAGACGGGGTTCTCGTTGTAAGTTGCCTCGGTTTCAAGACTGCCGAAATTCAGGTTGGCGGTCGCAATTTCATCAACGTGACCCTCGAGACCGACAGCGAGCTGCTGGACGACGTCATCGTCGTGGCTTACGGTACGGTCCGCCGCGAAGCAAATACGGGCTCCGTCACCTCGATGAAGAGCGACGGTCTCGCAGAGGCTCCGGTCTCTTCCGTGGATAAACTCCTCGCCGGTAAGATGGCGGGTGTCCAGGTGACCTCCCAGACCGGCCAGCCTGGCGCTTCCACCGATATCCGTATCCGTGGTATTTCCTCCCTCAACGCCGGCAGTGAACCGCTGTGGGTGATCGACGGTATCCCGGTGCAGACCGGTGACCAGTCCTACTTCACCAACACCTCCAACGCGATGTCCGCCATCAACCCGAACGACATCGAGTCCATCACTGTCCTGAAGGATGCCGCCGCGGCCTCCATCTACGGTTCCCGCGCCGCCAACGGTGTCATCCTCGTGACCACCAAGAGCGGAAAGGCCGGCAACGCCCGCTTCAACGCCCGCGTCAAGTTCGGTGCTTCCCAGCTCTCCAACGACAACGGTTTCCGCATCATGAACGGTTCCGAACTGCTCAACTGGCAGCGTGCCGCCATCGTCAACGCCGGTTACAACCCGGACGACCCGACCTCTTCGTACTATCGTCCGATGTCCCTGCTGACCAGTGACCTTACCAACTGGATGGATGCCTTCACCCGCATGGGCGCCCTCAGCGAATACGAAATCAACGCTTCTGCCGGCAGCGACCGCGGCAAGTTCTATTCTTCTTTCTCTTACCAGAAGAACGACGGTATCACCTACGGAACGGACTTCCAGAAGCTCACCGCCCGTGTGAATTCCGACTACAGGCTCACCAAGACCCTCGAGATCGGTACCCGCGTGAACCTCGCCTACACGATGTCCAACGATACCCCGATGCAGTCGCTGTACTATTCCAACCCGTTCTTCGCCGGCATGAAGATCCTGCCCTGGACTCCTTTCTATGACCAGGACGGCAACTACAACGTCAACATCCCCGAGAACTCCAACACCAACCCGCTGTACACCGCCCAGAACAACGACCAGTGGGAGAAGCAGTACCGTCTGCACGGCACCGCCTACCTGCAGTGGGAACCGGTGAGAAACCTGGTGTTCAAGACCAACAACTCCGTGGAGACCACCTTCGGCGAAGGCCGCCGTTACTGGGCTCCGGATCCGGGCGACACGGTAGGTACCCTCCAGACCTCCACCACCCAGTATGTGACCCTTACGACTTCCAACACGGCCACCTATAACTTCAGCCTGACGGACAACAATTTCCGCATTATGCTCGGCCAGGAGGCCATGCGGCGCAGCTACATGTACTACTATGTATATGCTCCGGGCCTGGACGCCAAGATCCCGTATCTGGCTACGGCAACCGCTTCCACCGACGAAACCGGTTACAGCGCCAACTACCGTACCCTCCTTTCCTTCTTCGGCATGTTCGACTACAACTACGCCAACAAGTACTTCCTGACTGCTTCGGTCCGTGAAGACGGTTCTTCCCTCTTCGGCTCCGAAAACCAGTGGGGTCTGTTCTGGTCCCTGGGCGGCAGCTGGAACATCACCAACGAGAACTTCATGAAGGGTACCCGCAACTGGCTGAGCCTCCTGAAGCTCCGTGCCAGCTATGGTGTCAACGGTAACAACAACATCGCCCCTTACCAGGCTTACGGCGTGTATGCCTCCTCCGCCTACAACGGCAGCAACGGCAACCTTCCGGACTCTCCGGACAATGCATCCCTCTCCTGGGAGAAGAACTATACCTGGAACGTGGGTCTCGACGCCGGCTTCTTTGACAGCCGCCTGAACCTGCAGGCTGACGTCTACAGCCGCAAGACCACGGACATGCTGCTTTCCAAGCAGGTCCCGCAGACCTCCGGTTTCAGCTCCAACTTCATGAACATCGGTTCCATGAAGAACAACGGCGTCGAACTTCAGCTTGACGGCGACATCATCCGCAACAGCGAGATGGTCTGGAACCTCGGCTTCAACCTCGCGTACAACAAGTCCGAGATCCTCGACCTGGGCGATACCGACGAGATGACCTACAGCGACACCCGTATCAAGCACAAGGTCGGCGAGCGCTTCTACACCTATTATCTCAAAGATTACTACGGAGTGAATCCGTCCACAGGAGCAGCCCTTTGGAAAGTACATGAGATGGATGAAGACGGCAACGATACCGGAAAATACACCCTTACCTCTGACTATAACAAGGCCAGCTACATCTACGCCGGTTCCCCGGAACCGAAGTTCACGGGCGGCTTCAACACCTCCTTCTCCTGGAAGGGTTTGAACCTGAGCGCCTTCTTCGAGTACAAGTACGGCAACAAGGTGCTTATCGTGGAGAACCGCTATATCAACTCCGACGGTTCCCAGATGTCCATGAACCAGACGTCCCGTTCCCTCAACTACTGGAAAGAGGTCGGTGACACGGGTGTCTTCCCGAAGCCGGTGGCCGGCAACAGCTCCAACTCCTACACCTTCGCCAGCACCCGCTGGCTGCAGGACGGCAGCTACCTCCGCATCAAGGATATCACGCTCTCTTACAACCTGCCCGAGAATTGGGTCAAGGCGATTAACCTGAATGCTGTCAAGGTCTATGTCAGCGCCCTCAACCTTTACACGTTCCACGATGTCGATTTCTGGGATCCTGAGCGTGGTCTCGACGGTATGGGCCTCGGTGTCTATCCGATGACCAAGTCCTTTGTCGGTGGTATCGAGGTGTCCTTCTAATCTTGAAAAGCCTTATGAATATGAAAAAGTCAACATACATTGTCCTGATTGCTGCGGCTGCCCTTTCCGTCAGCTGCAAGGATTTCCTCAAGGAAGAGCCGTTCCTCACGCAGAGCAATGCCCTGGCCCTCGCCGACTACGATGGTTTGAACAAAGCGGTCGCCGGTGCGTACGGTCCGCTTGCAGACGGCGCATGGTATGGTGCCGACTACGTGCTCACCTCCGAGATGCGGGCTGACAATGCCACCATTCCGGTCAGCACCGGTTTCCAGTCCGGCCGTTACCAGCCTCCGTTCTATATGAACTACAGCATCGACAACACCGTCGGACTCTGGGGTTATGCCTATTATGTGATTTCCGCCGTCAACAACGTGCTGGAGGAAATCGAGACCCAGGGTATGGATTACTATACCGACAGCTCCGTTTCCGCACAGGATATCAAGAACCTCCAGGCAGAGTGCCTCTTCCTGCGTGCACTCGCCCATTTCGACCTCGCCCGCATCTACGCCTATTCCCCGGCCAAGAGCAAGGTGGTCAATTTCACGGACTGCGTTCCGATTATCCTGAAGACTGACAAGACTGCCCAGGATCAGCCTGCCCGCAATTCCGTTGCCGAGGTGTACGCCCAGATTATTTCCGACCTGAAAGAGGCAGAAAGCCTGATCGATGCCAGCTATGAGCGTGCCGGTGTCGCCGATAAGAAGGCTGCCGCTTCGCTGCCGGCCATCCAGGCCCTTCTCAGCCGCGTTTACCTTTACAATCAGGAATGGCAGAACGCTGCCGACTATGCCACCAAGGTCATCAACTCCGGCAAGTACAAACTCTGGACGGCTGAAGAGTATCCTTCCGTATGGGGCAGCGAAATCGGCGGATCCGAGGTTATCTTCGAGGTCTACGGCAAGAAGACCAACGGTTACGACGAGTACTGGGAGGGTCCTTCCCATATGACCAATCCGGTCGGTTACGCCGACTGCGCCGCTTCTCCTTCGCTGACCGCCCTGTTCGAGGAAGGTGATGTCCGCGGCACCACCGGTATCCGCGGCAAAGATGACGGAAAGGTGATGTTCTGCACCGATGCCGACGAGGCTTCCGGCGGCGAACTCTGGACCATGAAATACATGGGCAAGGGCGAAGGTGACGCCACCTCCACTCCGGATGTCAACAACGTGATCGTCCTCCGCCTCTCCGAGATGTATCTCAACCGTGCCGAAGCCCTCGTGAATGGTGCATCCATTTCCGGTGCTTCCGCTCTCAATGACCTGAATGCCATCCGCGCGAACCGCGGTGCTTCCGCCCTCACCTCCGCCGGTGCAACCGCCGTCGCCCTTGAGCGTCGTCTCGAGCTCAACTTCGAAGGCCACTACTGGTTCGACCTCGGCCGTACCGCCAACGGCGCCGTCACGTATTCCGACAGCCGGAGAGGTGACAACATCGATGCTTCTTCCAAGTACTGGGCTCTCTCTATCCCGAAGCGGGAATATGACGTCAATGAGAACCTTTCCCACAACCCGGGATTCTGATCAATATAGGAGATAATTCAGATGAAAAGAATAACAACATATTTCAGCCTTGTTGCCCTTGTCGCTTTCGCTGCATCCTGCAACTCGAACAGCGACCCTGTCTTCGACGACGGCGATGCGTTTGTCGCTTTTGACAAAGCGGCCGCCAGTTGCAATGAGACGGACGGCGAGATTGATATCGCTGTGACCCTCGCGTCTGTCAAGGGCGTTTCCACTACGATTTCATACGAAGCCGTGGACGGTACGGCAAAAGCCGGTGTCAACTATGACCTGGCCGACGGTACCGGCACCCTTACCTTCACTCCGGAAGCCCGCACCCAGTATATCAAGGTGAAGATCTACGATCCGGAAGTCACCTTCCTTGAGGACGGTACCCGCGACAAAGGAAAGTATACCGGGGACCTTAAGTTCTCCCTCAAGTTCAAGAGCACCGGAGACGTGAATTCCGGCGCCGACAACACTTGCACGATTACCATTGCCGACCTTGACCACCCGCTCAGCGCCATCCTTGGCGACTGGACCTTCTCCGCAAACTGCCGGGGCGCCATGGCTTCCTGGCCTTGCGAGATCCGCAAGGACGATGAGGATGACCACCTTGTGTGGTTCTACGACCTGGTTTACTTCTCCCGTTCCGGATGGGACGGATGGGGCATCAGCTACTATGGCGTTGTTTCCGAGGACCTGACGACCATTACCATCCCGCTCGGACAGGAAAGTGAATACAAGTACTCCAACGGCGAATCGGTTGTCCTTTACGCCGTCGATGCTGCACTCAATGAAATCTTCGATTCCGGCAATGTAACCGCTACGATTTCCTACGATGCCGAAGGCCATGCCACCGGGCTCGTCTTCAACCTTGACGATACCCCGGCCGGTGAAGGCGGCGGACTGATCGGCTACATCCCCGATGCTGGCACGATTAACTATGTCTATGCTCCGTATACTGGAACCAAGGACTGATAAACCTTTAAAAGATTGATGATTATGAAAAAATATCTTCTCAGTCTCCTCGCAGTTGCAGTCGCTTTCGGCTGCACCAAGTTCGAGCACGAAGATCCCATCGCGGTTGTCAATCCTTCCTCTCCTTCCATTACGGTGGGTGAGGTTGGGGAGACCGGATTCAGTGCCACGATCAGCGCCCAGGCCGGTACCGGTTTTTATTCCTATGCCGTGCTGAAAGGAAAGGCGACCGATCTGAACCCCACGAATCTTCTCAAGGTCAACTATAAGAGCGGTCCTGCCGCCGGAACCGTTGACTATGCCAAATCTCCTTCCAAGACCGTTACCGTCGAAGAACTGGACCGGAATACCGTGTACACCGTGTACGCCGTAGCCGCCAGCGAACAGGGTACGGTCGGTGAGGTCGTCTACAAGGAAGTCACCACCGGTGACAACGAGAAACCCGGTCCCAAGGCGATTGACTATGCTGACTATGTCCTGACGGCGACCTTCAACGAGCCCGTCACCTACAAGGGCAAGCGTGCAACAGCCAATTACTATGCCGTCAATACTCCGAAAGGCGCAGCATTCAATATCGCTGAGAATATTCCGGTCGGTACGGTGAATGTCACGATCGAGGCCGACGGTAACACCGTAACCTTCGCCCTGGATACCATTCCGAACGGCGCCTATTTCGCCATCAACTATCCGGAAGGGACCTTCGAGGATGCCGTCGGAAACCCGACGCCCGCCATGGAGAGCAAATTCTTCCTGGACAAAGACGGTAAACTGGACGGTGAAGGCTTCGTCGGCCGCCAGGATCCGGTGAATTTCGACCTGGAACTTGCCGGTGACATCGATTCCATCGCTATCGTCAAGAACCTGATGGAACCGATCATGATGGCCGCTCCCGAAGGTTTTATCTTCTTCAAGAGTGAAAACCCCGAGGATGGCGGGTACTCCATCAAGTATGACGGTGGCAATGAGCAGCATATCTACACGCAACCCGGTCCGTACGACTTCGGCTGGAGTGCTGAAGACAATCTTGCCTACTGCTTCCCGAATGCACTTTCCGGACGTCCCGATCCCAAGGGCGGCGATGTTGTGACCATTTCCCTCCCTGAAGGCTTCTTGACCGATATCTACGGCAATGCCAACAACACCTTCGTCATCGGACCGTTCCTCTATTCCTTCGGCTATACCCTGGAAGACGTCATCGGCTACTACAATGTCGAAGCGTACAGCTACTTCCAGAAGAAGACTGTCACATTCCCGATGGTCATCGAGGAAAGCGACAACGAAGAGGAGGGCAACGTCATGATCACGACGATGTTCGGTGATAAACTGGATGAAGATCAGCACCTCTATGCCGACTTTGACGGAGACTCCGGGACCCTCACGATTCCTGACTGGCAGCCGCTGTGGGCTCTCTCCGAAGAGGAATTCATCCGGTTCGCCGCGAACGGCGAAGACTATATCGTCCTGAGTATGCCGGAGTCCGGCGTCCTGAAGGATACCGGTGTCTGGTTCGGCTATTACTATGACGAAGAAGCGGAGCCGGGTTGGGGTGATATCTTCACATCCTTCACGGCCACCCGTGGTGAAGCTCCCGATCCGGGTGAGGACCCTGGTGAAGATCCGGGCGAGGACCCTGGTGAGGATCCGGGCGAGAATCCTGGTGAAGATCCCGGCGAGAACCCTGGTGAAGATCCCGGCGAGAACCCTGGTGAAGATCCCGGCGAGAACCCTGGTGAAGATCCGGGTGAGAACCCTGGTGAGGATCCCGGCGAAGCCCCCGGTGAGGATCCCGGTGAGGATCCCGGTGACGCTGGGACGACCGCAGTTCGTCGGCATATCTCTCCCAAGCATATCGGAACCCGCAGAGTCATCTAAGGTATAACCTTTGCATTTAGAAGGACACTCAGCCTTGAGTGTCCTTTTTTTTATTATATTTGTAACCTTATAGATGTAGCGTTAATAACGCATTTGTTTTGAAACCAGGAAGAATCATGAAAAAGATCATTTTGACTTTGCTCACTGTTCTGGCCGCTATCGGCTTGAAAGCCCAGGACTGCTCCACCAGCTGGCCATATCTGTACCCTGAATTTACAGAAGGGACCATTTATATGAAGGATGGGACTAAAATCGTCCATCAGGTCAACGTCCATATCCTCCATGGCCGTCTTCATTACATTGACAAAGGCGTCGTGAAAGAGGCCCTCGCCAATGACATCCTGCTGATCAAGGTCGGAGAGGACGAATATATGAACGTGAACGGAGACATCATGAAAGTGGCCGCCAAGAACGACAAGGGACTCGTCGCCATGCTTCAGCTCGGTGATTTTGACCGGCTCCGGGAAACGGGAGGCGCCTACGGCTCTTCCACGACCAGTTCCGCCACCCGGAAACTGACCTCCATCGACGTGGCGGGCAAAGTGAACCAGAACCACATGGAACTGTGGGAAAGCCGCCACAACGGTGAGGCTGTCGACCTCGTTGCCACCTACTGGCTCGTCACTCCGGGGCTGACCGTAGAAGCGACCCAGAAAGCCATCCGCGAAACCCTGGACGATGAGGGGAAGGCCGAGTTCAAGAAGTGGCTCAAGCAGAACAAAATCAAATGGAAGAATCCCGACAGCCTTCTGAAGTTGACGGAATTCCTTGACAGATAACAGACTATGAAAAGAATTGCTCTTTGGATGACGGCTGCGGCCGCCGTGGTTACGTGTATCGCCTGCCGCCAGGAAATGGAAACACCTCCCGTGGAGGAAGAGACTGCCCTCTCCGAGGTTTTCGGAATCCAGGCAGCCGATGAGAACCTTGTACAAGGCGAGATGATCATACGGTTGACCCCGGAGATGGCCCAAATCGTGGAAGCCCAGACCGGCGAAGACGGCATGGTCCGTGTCAGCAAGGTCCCGGCCCTGAAATCCACCGCCAGCACCCTTGAAATCCACAGCATGCGCCGGCTTTTCCCGCATGCCGGGAAATTCGAGGAACGAACCCGCAGGGAAGGCCTCCATTTGTGGTACAAAGTCACCTTTGACGAAGGGAAACCGCTGACACGTGCGGCTGGAGAGTTCATCTCCCTGGATGGCGTGACGGCCGTGGAACTCAATCCGAAGATCAAAATCGTCGGGGATCCGAAGGTGGTGGGCTACGTATCCGGAACGGCTTCCGCAACCCAGAATGCCAGCCTTCCGTTCAACGATCCCCGCCTCGCCCAGCAATGGCACTATTACAACGACGGAACGGCCGCCAGCGCCCAGAGCGGATGCGACATCAACGTCTTCCCGGTCTGGAACAACTATACGACGGGCCGCAGTGACGTCGTGGTAGGAGTCGTGGACGGAGGTATCGATTATCAGCATGAAGACCTGGCCGACAACATGTGGCACAATCCCGCCATGTCCGGAAACGGCATCTACGGTTTCAATTTCTGTACGAACAGTTATGTGATCACGCCGGAGGATCACGGCACGCATGTGGCCGGCACGATCGCTGCGGTCAACAACAACGGCATCGGCGTCTGCGGTATCGCCGGCGGCAACGCCGCCCGGAAGGTCGAAGGCGTCAAGGTGATGTCCTGCCAGATTTTCTCCAATACCGGACAAGGCTCCGGAGCGGAAGCCATCAAATGGAGCGCAGACCACGGCGCCGTCATCTCCCAGAACAGCTGGGGCTACACGGACGAAACCATGACTGAGGCCCCCGCTTCCGTCAAGGCGGCGGCTGACTATTTCATCAAATATGCCGGGTTCGACGAGAATGGGAAACAGGTGGGCCCGATGGCGGGCGGTATCGTGATTTTCGCTGCCGGCAACGAGAACCAGGACCACAGCAGCGTGGCCTATGAGAAGATCCTGAATGTCACCTCCGTCGGTGCGGATTACCGCAGGGCCTACTACTCCAACTGGGGTCCCTATGCCAATATCGCGGCCCCGGGCGGTGATGTCCAGAAGGGAAACCAGGTCCTGAGCACGCTTCCGGGTAACAAATACGGCCTGATGCAGGGCACCTCGATGGCCTGTCCGCACGTGTCTGGCGTCGCGGCCCTGATCGTATCCAAATTCGGCGGTACCGGCTTCACTCCGGAAGCCCTGTGGAAAAGACTGGTGGAGAACACGACGGATATTTCCGCCTACAACCGCAACTTCTACATGGGAACCGGCCTGGTCAACGCCTACCGTTCCATCGCAGGTTCCGGTGGAAAGGCTCCGGACACTCCGACAAACCTGAGCGCCACGTCCCAATCCAACAACATCCATTTCTCGGTCACCATCCCGAAGGATGCAGATGACGGAAAACCGACCTCCATCCTTCTCTATTACGACACCGCCAGCATCACGGACGTCTCCAAGACTATGTTCTCCAACGTGTACGTCGGAGACCTCTCGCCGGGGCAGACCCTGACCGGTACGGTCACGGGCCTGGAATTCAATACGGACTACTACATCACGGCGGTCGCCTCTGACCTCGCCGGCAACAAATCCAAGAAGACAAAGGACGTGCGGGTGCGCACCGGCGGCAACACGCCGCCCGACATCCAGGTGTCCGGCGCCACTTCTTTCGAGCTCAAGCCGCATGAGAGTGCCAAGGTGGTCTTCACGGCCGTAGACCCGGACGGACATTTCCTCCTGTATGACCTCCAGAAAGCCTCCGAGGCGGAGACGCTCGATACCCTCGACAAATCCAAGCCCAAGATCGACATCGTGGCCGTCCAGGCGGAAACCGGCACCTACCGGTCCAAACTGGTCATTTCGGATATCTATGGCGCCAGCTCGGAGCTCTCCTTCCAGTATACGATTCTGGAGAACCACGTCCCCGAAGCGGTCCAGAAAATGCCCGACCAGATTTTCAACGCCCGTTCGCAGGTGCTGGAACTCAAGGAGTCCGACTTCTTCAAGGACGATGACGGTGAACAGCTTGCCTACACCATCACCAATACGGACGAGAATGTTGCCAACGTCAACTATTCCAAGGGCGTATTCTACATTACGTCGCTGAACCTCGGTTACAGCGAGGTTACCGTGACAGCCACGGATATCCGCGGCAAGAGCGTGACCCAGACGTTCCGGATCCTGGTCCGGGACAGCCAGGAAGCCGTGGACATTTATCCGAATCCGGTCCGGGACTACCTGTATGTACGCACCAGCGTGAGCGCATCCGCCGATCTGAAGCTCGTCAACGCATTGGGACATACCGTATTCGAGGAATCCCTGACCATCAGTCCGTTCGACCCGGCACGGGTTGACCTGCGGGAGGTTGCCGGCGGCACCTACACCGTCCTGGTAGAATATGAAGGAGAAACGATTTCAAAGACCATCGTGAAACTGTGAGAGACATGAAAAAGAAGATCATTGCGAGCATCATGACAGCCCTGATGGGCTTCTTACCCCTGGGTGCCCAGAGCCTGGGATTCTTGAACTTGCATCCTGACGCGGGTGCTGCCGGCATGGCAGGAGTTTCCGTCGCCATGAAGGCGGGAGCCTATGCCCCGGAGAACAACTTGGCAGCCGCGGCCCTGCAGGACGACCGTCTGGATGTGGCAGCCGGCTATACGTTGTGGATGCCGAAAGTGAGCAAGACCGGCCTGCTGTCCGCTTCAGGATACTATAAGGTGACAGACCGGCTCGCTGTCGGAATCGACGGGAAGAGTTTCTCCTCCCCCGCTTACACGATTACAACGACGGACGGACGCTCCCAAGGGACCTTCACTCCGAAAGAAATGGCATTCGGAGCCGGCGCCTCATTCCGGATTTCCGATGGATTCGCGGCAGGACTCCACCTGAAACTGGCAACCTCATCACTCGCGGAAGAGGCCAAGGCGACGGCTTTCGGAGCAGACCTGTCCCTCAAGTACGAGAAGGACGCCCTGCAGGCGGGACTTGCCGTTGACAATCTCGGCGGTAAAGTCAAGTATGGCGAAGACAGCAGCTATCCGATGCCTATGTGCATCCGCGCAGGAGCAGCTTACAGCATAGCCGGTCTTACAGCCAGCGCGGAAGGCGCGTTCCTCTCCGGGGGGATGATGGCCGGTGCCGGCGTGGAATATGCCATCCGGGACATGGTGTTCCTCCGGGGCGGTTACCACTATGGCGGGGCCATCCCTTCCTACGCGAGCCTCGGTGCCGGTGTGAAAGTGGCCGGGGTTCACCTGGATTTCGCCTACCTGCTGGCCTCTGAAACCGTCGGAGGATCGCTCATGGCGACTCTGGGATACCGCTTCTAGAATTATTTTTTGCAATCTCAAAAAAAATCCCTACATTTGCAGTCCGCGAAATAGCGGATGCAATTTGGAGAGATGCTCGAGTGGCTGAAGAGGCACGCCTGGAAAGCGTGTGTACCCCAAAAGGGTATCGCGAGTTCGAATCTCGCTCTCTCCGCAAAAATCCCTTACAGAACGCTCTGTAAGGGATTTTTCGTAAATAGTGGCCCAAAAAATGTCCCAAAAATCAAGATTTCGTGATTAAAAAAGTTGCTCGAAGATGAGCGACTTTTTACGAAGGATGAAAGGCCCGCTTCGTATTCGGAAACGGGCCAGGTTGGTCATAGGAATAATCAGATTTACAATTATTCACCTATATCATTTTTTCTTTTTTGTAAACAGCCATTCGCGGAAGGCATCTATGCGATAGATTACATCGAATGATGCCATATGGGCCATGGCTCCTTCAGGAGTGATGGGCCTCGTTGAAGCAGCATCAGCACTCCCTCTATTTCCGTTCTGCCCAGGGCCGCCTTGACCCTCCGGACCTCCTTGTCTCATCTGTCCGCTGGTGCCTGGACCGTCTCCGGTTCGACGCTGCCCTCCGCCCATTGCGAACTTCTTCAGTTCTTCCTTGGGGAGTGTTCCTGCGGCAAGTGAAACATACTGTATATTGGACCCTGTCGCAATAAGGGAATCCGCCAGATGGTGATAGGTTTCCTGCGAAAGCTGTGCAGGAACGGATGAATAGGACACCTTGGCGCCCTTGGTTTTGAGGTACTCAGTAAGGGCATTCATGCCTGGGAAAGCTCTCTCGTCATCCTCCGAAACAACGATCCAAAGGTCGTAATTGGCCAAAGCATCACACTTCTCGGGATCCAACTGACCGGAGACCAGTAGGCACGCCGCAAAAAGATCCGGATGCTCCATAGCCATTTCCATAGTCTGCATGCAGCCCATTGACTGTCCCGTCCCGTAGATGCGGTCAGTATCAACGGAAAACTCTCTGCAGACGCTTTGAATGAGATGCAGCGTGATGTCCTGCTGACTAACGGAACCCGTTTCCCCTGTCAATGTGTTGCTTCCGTACTGGGGAGCCAGAACGATACAAGGATTCTTGGCCTGGCTTTCAGGTGTCGTCCAGGCCTTGGCGCCCTCAAGCTGCGCAGAAGCGGTAGGGACGTTGCTGATGCGTCCCGCATCATGCACGAAGACAACCAAAGGGTATTTCTTGCTGTGGTCATATCCCGCAGGGACATACAGGTTGTAGGGAAGCGACGAGTCTCCGTCCTTGAATGTCCTGTTGGTGAACAGGCCGGGAGTGGCATTCACCACTCTGGGCTCCCGTGCTCCGGGACCCATTCCGTTTCCGCCGGGGCGTGTCCCACCCCTGGGAGGTCCGACTTCCTTACCCGTCAGGTATATGATGAAAGGCTTTATCTGGTCCGTTTGAATGATTGTGGCGCCCATATCACGGAGAGGTCCCCAGACCGGGACAGGATCGGCTCCCTGTGGGACGTCCACGTGGCTCCCAGCAAGACCTTCCTTCATGGTGCTCATACAGATGCGCGCTTTTCCGGAAATAGTATCAATGGCCTTGCGGAGGAACTTGTTGTCATCCTTGGCATAACGAAGTTCAATAGCCACCGGGCCACCTTTCAATACCTGCGTCACCGCTTTCAGCGGCTTCTTCCCATCAAGATCCACTATAGGCATCCATAAAAGACCGTCAGAAGGTTTCTTCGAACTGGTGATGACTACGTTTTCTGCATCTTTCACCACAGCCTCAACTTCCGGAAGATAAGGATCCGCAAAGATTCTGAGAAGAATCTTCCCCTTTGTCGCTTCTAGACCTTCTTTGAGTGTAGGGACAGTCCAGTCCACCACTTCTCCGCGGTATTCACGCATGCGGATAGTCTTAAGTTCAGAGAGAGTCTTGGAAGAGACAGTCCCCGTTCCTTCGGTCATCCTGTCCAATGTGGGGTCTGTGAACATTACCAGCTCTCCGTCAGCGGTTTTCTGAAGATACACAGAGACCATGGCTGCTCCCTTGTCAACAGCCTTGCCGATGGCGTGCAAAGAGTTCTCGGAAGAGCCGTGCCAGTCACCCATATGGGCAATCGGGAGGATGTCCTTCCCGGCAGGATTCTTCAGCGAGGAAAGAAGCATCTGAGCCTTGACGCTCCAGCCGGTTATTTCCCCGATCCATGAAATGAAGCCATAAGGATCCTTGTCTATGCAATGCATGGCCTCCCAGTAGAGTTTGGAATTCACATCGAGACCGTGACCTATGAGAGCGGTGGAGAAGTTCACGACCGCAGCGCGGGAAATGCCGCTCTCCGTCGTACCGTGGCGGATCCACCAATGCGGAGCGCAGCCGGGGTTGAGCCGGCCGACCACATAATAGAGCGGATTCATCATATCGATGACCTTCTGGAAATCCGCACTGATACTCCCTTCGCCGGTGTGACGGATGGAGAATTCGGTCATATGGCGGCTGTCATGGGTGGCATCACCGAACAGACCGTTCTCAGCCTCGGAAAGGTCAAACTTGTCAAATGCCGGAAGCGCCTTGAAGCGCCCTGAATAATGGGCATTGTAGTCTTTCATGGTCATATGAGCGGCAGATCCGTCCCAATTGAGCCAAGCCTTGTCCTTCAGGTATGCTGCCCGTTCACCCTCGGAAAGTCCTTCCAGATAATGAGTAGCGGCAGGGTTCAGCCAATATGTGGCGATGTAATCACCGAGGTTGTCTGCCGTCAGGTGACCGAAACCATTGATTCCCTGAAGGTTCAGGGACTTTTCATACTCGGCGAAAAGGGCTTTCAGCTCTGCGGAAAGGGCTCGATCGGATAGCTCACCCGTGCGGGAAATGGGCGTGTCACCGAACTCCCACTCGTAAGCCATATCCCCGTGCTGGATGTCCATAATGGGCGAGAATACGCCGCCTGCGAAGAAGTCGTCACGCTCCTCGGCCGCACCGATTTCCTTGAGATACGGTTCAAACAAGGGACTGTTTCCTGAAGCGGCCAAGGCCGCGGAAATCGCGCCTCCTGCACTGCAGCCCATAGAGACCATCTTCTCGGTGTTTCCGGGAACGATGCCCTTGTTATGGCGCAGATACCTTACGGCTGCTTTAAGGTCCACCAAGGCAGCGGGAGCCTTGCCGATATATACCCCATCTTCAGTCTGGTTGACTCTTCCACGGCATCCCGGCACAACTACAACCATTCCGGACGCCAAGGCAAGGGATTCTCGGAGGTTACCTCCCCTTCCGCCAACATCTTCAGTTGAACTGTCATCTACCGGCATATATCCCCCGACCCTGTTCGAGAACAGAATCGGTGCTGAGGAAGCATCAACGGCCTTGCCGTCAATGAAGATGGGCTCGAAGATACTGAGCGACTGATAGTCGGTATCGAGCGGATGGGCGACATAAGGGATATGAAGGTAAGCCTTGTAGATGACATCAACGCATGAGCCGTCAGCCATTTGGACGGTCTGGCGGAGTGTGCTGAAATTGTTCTTGTCGAAGTCCAGGGAATACGTTGTTGTGTTCAGCCTTGTCTTCCTGGCTTCTCTCATACCGTTCTGAGGATGTCGTGCCCGTATCACGTTGTCCTGCGCTACAGCGGTCATGCAGAACGCAGTAAACAACAGGGAGAGGATAGGAAAACGTAAATTCATAAGAGTTTGTTCTATGGCAAATCTACAAATTTATTCTTGAAATCGGACCAGTCGTAATAAGGGCCCCCAACCGGAGAAAGACCAGGAATAAGGACTTCTTCCTCATTGCGGAGGACTTTCACCAGCACCCTTTCCGAGGCATTACGGTAGAGTACTAACTGAATATTGGCAGCCATGGGAACGATGTCAAAGGAGAACCAGTGCTGTGCCGCTTCGGAAACGGAGTAGCTCCCGCCATCCCGCGTGGCGATACCTAGCAGGTTGCAAAGCGCCATATAGCCCATGTCGTGGCCGAAGCGGAGGTCGGCTGCCATGTCGGTGCCAATTAGGGCGTCCTCGGCCTTGGTAATAATGTCCTGCAGCAGTGGAAGGGCCTTCTGCCCATAGGAGCCGCCGCTCTCGAGGGAATTGCCCCAACGCTTGTACAGGGACTCGTTTTCCTGCTCCCAGAGGCTGTATAATTCTTCCGTAGTGAAGTAGTTCCGGAAGATGTCCATGTCCAGAAAGTCCAGGTCCTGGCACAGACCGCCCGCTTTGAAGACACCGCGTACAAGGGCATCCCTGTCGGCAGCAGCCAAGTCGGGAGAGACTAATACTTTGGCGAGAAAGGCCGAATAGTCTCCCTGCAACGGTCCCTGCTTTCTTGGCCCCGGTCCACCTCCCTTGAGGCCGTCCTTGCTGCCCGCAGGACGCCTGCCCGGATCCGGGGTACCGCTT
>JAGAHD010000045.1 GCA_017627255.1 Bacteroidales bacterium | reverse complement strand
GACTTTTGTCATCAAGGCCCATGGCGCTTCGAGGAAGAATATATATGTGCAAAGCGCCGTGCTGAACGGCAAACCGCTGCGCTCTTTCCGCTTCCCGGCCTCCGAATTGCTGAAGGGCGGTTCGCTGGAACTGGAAATGGGACCAGAACCTAACTACGACTGGGGCATTGAATAACTCCCTACATGCATTTTCCAAATGTCGCGGATCTTTTTGTCTTTTTGCCGGAAATGGTGCCTTTTGGGACTGATGTTGCTCCTAGCCGGGTGCCGGGGCGATGAAATCCTGGAAAGTCCCGACGCTCCCGCAGTATATTATGACTTGCTGGATGCCATGACGGCCGGGAAACGACTGGACGGAGTGGAACGGACGGGAGAATCGACCATGATTTCATTCTCAGATGGTTCCCGGCTCGAGATTCCGCTCAAGGAATTGTTCATTTACGACTGTACGGAAAGCGATCCGGTGGCAGTTACCGTAAACAACGCGACCGGAACCTGGATGATCGGCCAGAAAGACACGGGAATCCACGAATCCGCCAGTGCCTCGGCCCGGGACTGCAAGCCTGTCTATGCCTGGTTCACCTGGACGACCGTCAGCATGACCATCAGCAATGGCGAGACGCTGACAATCCGTGGCCCTTCCGCATCCGGGAAGCACCGTCTTCCTGTCATCCGTATTACAACGGATGGCAACAGAAGCATCTTAGACAAAGAGACTTATGTTCCTGGAAGCATTGTCTTCGAAGACCCAGACTGCTTGTATTCTGAAGTCCCTTACCTGGAGTGTCGCATGGGTATCCGGGGAAGGGGGAATACCTCCTGGTCTTTTGAAAAGAAATCCTGGAAAGTCAAATTGGACGAAAAACAGACGGTATTCGGATTCCACAAGGATAAAGACTGGGCATTGCTGGCCAATTACTCGGACAAAACCCTCCTGCGCAACATGGTCGCCATGGAACTCTCGCGGATTGTGGGCATGAGGTGGACACCTGCCATGGTCAGTACGGAAGTATACCTGAACGGGCAATACCAAGGCTGCTATGTTTTGTCTGAGCACAAAGAGGTCTCCAAGGAAAAGGTTGATATCCAACCAGCTACAGATCAGGACAACGAGGGGGAAGCCGTAACTGGGGACTATTATATCGAAATCGACGGACATCAGGACGAACCGTTCTGGTTCTGGACGGGCGTGGGAATCCCGGTCATGCTCAAGGATCCCAATCAGCCTACCGACCAGCAAAAGGCATATATCAAGAGCTTGTTCAATGACTTTGAAACAACCCTCTATGCCGACAATTTCGCCGATCCAGAAACCGGATATGCCAGCTACATCGATGTAGCGTCCTTCGTCAAATATTTCATTGTCCAAGAACTCTGCAAGAATGTCGATGGCAACCTGCGATCCAGCACCTACTTGACCAAGCACCGAAGCGGAAAAATGGTCATGTACCATGTATGGGATTTCGATATCGCACTGGGAAACTGCAACTATTTCCCCGACTTCTGGGAAGGTGCGACCAACTCGTACGAAGGATGGTTCGTCAAGGATTACATCAACTCATCCAAGAAGAACGACGGCTGGTTCGGCCGGCTGTTCCAGGATCCCGTGTTCCTGGAGGCGGTCCGAGCTGAATGGAAACGGGTATTCCCGCAGTTGCAAGGAATACCCGCATATATTGACGGGCAGGCTGAATTGCTGGGGAAAGCCGCTGATCGGAATTTCGAAAAATGGCCTATCCTGAACAAGAAAGTCTGGCCGAACGTCGTGGCAACCGGTTCGTACAAGGGGGAATTGGATTACCTGAAAGAATTCTATACCAGTCGGTTATTTTGGATGGACGCCGCGCTCGCCGACTTATAGGATATCCTATACCAACACCTGTGCCCCAGCCAAAAGAGGCGTTCCCTATCCAATGTGATATTGCAGTTATGTGTCGCGTCAAGCATCATATCCACTACACCTTCCATGAAATGGGTGGAAGTGCTATAAGCTCCTTGGATACGCCAACATGCGTACCACACGGATCTATGCAAAGATCACTGATGAGAATTAACACAAGACAGTCAACGTCATTCCAAATTTGTATAACCCTCGAATAATCAGTATATTCGCACTATGAAAAATGAGGCACCGAGAGTCGTGAAGATTCTTAACGTGATAATAGACCAAGAATATATGCAATGGTTGGGTGAAATCAAAGAGCGGTATCGCAACGCCCAGATCAAGTCAGCGGTAAAGGTGAATGCGGAACAGTTGCTGTTCAACGGGCAACTTGGATGCGACCTTGTGATGCGCAAGGCAGAAGAGTAATCAGCACGCATTCAAAGGTGTCCGAAGAACTCAAAGCCCGCATCCGGCTGCTGGAAGAGGAGCTAAATCAAAAATAATCGCTACATTTGCAAAGATGTGGCAGACAGCAATTTCATAGACTACGTAAAGATATTCTGCGCCTCGGGGCACGGGGGCGCGGGCTCAATGCACCTTCACAGGGCCAAGTACGTGCCGAAGGGTGGTCCTGACGGAGGAGACGGCGGCCGGGGTGGGCACATCATCCTGATAGCCAATCCCCAGTTCTGGACCCTTATTCATCTTAAGTATCGCAAGCATGTCAAAGCCGACAACGGTCAGGACAGTATTTTGACTATGTAAGTGTAAGCGAGGAACTAGATGAAAAGCAACGCTATCAAGTTTCTGGAGAAACACCAGAGCGGCACTCCTTCTAAATTTGAGGAGGAGGCCAGAAGGAGACAGGAAAACGAGATTTGGCTCCGCATGTCCCGCAGTGTGGCACTGACAATCGTGGAACCGGACACGCTCAAAAATGGCGAAAGCGTTAGAAAATAATGAGAGGGAGGGATGTCCGGGATCAAATACAAGGCGCTTTTAAAACTACTCTTGGATTGTGATTACTAGAGTAGATCCTCTTCGGATCGATGGACATGTGAGAGACCGGCTTCAGAAAGAAGCCGGCCTCTTTTTAGCCAAATAAAAGACATAGTTTCTTCTCCAGATCGGCAGCTTTGGTGGCCGCCATATTTAACAAATTAAAGGAGTCATTCCTCATAATATCCATTATAAACGAGAAAATTTGTATATATGTTATTTTTCTAAGATATATCTGAGAATTTTCATTCAGCTGTTATACAATTCTACAATTATACAATCATTATGACCGCCAGACTGGTGTCGTTAACCTCGGCAGGACGAGCGTGAGACGCACGGCCGCAAGCCCGTTATGTATAGTTTTGTTTATCCGTTTCGGACAATCATAACGGATTGTTATATGTTCGGGAAATCTATCTTCAGGAGGGCGACGAACACCGCACAGTCCCGGAGGATTGCCGCATGCCTCTCGAACGCCTCCGCTGTCGTCTCCGCATCACTGGACGCATGAGACGCCAGAAGGCGGCCATGAACTCGGCGACACTCTCCACTTTCTGCTCGACGGGAAAGATCAGGAATTCGTACGTAAAGTCCGTGGCTGAGGGAACGTCTTCGAGGTAGTTCAGGTAATCCCGGACCCTGTCCGACAGCTCGTCCGTGAGCGGGGCGTATATCCCAGATGTACATTTTTTATGAAAAACATGGAGCATCGGTCCGATTTTCCCATGAAATTCGGGAATGCAAGTATAAAATTAGTAAAATCCTAGTCAGGCAGGTTTCGAATGGCATGAATTTCTTTTGTCAAGATGCGGAATTTGTCTAAATTTGCAAGTGTTACTTTGGATTTTAGACATTTTTAAGGTATGGAGTACAAACGAATTCTTTCGTTCGATGATGCTGGAGACGACAGTCTGTTTCTCTGGGGAGCCCGTCAGGTAGGGAAAAGCACTCTGGTAAAAACAGTCTTTCCGGAAGCAATTGTTTACGACCTACTCAAGAGCGATGAGTTTGAACGTCTAGCCCGTCGCCCGTCCCTTCTCCGCGAGGAACTGGACAAGAAGGGGCCTGATACGGTAGTCATCGTAGATGAGATTCAAAAGGTTCCCCCCCTCCTTGACGAGGTTCATTGGCTGATGGAGAATCGTGGGATCCGATTCATCCTTTGCGGATCCAGCGCAAGAAAGCTCAAGCGTGTCGGAACGAACCTGTTGGGAGGCCGTGCCCTCAAATACACCCTACACCCGCTCGTAAGCGCTGAGATTCCTGACTTCGATCTGATCCGCGCTGTCAACAACGGCATGGTGCCGCGTCATTACATGATACAGAATCCGAAGAAACGCTTGCAGTCTTACATCGGGACCTACCTGAAGGAGGAAATCCAGGATGAGGCCGTTGTGCGGCAGCTTTCCTCGTTCAATCGGTTCTTGGAGATAGCCGCCCAGACCGACGGAGAGATTGTCAACTACACGAACATAGCCTCAGACTGCGGAGTAAGCGCCACGACAGTCAAGGAATATTTCAATATTCTTCAGCAGACCCTAATCGGGTATATGGTCCCGTCCTACACTAAGTCGAAGAAGCGCCGCGCGGTCGTCGCCCCCAAGTTCTATTATTTTGATGTCGGTGTCGTGAACTACCTGCTCCACAGGTCGTCGTTGGAGCCAGGCTCAGCCGATTTCGGTCACGCCTTTGAGCACTTTGTCATTCAAGAGATTCAGGCATACCTTGACTATCACGATTATGAGGACAGCCTCGCATACTGGAGGACCGATAGCGGATACGAAGTCGACGCCGTTCTCGGGGAAGCGAAGGTGGCCATAGAGATCAAGAGTACTGACGAGGTGCAATCCAAACACACGAAAGGCCTGAAAGCCTTCATGGAGGATTTCCCGGACACAAGGCCCATTATCGTCTCGCGCGACAGGGCTCCTCGGACCTTAAACGGAATCGAGATTATCCCTGTTGAAACTTTCCTGAAGATGCTTTGGGAAGGAGCAATCTATGAAGGTTAAATAATAGCGAATAAGTTATAAATGATATCAGCTATATGATAGTTTTACGCGGTTTCCGCGATTTCCGCGTTTCCGCACCTTTCCATATTTGAGGATTTAGTTATTTTTGGGCTATCCGAAATCTTAGGTTGAGAATATCTTATTTTTTTAAAATATACTTCAAAATAATTTCTTATTTTTGCAAAGTATAGTTTAGAATGATATGGATAAGGGAATCATCAAAACCATCATCGGCGAGAAGCAACGGGAAATCTCCCAAGTAAAACTTGTGAAACGTCCGGTAT
>JAGAHD010000044.1 GCA_017627255.1 Bacteroidales bacterium | reverse complement strand
CGTTACAAGGAGGATGCCACCTATGGAGCGACCATTTCGATGGTGGATTGCGGGGAACTCGCGAACCTGGCTTCGGTCTGCCAGCCGATATTCAACCGGTACCGGATGGCTATCCGTTCCGTGGACGGTAGCAAGCTGCAGCGCTATGACCGCCTGTCCTCGAGCAAGGGTTACTATATCTTTTTCGACATGAAGGATATCCTCCGGGAAGCCGGAGCGACGACGGCTGACCTGGACGCCCTTCAGGCAGCGCTGGACAGGGCGGTTGTCTATGAGGCCCATACCCCTCGTTTCATTACGGTCCCGCTGGAGCGCTGCTGCGGGCTGGCCATGTATCTTCCTTCCTATACGGATTACCGGGCGGATACCTATCACGGTACCGCTTTCCTGGATCGTTTCTATCGGGAAAACATCGCCTGGAACGATGCGACCGCTTTGGTCCTCTGACGTTTCTCAGCCTTCTCGGTCTTCCTGCAAAGCCCTGTTGTAGCAGTCCCGGCAGAGAGGCTCATAGGTGTCCTTTTCGCCGAGGACGACCAGTTTCCGGCTGTCGGACAAACGGTGGGAATGGTTGGCGAGGGCGCCGCACCTCACGCAGATGGCATGCACTTTCTGGACATCTTCCGCAATGGCCAGCAGCCCGGGCATAGGTCCGAAGGGCTTGCCGAGATAGTCGGTATCCAGCCCGGCGATGATGACGCGGACACCGCGGTTTGCAAGTTGCTGGACAACTTCGATGATGCTGTCGTCAAAAAACTGCGCCTCGTCAATTCCTACTACCTGAACGTCCGCATCGATCTGCAACATGCGGGAAGGGGTCTTGATCGGCGTGCAGGAAATGCTGTGGGAATCATGGGAAACCACGTCCAGTTCGGAATAACGCTTGTCAATCGTGGGCTTGAACGTTGCGATTTTCTGCTTGGCGAACTGTGCCCTCCTGAGCCGGCGGATGAGTTCCTCGGTTTTTCCGGAGAACATGGAGCCGCAAATCACCTCGATGCAGCCCGTTTTTTTTGTGTTTTCCAAAAACATTTCCTTAACTTTGTTGGGTTGACAAGTGCAAAGATAGTCAATTATGGAGAAAAAGAGCACAGAAATCTTGAGAGAAATCGAGGCTGAGATCGCTTCGCTCAAACAGCAGATCCGGGATCTGGAGGAGCTGACCGCCCGGTACCGCGCCGTTTCCGAAGAGGAAGAGGCGGCCGCGAAAGAGGAACCAGCCCCGGCCGTTCCTGCAGAGGATAGTCCCGTCGAGGGTCCTGCCGATTTCACGGACATGGAGATCGGCGTGACCGAACTGCCGGAAACCGCTTCTCTACCGGAGGATACGGCGGAGACGTTCCCGGAGGAGGACCTCCCCGGTACCGAAGCCGAACCGGTGGAAATGGACCTGCCGGAAGGACTGGACCTCCCGGAACCTGTGGCCGCTCTTGAGCCGGCACCGGTTCCTGAACCGGCCCCTGTCCGCACTCCTGCGACGGGCCCCCGTCCAGGTACCGAAGACCTTCCCTGGCGGCTGGACAAACCCGGCCTGCCGGTCAAGAACATCCGGAGCGGTATCTCGCTGTACGACCGTGCCTTGTTCATCGGGACCCTCTTCCGCGAGGACTATGCCTTGTATGACAAGACGATCAGCGAATTGAATGCCTTGTCAACCCTGGATGAGGCGGTGGATTACCTGGCGGAAACCTTCCCGGACTGGAACCTCCGTTCCGACATCGTGTACAATTTCATGATGGCCATACGCAAGAAACTCGGCTGATGGCGGGACGGCTCTACATCGTGCCGACACCGGTCGGCAATCTTGACGACATGACCTTCCGGGCCGTCCAGGTCCTGAAGGAAGCCGACCTGATCCTCGCTGAGGATACCCGGACCAGTTCCGTCCTCCTGCATCATTATGACATCAAGGGCCGTCTCCAGTCCCATCACAAGTTCAATGAGCACCAGACGGCGCAGCTCATCAAGGAACGCATCCTCGGCGGACTGAACGTCGCCTTGATCAGTGATGCGGGGACACCGGGCATTTCCGACCCCGGGTTTTTGCTGGCACGCACCTGTGCTGCGGAAGGAATTGAAGTCCAGACGCTTCCGGGTGCAACGGCCTGCATTCCGGCCATCGTTTCCTCCGGCCTTCCGTGCGACCGTTTCTGTTTTGAGGGCTTCCTTCCGCAGAAAAAGGGCCGCCAGACCCTGCTGACCTCCCTGGAAGGGGAGACCCGGACGATGGTCTTCTATGAATCTCCCTACCGGCTGGTCCGTACCCTGGAGCAGCTGGCGGAACATTTCGGGTCGGACCGGGAGTGCTCGGTGGCCCGTGAAATCTCCAAACTCCACGAAGAGCACCGGAGGGGGACTCTCGCGGAGGTCGCTGCTTGGTATCGTGAGCACGAACCCAAGGGCGAAATCGTTATTGTCGTAGCCGGCGCCAAGCCGGAAAAACCTGTCAAGTCGAAGCGTTATGGAAGAGGGGAAGAACAGGAAGGAGAGCCATAGCCCCCTCAGTGCCTCCTTCAAGACGGGCGCTATCGCGCTCGTATTCCTGATTATCGGATATGAAACCGCCCTGTTTATCCACAAGGCGGCCGTTACCCGTCTGGAAGCGAACCGGGCCAGGCCGGATACGGTTTTTGTCGTGGACCGTGCCCTGGCCGAAACGATTCTGGGCGGCAAGGGACCCGAAACCTTACCGGAAACAGGCCCTGCCGTCATCCGGAAGCCATCCGGTCCGCCTTCCGACGCTGTCCGGACACATCCGGAGCAGATCCGCCGGAAGGTCGAGTCCTTCCGTTTCGACCCGAATACGGTATCCGTAGAGGATCTGGTGCGGCTCGGTTTTTCCGGGAAGCAGGCGGAGGCGATTGACCGTTACCGGAACAAGGGTGGGCGCTTCCGCCGTCCGGCCGATTTCGCCAAATCCTATGTCGTCGCAGATTCCGTTTATGAGCGGCTCGCTCCCTATATCGTCATTCCCCGGATCGACATCAACCGGGCGGACAGTGCGGCTTTCGAAACCCTGCCGGGTATCGGGCCATGGTTCGCCGCCCGGATGGTGGCGTACCGGAATGAACTGGGAGGGTATTCCTGTGTCGAACAGTTGATGGAAATCTACCGCTTCGACCGGGAGAAATTCGACGGGCTGAAAGACCTGGTCTCGTGTTCGGAAGCGGCGCCCTTCGACCTGTGGACCCTTCCGGAAGAAGAACTCTCGCGCCATCCCCACCTGTCGCGGGCCGAGGCCCATGGCGTTGTCCTCTACCGGGCCCACCAACCCCGTTCCGAATGGACGGTAGAGGGTCTCCGGAAGGCGGGCGTCCTCTCTTCGGAGCATGCCCTTCGGCTGTCCCTGTGCCGGATTGCCGTCCCGGGGGAATAAGAAGTTTTCATTATTGAGGGGAAAAATGTATCTTTGTTGCATATGAATAAACTGCATCGCCTTTTTGTAGCCTGCGTGGCTGCTTTTCTCCCCTGGATGCTGCCTGCCCAGGGATTTTCCTATGATGATGGACTGCCGCGGAGTACTCCCGAAGCGGAAGGCATCCGCTCCGAAGCGGTCGCTGATGTGTTCAAGGCTGTCGCCGATGCCGGATACGAGGTCCACGGCCTTATGATTCTCCGCCATGACAAAGTAATTGCCGAACACTGGTGGCAACCCTATGGGCCGGAACAGCCGCATGCCATGTACTCGGCGACGAAGTCTTTCACGGCGGCAGCCATCGGTTTCGTCGTCCAGGAAGGACTCCTGCAAGTGAGCGACAAGGTCATGTCTTTTTTCCCGGACCTGTTGCCCCAGAAGCAGCCGGAGGCTTTGTCCCGGCTGACCGTGGAGCATCTCCTGACCATGTCGGCCGGTCATGAGCGGATGACCTACCCGGGCTCCGGCGACGACCAGGTCCGTTCTTTCCTGGCCATGGACTATGCCCATGAACCGGGAACGGTGTTCGCTTACAACATCACCTGCTCGCACATGCTGTCCAACATTATCACCCGCCTGACAGGCCTGACTCTGTACGAGTACCTGAAACCACGGCTCCTCGATCCGCTGGGCATCCGGGATGTGGTCTGGGAAATGGATCTGGATGGCCGGAATATGGGAAACGGCGGCATGCATTCGAAGACCTCCGACCTGGCCAAGTTCGGCATTTTCCTGAAAAACGGAGGGAAATGGCAGGGAAGACAGCTGCTGGACCCGAAGTGGGTGGAGGCAATGACCACCCCGCACATTTACCAGCATCCCGAACGTTCCGATGAAGAGAACGACTTGGATGACAGCGGGAAAGGGTACGGTTACCAGGTCTGGATGGGACGCCATCATTCCTACCGGGCCATCGGGGCGCAGACCCAGATGTCCATGGTCCTGCCTGACCAGGATATGGTCATCGCCGTGAACGGATCCATCGGAGACGAGGCGGGTTTCAATACCATCCTGTTCCGGCTGCTGGACGGCATCAGCGACCGGAAACTCAAGCCGTCCCGCACATTGGACCTTGCGGCTGAGGTGGGCAGGTACGAGCATCCGCTCCCTTTCTCGACCCAGGATCCTGCCTTTGTCCTGAAATCGCGGACTCTCCGCTACCGGATGCACCAGAACGCCTATGGAATAGAAGGCCTTTCCTTCCGCTTTGATGCCGAAGGGAACATGTATCTGACACTGGAGGGCAAGACTTCGGTTCACAATATCCCCTTCGGCCTTGATGGATGGAAGCGGGGAGCCACCGACCGGACCCTGTTCTTTGGCGGGGCTATCTACCCCAACCTGATGGGAACAACGCCGGTCACTACGGGTGGCTGCTGTGCCTGGACCGGCAAGGATGAACTGACGGCGCGGTATGTGTCCCTGTTCAACAACGGCTGCCAGGAAACCTTCCGTTTCCTTTTCAGCGGGGACCGGAACGAGTTGACAGTGACGGTCGTCGCTCCCCAGGGACGCGTGCGTCCGGGGGGTCCCGCCGGTGCACCTCGCGACATCGTGTTGACCGCGACGCGGATTCTTTCGACCTATTGATAAGAGGATGACATTTGAAAAAGAGGATGACTGCCAGCCTTCCGCTGTCCGGTCATCCTCTGCTTTTTCATCGGGGTATCCCCGTCAGTCCTGGATGTTCTGCATGGCTTCACGGATTTTAGCTTCGATTTCCTCGGCCAGTTCCGGATTGTCCTGCATGAGTTTCTTGGTGGCTTCACGCCCTTGGGCGAGCTTGCTGTCGTTGTAGCTGAACCAGGATCCGGATTTCTGGATGACGCCCAGTTCGACGCCGAGGTCCACGATTTCGCCGCTGCGGGAGATGCCTTCTCCGAAAACGATATCGAATTCCGCCTTCTTGAAGGGGGGAGCCATCTTGTTCTTGACGACTTTCACTTTCACATGGTTGCCAAGGGCTTCGTCTCCGTCCTTGATCTGGGTGGTGCGCCGGATGTCCAGCCGGACGGAAGCGTAGAACTTGAGGGCGTTGCCGCCGGTCGTGGTTTCCGGATTGCCGAACATGATACCGATCTTCTCACGCAGCTGGTTGATGAAAATGCAGCAGGTGTTCGTCTTGGAAATATTGGCCGTGAGCTTGCGGAGGGCCTGGGACATGAGGCGGGCCTGGAGTCCAACCTTGTTTTCGCCCATTTCGCCTTCGATTTCAGCCTTCGGTGTGAGGGCGGCGACGGAGTCGATGACGACGATGTCGATGGCCCCGCTCCGGATGAGGTTGTCTGCGATTTCAAGGGCCTGTTCACCGTTATCAGGCTGTGAAATCAGGAGGGTCTCCAGATTGACGCCCAGCGACTTGGCATAGGTGCGGTCAAACGCATGCTCCGCATCAATGATGGCGGCGATGCCTCCGGCCTTCTGCGCCTGGGCGATGGCATGGATGGCAAGGGTCGTCTTGCCGCTGGATTCGGGACCGTAGATCTCGATGATGCGGCCTTTCGGATAACCTCCGATACCCAGCGCGTGGTCGAGCGAAATGGAACCGCTCGGAATGACCTGCGCCGAGTCCCATTCTGGCTGATCTCCCAACTTCATGATCGTACCTTTCCCGTAATCCTTCTCGATCTTGTCGATCGTGGCCTGCAATGCCTTCAGTTTGGCGGCATTGACATCAGCACCGGTCTTTTCTTCTACTGCTTTAGCCATAATGTGTCTGTTGTTAGGGTTTCCCGGGCTTTTTTGCACCCGGTTGTCGCAAAGTTATGAAAAAGTCCCGCAATTCAAGCATAATTTGTTTATTTTTGTAGAATAAATCGAAGTGTTTCTGCCGCTATGAAAACCAGGCTCCTGGGGATGACCCCCGACGAACTCAAACAAATCGCGCTCGAGGCGGGCATGCCGGGATTCACTGGCAAACAGATGGCCCAGTGGATCTATGGCAAGCGGGTCCGCACGATCAGTGAGATGACAAACCTTCCCAAGGCCGGCCGCGAACGGCTGTCAGAGCGGTTCGAGGTCGGCGTCGCCTTTCCCTTGGGAAGTTCAGAGTCCACTGACGGGACGCGCAAATACCTCTTTCCGGTAGACGGTGACCCAGGCAATGCGGTGGAGGCCGTGATGATTCCGGAAGGGGAGCGGAAGACACTGTGCGTCTCTTCCCAGGCCGGCTGCAAAATGGGCTGCAAGTTCTGCATGACCGGCCGTCAGGGCTTCCATGGCAGCCTGTGCGCTGCCGACATCCTTTCCCAGTTTTTCGGGATCGACGAGGCGGAAGACCTGACGAATGCGGTGTTCATGGGAATGGGCGAGCCGCTTGACAATTGGGAGGAGGTGCGCCGGGTGCTGGAAGTACTGACTGCGGATTGGGGATTCGGATGGAGTCCCAAGCGCATCACCCTATCTACGATCGGCGTGATTCCGAACCTGAAGAAATACCTGGATGAAAGCCGCTGCCATCTGGCTGTCAGCCTGCACGATCCTTTCCCGGAAGAAAGGCTCTCCCTGATGCCGGCCCAGAAAGCGTATCCCCTGGCGGATGTCCTGGCGCTGATCCGGCAGTACGATTTCACGGGGCAGCGCCGTGTCAGTTTCGAATATACCCTTTTCGAGGGCTTCAACGATACCCCGCACCATGCGGACGCCCTCCTGGCCCTGCTCCGGGGACTGGAGTGCCGGGTGAACCTGATCCGTTTCCACCGGATTCCCGATTTTCCGTACGGGACAAGTTCCCAGCAAACCATGGAGGCCTTCCGTGACCGTCTGTCGCGGGGCGGCGTCACGGCGACGATCCGTGCCTCCCGGGGGGAAGACATCCTGGCGGCCTGCGGCCTGCTTGCCGGAGCGCATAACCAGAAGACTGACTGATCATGAAACGCTTTCTCTTTACACTCCTCCTTTTGCTGTTCTCCCTTCCGGCCCTGCATGCCCAAGACCGGTCTTCAGCTACGTTCGGCCTGGATCCTTCCGATGAGGCTGCCGTGGCTAAGATCCGAAAGCGGATGGACCAGATCCGGAAACGCCGTCCGACTGTCGCCCTGGTGTTGAGCGGCGGCGGAGCGAAAGGAGCCGCCCATGTCGGGGCCCTCAAGTTCCTCGAACAGTATGATTTGCCGGTCGACATGGTGGTGGGGACCAGCATCGGCGGTCTTCTGGGAGGATGTTATGCCATGGGGTATTCCGCCTCCTACCTGGATTCGCTGATGCGCAGCATAGACTGGGACGTAACGATGAGCGACGGTGTGGCAAGGGAATACATGCCTTATTCGAAGATCCGGTACAAGGAAAAATTCGCCTTGTCATTTCCCTTCTATTACAGTGCCAAGGATTACCAAAACATCCTGGACAACGATGTCCAATATTCGGCGCGGGGAGACGGCCTCCTGCACCTTTCTGCCAACAACGGCGCTCCGGAAAAGATGGTGCAGCAGAGTCTGATGAGCAGCCTTCCGTCCGGATTTATTTTCGGCCAGAACGTCGAATACATCATTTCCAGCGTGACGGCCGGTTATGCCGATTCGACCGATTTCTTCGATTTCCCGATTCCGTTTGCGTGTGTCGCCACTGATGTGGTCTCGGGCAAGGCGAAGATCTGGCACAGCGGCAGCATCAACACTGCGCTTCGCTCCACCATGTCCATTCCCGGCCTTTTTGCGCCGGTCCGTACCGGTGGCATGGTGCTGGTGGACGGGGGCATGCGCAACAATTTCCCCGTGGATGTCGCACGTGACATGGGGGCGGACATCGTCATCGGCATCGACTTGTCCGATGCCAGAAAGGATGTGACGGAGATCCAGAACCTCGCGGACATCGTCTGGCAGGGCATCGACATGTTTGCCGGGGATTCCTTCGAACGGAATGTCCGGAATGTGGATGTCCGCATCAAGCCGGTCCTGACGGGGTTCAACATGATGAGTTTCACCGCAGAAGCCATTGATTCCATGATGACCGTGGGATACAAGGCGGCGGAAGAGAAGGCTGAGGAAATCGCTGCCATCCGCCGCTGGGTGGGGAAAGAGACCTTCCAGCCGGCGAAAAAGCCGGCCGTCGACATCAACATGCATCCGGTGCAGATCGGCCGGATTGAAGTGCATGGAGTGGATGACCGTGAAGCGGATTACATCCTTTCGAAACTCAAGATCCACCCCGGAGATACGTTGGGGCGAAAGGAGATTGAGCATACCGTGGCCTCGATCTACGGCCGCGGAGCTTATGATTATGTGAATTACGAGGTGCTGGGAAGCGAAGAGCCTTATCGTTTGCGCATCAACTGCAAGAAAGGCCCGAAGCATCTTCTGGGAGTCGGATTCCGGCTGGATACGGAGGAACTGGTATCCCTGCTGCTGAATGTGGGCCTCAATACCAATTCACTCCGGGGATCGTCCCTGGACATGACGGCCAAGATTGGGGCCAACCCCTACCTGGACCTGCATTATGCCTACGACCAGCCGAAGATTCCGACGCTGAATGCCCGGGCCAACCTGCGCTGGGTGGACCGGAACAATTTCATCATGGGAGCGAACCGCTACAATATCGCTTATCTGCTTACGTCCCAGGAAGTTTACCTTTCCAATATGGAATGGTCCCAATACGATATCAAAGCCGGGTTCCGGAACGATTATTTCAAGATTCGCCACATCCTGGCCTCCGATATCGTCGGCGACTATGACCGGTCGCTCCTGTCCATGGACTATCCCGGACTGTTCGTGGACGCCACTGCGGAAACGCTGGATAACGGATATTTCCCCCACGAAGGTTTTTCCACCCATCTCCGGTACGATCTTGTATCGCGTGTGCTGGACGGCCTGGAACACCCTGATTTCTTCGGAATCGTTAGCCTGGACGGCCGGATCGCGGTTCCTATGGGACCCCGTTTTTCCCTGATTCCGCAGGGCATGCTCCGCTTCCTTTTCGGTGATGACATTCCGATCCTGTATGCCAATGTGCTCGGCGGAGACATGGCCGGACGCTATGTGGACCAGCAGATTCCCTTCATCGGGATCAACAGCGCAGCCTACCGCAGCAACTGCCTTTTCATGCTCCGGAGCGATCTCCGCTATGAACTTCTGCCGGACAATTATCTGACCGCGACAGTCAATTATGCGCGGGACTTTGACGATTTCGACAACTTTGAATCGGGAACCGATACCTTCGGCTTCGGTCTTGGCTATGCCTACAATTCGATTGTCGGTCCGCTGAAGGTCAATATCCATTGGTCTACCCTGACCCGGCAGGTCGGCTTGTATTTTTCATTGGGCTACAATTTCTGATATGGAAAAGAAAGTGCTGGAAAGTCTCCAACGCCGTTGTGCGCGTGCCGAGTATTGCTCTTCGGACATCTACCGGAAGGCGCTCAAGGCCATGGACGGGGACGCGGAAGCGGCGGCACGGATCACGGCTTCCCTGGTGAAGGACCGGTTCGTGGATGACCTGCGGTATGCTTCGGCATTCGCCCGGGAAAAAGCATCCCTGCAGGGATGGGGTGCCGTCAAGATCCGTTTCATGCTGCGGGGAAAGGGCATTGACGAGGCGACGGTCGGCCGGGCGCTCGAGGAAATCGATCCTGCCAAGGCCTCGGCCAAACTGGAAAAAGTCGTCCGGGAAAAGAACCGTACCCTGGAGGGGGACCCCCAGCGGAAACTCAAGCTGATCAAATTCGCCCTGGGCAGGGGGTACTCCTACGACGAGGTGGAGAAGGCTCTCCGGACATTGGAAGAATCATCATAATCTGCATACCATGAAGAAGTTATTGACCTCATTCGCGATTCTGGCCGCCTGTTTCGCCGCAGGGGCGCAGGATTTTGACACGTATTTCGAAGACGCGACACTCCGTCTGGATTATGTCCTGTGCGGCGGCGCCGACAACCAGGCTGTCTATTTCCAGCAGGCGTCCAAGACGTCCGGCTGGGCGGGTCGGCGCCAGCATATGGATGAACTGCTTCTCGAAGGGAACGGACAGATCCGCCTGCGCTCCCTGGATGATGGCAAGGTCCTGTATGCCAACAGCTTCTCGACTCTTTTCCAGGAATGGCAATCCATCCCTGAAGCCAGCCAGGTCCAGAAGGCTTTCGAAAACTGCTTCCAGGTTCCCTTTCCGAAAGAGAAGGTGGAAGTGGAGGTCACCCTCACCAATGCGCGCCGGGAGGTTTGCGCGACGCTCCGCCATGTCATCGATCCCGCAGACATCCTGATCCGGCGGATCCATGACAATGGAAATCCCTGTATTACGGTCTGGGAGGGCGGCTCGCTGGAAAAGGCGATCGATATCGTGATCGTGGCGGAAGGCTATACGGCCGAAGAAAAAGCGAAATTCTTCTCCGACGCCCGCCGGCTGGAGGAAGGGGTATTCTCCCATGAACCTTTCGCTTCCCGGCACGGCGATTTCAACGTACGGGCCGTCTTTGCGGAATCCCAGGGCTCCGGCGCTTCTGTCCCGCGGGAAGGAGAATGGCACGATACGGCGGTTTCCTGCCATTACGACACGTTCTATTCCGACCGCTATCTGACGACATCCTCCATGCAGAAGCTTTATGACCTGATCGGAACGGTTCCTTTCGAGCATGTCATCGTCCTGGTAAATACGCCCCGTTACGGGGGCGGCGGCGTTTTCAACTCTGTCACGATTGCCAGCAGCAACCATCCCACAGCCAATATTGTCCTTGTCCATGAATTCGGTCACTCCTTCGCCGGACTGGCGGACGAGTACGCCTATGACAATTATGGCGACCGGTATCCCGAGGGAATCGAGCCCTGGGAGCCGAATGTCACGACCCTGACAGATTTCGCCTCCAAGTGGGAGGATATGCTGGAGCCGGGAACGCCTGTCCCTACGCCGGTCGACCAGCTGGAACAGCGCCGGGATATCCGCCGGATATGGAATACGCTCCCGGCGAAGGACCGGGAGCGCCTGAATCTGCATGTGGGCGTGTATGAAGGGGCTGCCTACAATCCTACGGGCGTGTTCCGTCCGGTCCAGGAGTGCCGCATGAGAATGAATGAATGCGAGCATTTCTGTCCGGTGTGCAGCCGGGCGATCCAGCGGACGATCGACTTCTACACGCGATAGCGGTTATTTCCTTCTGTAGAGGATTTCATTGGTGAGGGCCGGATCATTGGTTGTGATCTGGTCCACACCCAGGTCGCGCATGCGCCGGATGTCATCCGCCTCGTCGACGGTCCAGACATTCACGCTCATGCCGAGTCGGTGCGCCTCGCGGACCCATTCTGGATGAGCGTCGAAGACGGAGAAATGATAGTCGATTCCGTTGATGCCTTCGGCGTGGAGGACGGCAGGGCTCAGGTCGCCTTCCAGGTATTGGACGGTGTAGCCGGGCATTTCAGCAGCAAGACGGCGGCAGATATAGTGGCTGAAGGAAATGAAGGCGATCCTGTCCGGCCGGAGGAGCCCGTGTGCCTTGAGCGCGTCGATGCATTTGTCGATGAGGATATCTTCGCGCTCCTGGTTGTCGTGCGGCTTGAGTTCCAGTACAAGCAGACAGTCACGGGATTTCTCTCCCTGGGTGAGGTATTCATCCAGGGTGGAGACGGTTTCACCGTTGGAGAGCCGCTGGGCAAGGATATCGCTGGAAGCGCTCTGTTGGATGAAGAAATCGCCTACGGTCGGGTCATGGTTGACGACAACGACATCATCGGCCGTCAGGTGGAGGTCGAATTCACTGCCGGCGCAGCCGCCGTCCTGGGCATTGCGCAGGGACGCGATGGAGTTCTGGGAGGCTCCCGGAACGTTCCACCAGCCGCGATGGGCGATGATCTGTGTCTTCGGAACCCGGTTTTCGCAGAAAGCCTTGACGTCATCCCAGCGGTAATACGGGCCCTGGACCGGTTGAAGGGCAGGAATAAGGGTTTCACGCTCGTTGACCAGGAATTTCACCAGAATGTCGGCGGAACGCTTGCTGCGGTAGAAAACCAGTTGGAGATTGGCGGCGAAGGGGCAGTTCCATGACGCCATCCAGTGGGCGGCGGCATCCTCCACGGAGAGGCGGTCGCCGATTCCTTCCAGGCCGAAATAGGATGCCAGGCCCAGATACGGCCAGTCATGCCCGAAGCAGAGGTCCGCGGCGCGCTGCTTGCCGGCGATGACTTCGTCCGCCTGGCGGATCATGACGTCCGCCATGTCCTTGGCCCGCGGCATGCGGAGGTCTCCGTTCAGTTCGGAGTTGCACTGGTTGAGATAGGCGGAAAGGAAATTGGATTCATGGTACTGATAGACGACGTCGAACGGCAGGTAGCGGAAAAGATTGTCGTCAATGTCGAATGCTTCGGCGACTTTGGCCGTCGCATAGATGCTGTACTGGAAGTAGTTGATGTTCGGGATGAGCGCCTTGCCGGCAACCGGATCAGTGAACAGGTTCCGGAGCACGGTGACGGTATCGGTGGAAGCGGTCCTGCCGCGGCGGGCGGCCATGGCTTCACGGGTCCGGCGTCCGATTGTTTCCGTCTCGGCCTTGGAGATATACTCCATATATTTCTCTCCCGTGTCCAGGTCAATGTCCAGGTCCGGCTGGATGGCGCTCAGGCGGGCGGTGAACCCGTTCATGCTCACGATACAGCGGGGAACGGTGCTGGAAACGGCGCGGATTTTCTTGCTTCCCTTTTTGAAGACCGCCGGGTAGCGGTTGTACATACGCTCCGCCAGGCGGGCATGCTCCCGGACTCCGCGCGGGGTAAGACGGCCGTCCATTCCATTGTAACTGTCATAGATGAAGGAGGATTCCCGGAGGAGGGAGTCTCCCTTTGCCGTCAGGATGCCCATCTGCTTGCCCTTTGCGAGGATGTCACGGACGTGGGCATAGGCTGCGCCGCCCCATTCGGAACGCGAACCATGCCGTCCGTAGTGGCTGATATAGAAGGCCTCATAGCCCTTCGGGGCCGGCGTATCATGCAAGGGATGGAATTCGTAAGAATGGGTGTTGAAAGCCGCCCGCTGGGGAAAGTCCTTCAGGAATCGGACCATTTCGGGGCTTTGCTGCTGCGCTCCGGCGGTCAGGGCTGCCAGGAACAGGGCGAGAAAGGTCAGGAGTCGTTTCATGTTTTAGTCTTTTCCTCAAAAATAGGAATTATTACGGGGATTTCCATTCTTTTTTTCCGGAAATGCATTTTTTGTTTTAACCCGCTTATTTTCTTACATTTGTAAAAATTTTGAAGAAATACTATGGTTAAAGTAGATGTAAAGGGTTGCTGCAGCTTCGTGGATGAGGCACAGTACCAAGCGTATGTCGAGAAGGCACTCGCTGCTTTTGATGTCCTGGAAGCCGAAACGGGTGAGGGCAATGATTTCCTGGGATGGAAGCATCTTCCGACCGAAATCCCGAATAGTCTGGTCAATGATGTGGAAGCGGTCCGGAACAATTGGGCGGCGAAAGGAGTGGACCTGGTCATCGCCATCGGTATCGGCGGCAGTTACCTGGGTGCCAAGTGCGTCATCGAGGCTTTGAGCCACAATTTCGCAAAGCAGCTCCGGCGCAAGGATGCGGCTGAGGTGGTCTTTGCCGGCAACAACCTTTCCGAAGAATACCTGGCCGAACTGATGGATCTCGCCGCCGAGCGCAATGTGGCCTGCATCGTCATTTCCAAGAGTGGCACGACCACCGAGCCGGCCGTGGCTTTCCGCGTGGTGAAGCAGTTCCTGGAGAGCCGGTATGGCAAGGTGGAAGCTTCCGAGCGCATCGTCGCCATTACCGACGCCGTGAAGGGCGCGCTCAAGACGCTTTCCGTCCAGGAAGGATACAAGACATTCATCGTCCCCGACAATGTGGGCGGCCGTTTTTCCGTCCTCACGCCTGTGGGACTGCTGCCGATTTCGGTGGCCGGTTTCGATATCCGCCAGCTGATCGCGGGCGCTGCCGCTGCCGAGAAGGAACTGGCGGTACGCAGCGAGGACAATCCGGCGGTCGTCTATGCCGCCATGCGGAATCTCCTCTTCTCCGAACTGGGCAAGAAAGTGGAGATCCTGGTCAATTACAATCCCAAACTTACTTATGTGGCCGAATGGTGGAAGCAGCTCTATGGTGAATCCGAGGGCAAGAACGGTACCGGCATCTTCCCTGCCAGCGTGAACAATACCGCAGACCTCCATTCCATGGGACAGTTTATCCAGGAAGGTTCCCGCGTCATGTTCGAAACGGTCCTGCACGTCGAAAACGCCCAGCGCAGCGTAGTGATCGAGTCCGATGAGCAGAACCTCGACCAGCTCAACTACCTGTCCGGACGCCACGTCGAGCATTGCAACCACATGGCGGAACTGGGTACCCGGATCGCCCATATCGACGGCGGCGTCCCGCAAATCGAGATTTGCATGGACAAGGTGGATGCCTTCAACCTGGGCATGCTCCTGTACCTGTTCGAATTCGCCTGCGGTATCAGCGCCTATACCCTCGGTGTAAATCCGTTCAACCAGCCGGGTGTCGAGGCTTACAAGAAGAACATGTTCGCCCTGTTGGAGAAGCCCGGTTACGAGGAGGCGACGAAGGCCATCAAACAGCGTCTGTAAAATGAAACGTTTACTTATATTTATAGCGGCGGCATTGCTGCCGCTTATGGTTTGTGCCGAGCGGAATCCGTTGGCGGTGAAGGAATTGCAACTTTCCAACGGTATGCAGGTATGGCTCAATGAGGATCCTTCCCAACCGATTGTCTTCGGCGCTGTCGTCGTCAAGGCCGGCGGCAAGGACAGCCCGGATACGGGCATGGCCCATTACTTGGAACACCTCCTGTTCAAGGGGACGGATCAGCTGGGGACGGTGGATTATGCCGCCGAAAAAGTCTGGTTGGATTCCATTGCCGTCTGTTATGACCGGCTTTCCGCCACATCCGACGCCGATGAGCGCCTGGCCATCCAGAAGGAGATCAACCGCCTGAGCATCCGTGCCGCCGAGTATGCCATTCCGAATGAGTTCGACCGCCTGACGGCCGCTTTCGGCGGGACGGGGCTCAATGCCGCCACCTCCTATGACTATACGTATTATTTCAATACGTTTTCACCGCAGTATATTGCCCAGTGGGCTGAGCTGAACAGCCACCGGATGATGCATCCGGTCTTCCGCCTGTTCCAGGGAGAACTGGAAACCGTTTACGAGGAGAAGAACCGGGGAGCGGACAATATGATGCAGGCTCCGCTTTTCGCGATGATCAAGGAATTCAGCGGAAACAACCCGTACTCCTACCAGGTGATCGGGAGCACGGAAAACCTCAAGAATCCCCGCCTGGGCGAAATGCAGGCCTTTTTTGACAAGTATTATGTCGGCTGCAACATGGGACTGATCCTTTCCGGAGACATCGATGCCGACAGCCTTCAGCCCTTGCTGGAAAAGACTTTCGGACGGATCCGCCGCGGAGAAAAACCGGAAAAGGCGGCCGTCGAAGCGCCCATGATCACCGGGCACAGGACGGTCAAGATCAAGGCGGATATCCCGCTGATCAAGATTTCCGTGTATGCCTTCAACGGCCCGACTGACCGGGAGCAGGATGCAGGTGCCCTGGACCTGGCCGTCGGACTGTTGACCAACAGTTTCTCTTCCGGGCGTCTGGATTCCCTGATGACCGGCCACAAGGTGTTGCTCTCCGGTGCGCAGCGCCTTCCGCTCTTCAACGAAATGGGGATTGTCGGCTTTGCGGTCGTTCCCTCCCTTCCGTTCGGGTCCCTTCCGAAAGCGGAAAAGCTCTGCTGGGAAGAGATCCGAAGGATCCAGCGCGGGGAGTTCCCGGACAGTGAGTTGGATGCCTTGAAATATGAGGCCCTCCGCAATGCGGAAGCCGCCCTGGAGACAGTGTCCGGCCGCGCAAGCCAGATGGTCACCGTCATGAGCCAGGACCGAAGCTGGAGTGAATACCTCTCGCAGGTGGAGGCGATCCGGAACGTGACGAGGGACGATATCATCCGGGTGGCCAACCGCTATTTCACCGAGAATTACATCCGGTTCGAAAAGGTGAAGGGAAGCTATCCCAAAGACAAGGTGTCCAAACCCGATTTCGATCCGATCATTCCGCCCCATGCCGGAGAAACTTCCGAATATGCCCGGAAACTGGAGGAACAGCCGTTTGAAGACCGCCCCGCCCGCCTGCTGGATTTCGGGGCTGACGTGCAGAAAGTCGCGCTGAATCCGCATGTAACCCTCTATTACAAGGAGAATCCGGTCAATGATTTGTTCGACCTGAGCTGGCGGGTGGACCGGGGATCCATCGAAGATCCTGCTGTGCCGCATGTAGCCGCCCTGCTGAATTCCGTGGGAACGGATTCCCTGACGGTCCAGCAGCTGGGACGCGCCTGGCAGCAGCTGGGCACTTCCTTCATGGTGGACAGCGGCAACCATTCCTTTTCCCTGGACATGAGCGGTTTCGACCGGGAATTCGACGCTTCGCTGCGCCTGATGCGCCACTTCATGGACCATGCGAAAGGGGATAAGGAAAGCTTCAATGAACTGAAGACCGCCATCGGCCTTGAAAAGCGGACCTATTTTTCGGGAGGTACGTCCAATGTGTTCTCCGCCCTGCAGCAGCGCGTGCTGTACGGAGAGGAAAGTCCCTTGCTGACCCATATGACGGCAAAGGAGCTGGGAACCCTCGGCCTGAATGGCCTGATGGACCGCTTCTCCGGCCTGATGGAATGTGACTGTTCCATCTTCTATTCGGGCTCGCTGCCCGTTGAGGAAGTGGCAGCCCTACTGCGTTCCCGCCTGGACCTGGACCGTCCCCAGCAGAAAGTGACGCGGAAGGAAATAAAACGCATGCAGTATGACGAGCCGACCGTCTTCTTCTACAACCTTCCCGGATCCCGTCAGACAATGATGATGACCTACCAGACTCCGGAAGCTCCGGAAAGCGGAGAGGACAAGGCCCGGTTGGAACTGCTGGGAGAGTATGTGGGTGGCGGCATGTTCTCACTCATGTTCCAGGAAGTCCGTGAATTCCGCGCCATGGCCTATAGTGCCAGCGGTGCCGTCGCCCAGCCCGCTCCGGCCCAGTCTGGGGATCCGGCAGTCTTCTATACTGCGCTTGGAACCCAGGCAGACAAGTCGTTGTCCGCCCTCAAACTGGTAGATTCGCTGCTGCGGGTCTTCCCCCTCCGGGAGGCAGGATTCCGTTCTGCGGTCCGTTCCCTTAAGGCGGAGGCCAACAACAGTTATCCTTCTTTCCGGGAGATCGGCCAGCGGATCCATTCGGCGGAATGCCTTGGCTATGAGGAGGATCCCAATCGGGAAATCCTCGAAAACCTGGACGGCATCACGGCGGAATCCCTGCGTTCGTATTATGAGAAGAAGATCCGTACGGCTCCGGCCAGCTACATCATCGTGGGGGACAAGAAGAGCCTTCCGATGGGGGAGATCGCCAAGTTCGGAAAACTGGTCGAGTTGAAACGGAACCAGGTTTACCGTTAGTGGGCATTGCGTATAACTAAAAAAAAGAGTTTGTTATGATAGACGATATCCTTGCGTATAACCGGCAGTTTGTCTCTGCCGGAGAATACAAGGCCTATGTGGCAGACAAGTATCCGCGGAAGAAACTCGCAGTATTGACCTGCATGGATACACGGTTGACGGAACTGCTTCCGAAAGCGCTCGGCCTGAAAAACGGAGATGCCAAGATCATCCGGAACGCCGGCGGCCTCATCCTGTCCCCCTTCGATTCCTCTGTGCGGTCCCTGCTGGTGGCCATTTACGAACTGGGCGTGGAGGAAGTGATGGTCGTACATCATTCCACCTGCGGGGCCTGCCATATGTCCTTTGAGGAATTCAGGCCCCACATGCTGGAGAGGGGCGTTCCGGCGGAGACGCTCGAATCGATGGACCGGGATGGAAGCCTTACCCGCTGGCTGGAAGGTTTCCATGATACGGAAGCGTCTGTCCGGCAGACGGTATCGCTTGTGAGGAATCATCCGCTCATGGCGAAAGACGTCGTGGTGCGCGGATTCATCATCGATTCCGTGACCGGTGAACTGACTGAAGTAGGGGAAGAGTAGCCGAGAAGAAACAGTAAACAAAAAAGCCTTTCAGAGTAATCTGAAAGGCTTTTAAGCGGTGCGGACGAGGCTCGAAAATCAACTAGAACACCCTTTGCAAACCCTTGCAGGAATGCTTTCTATTGCGTATCTTTGCGGGTGAGGTTACTCAATATTGTACAAAATTGGGGCATTATTGGGGCACGATTTAACAAGGAGACGCTATGAAGATAAAGAGAAATGTCGCTTTCAAACTGCGGGCTTATGGGAAGGACAAGAGTCTTTTCCAAATCCGACT
>JAGAHD010000043.1 GCA_017627255.1 Bacteroidales bacterium | reverse complement strand
TTCGGTGCCACGGAAACCGTTGTCTGGGAGGATACGCCTGTCGACCTCGGGAACTGGTCCATCAACTGGGAGCTGAAGCCCGCTTCGATGTTTGCCGACGCCGGCCTTTCCGCCGGAATGACCCTCTATGTCTATGTGACTCAGACCGCTGACTATTGGCAGATCCAGTTCTTCGACGGGCATTGGAACGGCATGGACATGGGCATGGGTAATGGAAACAATAGCAACGCCGAATTCTACACCATCGAAAACGACCGTATTGCCATTCCTGTAACTGCTGACGTGGCTGAAAAGTTTACAACGATTACGGATTGGGGCTATTGCGGCATTATTCAGGGTGAGAATCTCATTGTCAATAAGATTACCATCGAGTAATCGGTTTCTTTCCATTCCGGAGGGGGCTGACCCTCCCTCCGGGTTCCACTATGAAAAAAATACTTGCATATCTGACTGTAGCGCTACTGGGGGTAGCGGTCTGGTCCTGTGGCGGAAAAGATGAACCTTCGGTGCCTGAGACGCCTGTCCAGCCTACGGAGATTACGGTTTCCGGCGCGTCGGAACTGGCCTCCATGGCTGCTTCCGGCGGGGATGTGACGTTGAGTGTCACGACGCCCTCCCGCCCTTCGGTGAGCGGTGCTCCCAACTGGATCGTCACGGATATCACCTATGATGCCTCCAAATTCACCGCCAGGGTCAAGATCACTGTCCTTGTGAACAATACCTATGAGGAAAGGACGGCGGCTCTTACCCTCTCGGCGTCGGGGAAAACGGCTTCCGTGGCCGTGAAGCAATCCGGAAAGGAGCTCCCTGCCTTCTCCTGCGAAACGACGACCCTTACCTTCGGCGCGCTGGGGGGAAGCAGCCAGTTCTCCGTAACGGCTCCCTCCAAGCCGTCGGCGACGGCCGATGGCTGGCTGTCCGTCTCCATCGGTGATCTCAAGGATTTCCAGGCGGTCATTACCGTGAAGGCGGAGGAGAATACGACCGGGGAAAACCGGACAGGAAAGGTGACGGTCTCCTGCGGTGATGCTTCGGCGGTCATCACGGTAACCCAGCCAAAGAAAGCGACGCCCGGAGATATCAGCAAGTCCGTGGTGACGGAGAACCCGACGGCGGCCGTTACCAAACTCTACGACTACCTCCTGTCCGTGTATGGGGAAAAGACCATTTCCGCCATCATGGCCAACGTGAACTGGAATCATGAGGAGGCCGACAAGGTCTTCAAAGCGACCGGTAAGTATCCGGCCATCAACTGCTACGACTTTATCCATATCCTCTATTCCGGCGCCAACTGGATCAATTACTCGGATCTGACCCCGGTGACGGAATGGGTCGATGCGGGCGGCATCGTCTCCCTGATGTGGCATTTCAATGTGCCGAAAACCCAGTCCGGCGGGACTTCTGAGGTGACCTGTACGCCGTCTGAGACCACTTTCCGGGCCAAGAATGTTTTCACGGAGGGCTCTTGGGAGAACAAGTGGTTCTATGAACAGATGGACAAGGTGGCCGACGTGATCCTGGCCTTGCAGCAGAAGGGGATTGCCGCCTTGTGGAGGCCCTTCCATGAAGCCGCCGGGCACGCGACGTTCAAGCAGCAGGCTTCCTGGACGAAATCCTGGTTCTGGTGGGGCTATGACGGGGCGGAAACCTACAAGAAGCTCTGGACGACCCTGTTTGATTATTTCAAATCCAAGGGCATCCGGAACCTGATATGGATCTGGACGACGCAAAATTATAACGGAGACAGCACCAAGTACGACCTGGACAACGCCTGGTATCCCGGGGATGCCTATGTGGATATCGTCGCCCGCGACCTGTACGGCGCCACTTCTTCGCAGAACCGTACGGAGTTTACGGAAATCCAGAGTTTTTATCCCTCCAAGATGGTGACCCTCGGAGAGTGCGGC
>JAGAHD010000042.1 GCA_017627255.1 Bacteroidales bacterium | reverse complement strand
GTGGATGGTGATCTCTTCGAACGCCGGACTCGCGATCTCATACATGGGGGTCACGCTGCAACCGCCGTCCATCTGGAACAGTCCGAGGGAGGTCATGACCGCCCAGGCACTCATCTGCCCCTGGTCTTCATCGCCGAGATAGGCATTGGCTACACCATATCCGTAGTACCGGTCAAGGATGGAACGGCTCCAACGTTGGGTGTTCCACGGCTGGCCAGCATAGTTGAACATGTAGGCGAAATGCATGGACTGCTGGTTACCCTGGACGATCGGATGGTCCCAATACTGGTCTTTCGGCGCATTGTATCGCCAGGCCTCATCCTGGTTGAATCCCCATTCCAGGCGATCTGTAAACCGTTTCTTGCCAATTTTCTCCACCAGAGCCGGTATGTCCTGCGGCACGAAGAAGGTGAGCTGCCAGGCGTTCCCTTCCACATAATGCACGTCAACGCCGCTGCGGAAGGGATCGAAGCCCTCCATCCACTGGCCCTTGCTGTCTTTCATGTGGCACCATCCTTCGTCATCGATGACATTCTTCCACCAGTAGCCCCGGTCATTGAAGGTCGCGGCGGTCTCTTCATCCCCCAGAGCCTTGGCCAGTTGCCCGACCGTCCAGTCATCGAAGGAATATTCCATCGAATTGGAGAAACGGCCCTTGTCATACGGGACATAATGGTACCGCATGTAGGAAACCAAATCACGGTTGCCGGCGAATCCCTTGAATACCTTCTGTGCCGGAGTCGTCTGCATCTTGACAGCCGCCTGCAGCAGTTTTTGGCCATCATAGTTCCGGATACCCATCTGCCAGGCGCTGACCAGGAGCGGGATTTCATGTTCCCCGACCATGACCGGGATATAGTTCAAACCGGCCGGGCCCTTTGCCAGCCATCCGTTCGCATCGTACATGGCGAGTTGCGAACGGACCCATCTGCGGGACCATTCCGGTGTGACGAGGTTCCAGAATTGGTTCAAGTTCCAGAAGGTGTTCCAGAAGGCATCGCATCCGAGCATGACGTCATCGGCGGGATCTTCCACCCTGCGGATGGTTCCGTCCGTAGAAACCCATTCTCCGTTGCAGTCACTCCAGATGTTGCGGCTGCAGGTCGCCCGGTACATGTTGTTGTAGAACCGCATTTTTTCCCGGGCGTCGTCGCTCTTTATTTCCAGGCGGGACAGGAGGACGTTCCAGGTATCTATATTGTTCTGCATCACGGCATTGAAATTCCAGTCGAACGGTCGGGTGACCTCCGTCTCCAGGTTTTCGGCTGCATTCTCAATGCTGACGAGCGAGATGCCGCTGCGAACCTGGACGGCCCACCGTTCAGCCGACGGGGCGAATTCGGCAAATATGCCGGCCGCACCGCATTCTCCCCATTCGTGAGCGGAGATGTCGCGCAAGACGTTCCCGTCCGACCAGCAGCCTACGCTCTTGACCGGGCGGTCGAATTCGATGACGAAATGGACACGGTAATCCTGGTCGGCATCATGACTCCATACGCGCGGGGATAACTCATGGCAGTATCCCTCAATCCGTGTAGGTGAGACGAGCCGGAAGGAGGCATCCTGAATATTGATGCCGTATTCCGCCTGAGGCTTGAAATCAATCAGGATACGGCCATTGTCCCGGTCGGTCGGGAAGGTGAACCGCTCGAAACCGCATCGGGTTGTTGCAGTGATCTCTGCAAAGATATCATAGTCAGTCAGTTCGGCACAATAGTATCCGATACCGGCTTTTTCCGTGCGTTTGTTGATCCGTGAACGGTAACCTTCGTCGTCTTTCTGCTCGTCACCGACCAGTGTTTTTAGGGGTCCGTTCGTGGCCATGATACCAAGCCCGCCGAGGGTCCATTCGTGGATGTGGCTGAAGCAGCCGATGCTCTCGAAAGAAGGCTGGTAACCGGCCTGCCATCCGGAATTCTGGTTGTCGGGGCTTAGCTTTACCATGCTGAACGGCATCCAAGGACCGGGTGCGATCATCCAGCGTGAGTGAGCGGTCCCGATCCGAGTATCGACATATCCCGCCGGCGTTTGGAGAGGTTGCGGAGAACGTTCGATTCTGCCGGATGCGATTTTCTTCCCGTCACAGTAAACGGCATAGCGGCTCTTCCGGGTTGCCGGCACAGCAGGCATAGGGGCTTCTAGGCAGTAGCGTCCTTTTTCAATGGTTTTCTTCAGGATGGTCTTTCCGCCGACCTTCACGCGGATTTCCGGCGCACCCTCCAGGTGCTCCAGATCGACCAGGAGAGGCTGGACGGACGGAGCCAATTGATACGGAGCCGGTGCGGCGCTACGGATGAAAGCACCTTGCGGGTGTTTGACTTTCATTGTAGAGGGACCGAGCAACTCAATCTGGTCAAAGAGAATCCAGGACCCTTCCAGCACGGTGATAACCAGTTGGTTGCCTCCCTTATGCAAATCACTTCCCTTCAGCGGCAGGGCGATGGTATAAGGCGAGGCGGCGGAGAGATTGCCGGTGATGCCGAGGGTGTCGGTCACATTTTCCATCTGGCTGGGTTTGCGCTGCGCGGAAAAATCCACCCCCTCCTTCATGATCTGCACTTTGGTATCGATGTCGTTAAGAGAGACCTTTACCAGTGGCAGGAAATTCGTTGCGTGGTCCGCCAAGTGAATATTCAGGAGATAATCCGCGTCGGCTTTTGGCCGGCCTTCCAGTCCGAACAGGATGGTCAAGCAGTGAGTCCTCCATCCCGCCGGAGGCCATGTTCCGCCCCAGGTGTCCACTGGCCCAGGCAGAACATAGGGAAAATCTTTCTCGGGGGAGGAGTGCCCGACCAAGAAATAGGTATCTTCGTACCCAAAGTCGTTCTCAATGAAGTCTCTGAATCTGTCTGGCGCCAGAGCGAAGCCTTCGGGGGAACCGTCTTTTTGGCCGATTTCCCAAATGGTTTTGTCCGGGTTCCGGGTTCCGGAGAACATCGTTCCTGTCGCTAAAAACAACAAGGAAAAAACAAAGAAGAGAAGTTTGCGCATATCTTTTTCTGTATTATTAATGACGAAATTATACTTGGCCAAGACCCTGGCAGCGGGTTTATTCAATGCCCCAGTCGTAGTTGGGCTCCGGACCCATTTCCAGTTCCAGCGAACCGCCCTTCAGCAATTCGGAGGCCGGGAAGCGGAAAGAGCGCAGCGGTTTGCCGTTCAGCACGGCGCTTTGCACATATATATTCTTCCTCGAAGCGCCATGGGCCTTGATGACAAAAGTC
>JAGAHD010000005.1 GCA_017627255.1 Bacteroidales bacterium | reverse complement strand
TTCGGCTTTCTGCTGGATGCCCGGCTGAAGGGAACGGAGATATTTCCGGGGCGCATACGTGAAGCCGGGATACATCTTCTCATACAGACGGTCTGCCCTTTCTTCCTGTTTCCAGGCTTCATTCCGGGCATAAATATCAAACTCTCCCCGGTTCACGCTGCGACGGTTCGTCAGGGCCAGCAGGCATTTCAGCAGGGTAGGAAGATGCTGGGAGGGGGCGCTGCCCTGGACGGACATGTTGGTCATGCCCACCTCCGTATTCATCTCGATGCCGCTGACAGCCAGGTAATCCCGGAAAGACGCAGCGGAAAGCCCTCCCACATCATACAGGGAAAGCATGTCTCCGAAATACCCGCCTTCCCCTTCCACCAGGCCGCTCTCGCCGGAAAGTCCCCCGTTCAGCAATACCGCATAATGGAACATGCCGCTTCCGGGCATCTGGCGGTACACCACGCGTACACCATTGGAAAACGTCCACAACGTGCCGCCGGACACCGGCTCCGCCTTCGTTTCCTTGATCTTCACCCGGGGGCAGGTTACCTCCAGCCCGACGGAATCCTTCGGCCAGGCGTAATTGCGGTCATCCCGGAACGTGGAACCGTACAGGTAGGCGAGGTTATACTGGAACAGGGCGTTGTCTTCGTCCAACGTGTCCAGGGCGGCCCGGTATTCAAGGGTCAGGTTTTCCAGCTGGCTCAGCAGGGACGTCGTGAAATTGTTGAACAGGCGGGTCTCCGTCGTATCCGCCATGCTTTTGCGGGCAAACAGGCGGGTCTCCTCGCTGTAGGGAGCAAGGTTGGCCCCATACAGGAAATGGGCGGCGCAGCGGTCCACATACTTGCGGTTGGACAGCATTTCTCTGCCCCGGCGGACCATGCCGGCCATCATCACGCGCTTGGCATCCGTGAATTCCTCGACGCCGACCCCGAAGCCGTCCAGGGACGCCAGTGTACTGGAAACGACTTTCATCGCGGCCTCAAGGTGATCCTTGTCCGTGTGGACCGTCACGGCATATTCCTCGTCGCCGGCCGTTTCCGTACTGTTGATGTACTCCAATTCCAGATGTCCGTACGGGACACCCGCTTCACGCAGGCCACGCGTAATGCGGTGGGCGGCCACAGTCTGGAATTCCCGGCTGAAAATGCCCATCACCAAAGCCTGGGCCGTATTCATCTGGTCCTGGGGCGTGCGCGGCGAGGCATAGGCGACCCGCACCGTTCCCCTGTCCCCGGAAGGGACCTGCTTGAGGACGACGGACGGCATGACCGACGGCTCCCAGACATAATCCGGACGGTTGCTGTTCTCCACATAATGCTGCGGCACCAGCATGGAAAAGATATCCATCTTCTTTTTCAACTCCACGGGATCGATATCACCACTCACGATGACGGCCTCGTCAGCGCGGGAAGCAGCCACCTGCGAGAACGTCACCAGCAGGGTGGAATCCAGCACGGCAGGGTCGTATACCGGCACATGGTCGAAGTGAATCAGGGTGGACCCCTCCTTTTCGAGATAATACCCTTCCGGACGCGGTCCGATGCCGCTGCGGGCCAGGAAGCCCGTCTCCAGCCCCTCCCGGAGGCCGGGAGCAGGCGCCTCCGAACGGCGCACGACGGCAAAATCGGCATAGCCCCGGGTCTGCGGATTCGTTACCATATAGTATGTCACCCCGCACCGTAACGTCCCTTTTTGGATTTTATGATCCATGGGAAGTGACGGTAGTGTCTGTGCTGGCATGGTTCTTGAAAAAACCAGAACAGCCAGAATCAAAACGATATGTTTGGACAGTTTAGGCATGTTTTAACCCAATAGAGGTACAAAAATAAAACAATATTTGTTAATTTTGCAAAATATGTGCTGAACGACCACGCAGTAACCGATCCAGAATATATTAACGAATAAACCACAATAAGATCATGAAAAGATTATTTGTTGCCATCGCGACTCTCGCCCTCACTGCGGGCATCGCTTCCGCTCAGGATTTCAACGCAGCGGTAGAAACCTTCAACATGGGAGCCCAGACTCTCGAAGCCAACAAGGCCGAGGCGCTCTCCCAGTTCAAGAGTGCCCTCGCCCAGTTCGAGGCTTGTGAAGAAGAAGAGGCTGCCGAAATGGTAGCCAAGTGCAAGGAGATCATTCCCCAGACCATTCTCTCCATCGCTAAGGAACAAATCAACAATTCCGAATACGACGAGGCTGTCGCCACCCTCAAGGAAGCCGCTTCCGTCGCCGGTGAATATGGTATCGACGATGTCGTCGCCGATGCGAACGAACTGATCCCGAACGCATGGCTCCGCAAGGGTTCCGCCCTGCTGAAGGCCAAAGACTATGCCAATGCCGCCGTCGCCCTCAAAGAGGTCGTCGCCCTGACTCCGGAAGATGGCCAGAACTGGCTCCTCCTCGGACAGTCCCTGATGCAGGCCGGTGACAACGACGGCGCAGTCGCCGCCCTCACCAGCGCAGCCGACAACGGCAAGGCTGAACAGGCCAACAAGCTTCTCTCCAACCTCTTCCTCAGGGAGGGCATGAACCTCGTCAAGGCCGGCAAGTCCGCCGAGGCCATCGAGGCACTGACCAAGTCCAACGGGTATGTGGAGTCCAGCAATGCCTACAAGCTCATCGCCAGCGCGTACACCAAGCTCGACAAGAGCGGCCAGGCCATCGAGGCGTACAAGAAGTACCTCGAAATCGCTCCGGACGCCAAGGATGCCGCCGACGTGATGTTCACCATCGCAGCCACCGCCCAGAAGGCCGGTGACAAGGCTACCGCCATCGATTACTACAAGAAGCTTTCTTCCAATGCCAAGTATGCCGCCCAGGCTGCCCAGCAGCTCGGCGCCCTGCAGAAATAAGCGTCCGGAAAGAATCCTGAAGAGGATGACTAATAAGTCCAATGGACTTAGAGGTCATCCTCTTTTCTGTTGTTTCAAGTTCGCGGTCGGGTTGTCCTGGCAATCCCGTGGCCGCCCATGTGGCCGTCAAGGCCCTCCCAGTTCGGGAAGCAGGCTTCCTTCGGCGTAAGCCCTGCCTCTTTCAGGAAGGGGGCGAGAAGGCGGTCCATATTATACTGAAGCAGGACCTGGCCGTTCAGATCCCGGGCGTGCTTGAACGGCCCGTCGAGGAGTTCGACATCGGAGAGGCTGAATGTGTTCGCATAAAGCCGGTCCTGGGCATGGGCAGATAGGGAGAGAGCGGCCAGGATACTGATTAACAGAAGTTTTTTGCTCATCAAAGTAGTGTTGTTTGCGGTTTTACCGGACCTTTACCACGATCTGGGTAAAAGAATGCGGTTCGAACGTGCAGGTCATTTTCGAAGGGGTCGTTTTTACCCGGGAATCCTTGACCGACACATTCTGCTGCGAGACCGAATTCGTCACCTCCACGCTGCTTCCGGTTACGACATGGGCAACCGCATCCTTTCCGAACGCATCATTCTGGGACAGGATATCGGCCGTAATGGCCTTGTCCCGATGACGGTTCACGACATTGATGACAATCTCGCCGCGGTCGGCTTCGTATGTCGAAGAAACATCCAGGTAAGGGACCTCTTCGTATTTGCCGGCCTTGAAGGAACCGCAGCGCGTAAAGACATCCAGCGCCGTTCCGCGGCAATTGTGCGAAAACAGGTACAGCGGATAGAACGTCGTCTGCTTCCAAAGCCGGTCGCCTTCGGTCCGCATGGGAGCGATGACGTTGACCAGCTGGGCCATATTGGCCATCTTGACCACATCGCAGGTCCTCATGAAAATATTCAGGTACTGGGCGACCACCAGGGCATCCTGCAAATCATAGATCTCGGAAAGCGTATTGTCCGAACCGCCGAAAGTCCGGGTCCAGGCATTCCATTCGTCGAAGGCAATGTACACTTCCTTGTCGGAGCGGTTCTTCATCCTGGCTTCCTGGATCTGCTGCTGGACGATACGGATGTATTTCTCGACTTCGACCGTATTGGTCAGATACGTGTAATAATCCGAGGTGTTGTGAGAATAGTGATGCAACGAGATGAAATCGATATAATCGTACATCTGGTCAAGGACCGTCCGGTTCCAAAGGTTCCAATCCGCATCATAGTTGCTGGAGCCGCTCGCGACAAGCTTGATTTCCGGATCGATCCAGCGCATCAACTTGGCTGTTTCCACGGCGACCTTCGCATATTCATCCGGCGTTTTGTG
>JAGAHD010000041.1 GCA_017627255.1 Bacteroidales bacterium | reverse complement strand
TCCAGGAGTTGGAGTCTATGACAGGCATACTTATCGCGACCACCAACCACACGGACTCACTCGACGACGCCTACGACAGGAGGTTCCTCTTCAAGATCGAGGTAGGCCTTCCCGACGTGGCCGCAAGAGAGAGGATCTGGAGATCCAATATTCCGGAGCTCACAGAGATGGAGGCAAGGATACTGGCCAAGGAATACAGAATGTCCGGCGGACAGATCAACAACGTCACGGCTAAACGCGGCATGGCCGAGATTTACTACGACGGCCCCAGAGGGCTGGAATATATTGAGAGACTTTGCGAGCAGGAGCTCGCCCTCGAACGGAAGAAAAGAGGACACAGTAAAAAGATTGGATTCTGAATATGGGTAAGAATTATAAAATAAGGGTGGTGATGAACAAGGCCTTAGGGGGCGGGTTATACCTGTCCCCGGAGGCTGTGGATTGGCTTCAGGGCCATGGATTCATGGGTCAGATCGAGCCCGACAGGGAGATCCCGGAGTCAGTTGTGCCCAGGCACGACAACCTTCTCGTGGGGTGCGTGGCGTGCCTTGGCGTGAGGGCTTGCGGAGTGGCCGATCATGCGGGGCGGAAGGTCAAGGCCGAGCTCGCCATCGCGGCGGTGGATTCTCCCCTCTACACTGTAATCGTGGACGAGACCGGCTCCGAGCTTGTTATCGACTTATCCTCATTGACTGACGCCACCGGGGGCCGGTTGGTGGCCGATGTGATTACGGTCGAGGAATATCAACGGCGTGGATCGATTCCCGAACATGAGAAGGATGTTGTCTGGAAATTCGAGCCAGATAAGGTCTGGTTCACATCTGACACGCACTTTGGCCACGACAATATAATAAAATACTGTAACCGTCCGTTCAGGGATGTCCGTGAGATGAACGAGGCGTTGATCCGCCGCTGGAACGAGACTGTCCCGGAGGACGGGGTCGTTTTCCACCTCGGGGACTTCGGGTACGGAGGCTCCAAGGAGTGGACGGACATCCTCCGGAGGCTAAACGGAAAGATATATCTTATATTGGGAAATCATGACCTCAAGAATATCAGGCAGGGTTATATGACCGCCTTCGTCCATGTTACGCAACAGATGACAATCAGGGTCGGAGGTCAGAGCATATACCTTAACCACAACCCATTCCTCTGCTACGGTGGCTCCTATAAGAATGTCTGGCAGCTGTTCGGCCATGTCCACAGCGGTCCGAACTCCAACACCGGCCTTGACCACCCGAGGCTCCAACACCTATTCCCGCTGCAATATGATGTTGGGGTGGACAACAACGACTTCCGACCCATATCGTTTGCTGAGGTTAAGGCGAAGATCGAGGCCCAGGTGGAGGCTGCCAGGAAGAAGGCCGGGATAGACGTCAAGGGGACGGGAGGTAAGCGCAGTGTCATATTCCTGGACACCGCTGTCACGCCGACCACCTCGGCGCAGAAGAAGGCCCTGAAACGCCTTGAGGCCGTCGCCACTGACATTGTCGAGCTGGCGGTCCCGAAAGGGAGATCAGTCAAAGAGGCTATCGCTGAGAGGGTCGCACTACTCTCCGGTAACATTCGCTATGTGTACATTGGGCCTGGGCCCCTGGAAGACTTCAGGACAGTGATAGCCCAAGCGAAGACAGGAATCACGGAGGCGGCCGTGGACACCGCGATCAAACTATTGTCAAGTGTTTAATGCTATGATCATAATTCCAGATATACATGGCCGGACCTTCTGGAAGGAGGCCGCCGGAAGAGCTTCCGAGGAAAAGATAGTGTTCCTCGGGGATTACCTCGACCACTACCTTCAAGACGAGTTATGGAGTGGGGTGACAGAGGAGAGCGCTATAGGTAATTTCCGGGAGATATTGGATCTAAAGAGAGCCCATCCTGATGAGGTCATACTCCTTCTCGGGAACCACGACTGTGAGTACATCTACGGCCGGAACGTCTGCGATTGCAGGTGCTACGATGACCGTTACGATGAGCTTCAGCGCCTGTTCCGGGACAATAAGGAACTGTTCCAGATAGCTTACGAGAGGGTAATTGCCGGGAAGACATATATCCTCACCCACGCAGGTCTCCAAATCGAGTGGCTAGAAAGGTATCTTCCAGGCTGGAAACTGGAAAACGTGGCGGATAAACTGAACGAGCGCAACCGGCTGGCTCTCGACACCCCAGCGCCGGGGAATACAGGTTTCGCAGAGGCCCTGGCGGTAACAGACAAGATGCGGGGAGGTGACAGAGGTTTCGCCAGCCCGGTATGGGTCGATGCGCGGACCCTGGCGGAAGGCTACCAGCTTTCGGACATCGTCCAGATCGTGGGACACACTGCCATCGAGAAGGCTAGGCCAGTGATAACCCCAAATGTTATCTACGCCGATTGCTCCCGGGCTCTTTCCCTCGGAGATGACGGCATCCTGAGGTATATTGACGGCAAAGAATGCGAAATCACCAAGGGGAACCCACTCAAGCCTTCGGCCAAGGATGACAACGGCTACTCATTCGGTTTTGATGTCTTCGGCAGACCGTTCTGCAAAAAGTGCGGATCGAGCAATGTGCATGTCTGGGCAGGGATGTTTGTTGACAGATGGACCTGCGGGGACTGCGGGAATATGGATCACATGTGACAGAATGAAAATGTTGAAATGAAATTACAAGTAATGGAACACGGTAAACCACCAAAGTATTAAAAGATATGTTCTCTAACTACAACAAAAGAGGGTACCTTCGCGCCCGGAAGAGACAGGAACGGATGGCGGAGACATTGTCCGGTAGTGACCCGACGGACACGCAGATAAAGGCATTCATGAGGCGGGAAGAGAGGCTGCAGACATATGAGTTTATCGCTCACCAAGAAAAAAGGGATCGAATGGTTGATGTAGATATTGATTTCATGCTTTTGTTTAAGACATCACTAAAAGCAAGGCTTGAGAAAACCACTTTTGTTGAATACGTAGAAAAAGTGTTAGATATAATAAGGTACAGATAAAACAGATTCAGGACCAGTTGCCATCCATCGAAGAACTCAAAGCCCGCATCCGGCTGCTGGAAGAGGAGCTGAACCGCCACCTTCCATGACAAGTTGCCTTTTCCTGGTGTACAACGCCTTACGGTTCATACAGATATAGAGATACCACAGCGACTAGCTTATGGATATATATATGATATCCAATAAATTACGAAAATCAAGAATGAAGAGGTAGGAAATGCCCCCAAAAATACCTAATTTCGCGAACAGAAAAATGGACTGCCCGGCCAAAAGACTTCCCGTCCTGAAAAATGGGTTCAAGGCGGACTGGAAGGAGATAAAACTAACAATACTTGAACCTACAATCACAGATATTTCTGTCCCATGACCATCGACCACCACAGCACCGTCCCCCTCCACATTCAAGTGCAGCAGTTCCTGCGGGAACTTATTGAGTCGGATGAGTACAAGAACGGGAAGATGCTCCCGAAAGAAATCGAACTTGCGGAGCAGCTCCATATTTCCCGCAACACGCTTCGGCAGGCCATCAACCAGCTGGTCTTCGAAGGTCTGCTGATCCGCAAGAAAGGGGTAGGTACAAAAGTCGCCCGGAAGAGCATCTGCAGCGGAGTCAAGAACTGGCTGAGCTTCTCCCAGGAGATGAAGATGATGGGCATTGAGGTGCGGAATTTCGAACTTCACATCAGCCGGAAGCGCCCGAACCCTGAAATCGCCAGTTTCTTCGAAGTCAAGGACGATACCCGCTGCGTGGTAATAGAACGGGTCCGTGGCAATACTTCCTTCCCGTTCGTCTATTTTGTCTCCTATTTTAATCCGAAGCTCCCCATCACAGGGGAAGAGAACTACAAAATGCCCCTCTACGAGATGCTTGAAACCAATTACGGCATTGTCGTAAAGACCTCAAAGGAAGCGGTTTCCGCCAGAATAGCGGGAGACATGATCGCAGAGAAACTGGATATCTCCCCTAACGACCCTATCCTCATCCGGAAGCGGTTCGTCTATGACGATAAGGGGGTTCCCGTGGAATTCAACATCGGCTATTACCGAGCCGACAGCTTCACCTACACGATCGAGGCTTCCCGATGAGAGCGGTCGGCCGCGAACGCACACCACACCAGATACGCAAGGCAAAGTGATATCACCAAGAGCGATCCGCACTGATTGTGCACCCACTCCGTGGCAAGGCCCATCAGCGGCGGGATGACGGCACCGCCGCACACACCGGTGATCATGAAGCCGGAAATCTCATTCGCCTTCTTCGGACGAGCCTTCAGAGCCTGGGAGAACAAGACGGAAAAGACGCTGGAACAGAAGAAGCCAATGCCGCCGATACCGACAAGAATAGCCCAGGCCGGGCGAACGAAGAACAGGAACGCCATCGACAGGACTGCCAGGTATAGATTGATCTTAAGATACCTGATATCATCCATACGAGCCAGCAGGAAGGTGCCGAGGAAGGCGCCAACGGTCCTGCAGATGAAATAGACACTGGCACCTAGCGAGGCTTTCTCCACGTCCATGCCGCAGCGTTCGATCAGCAGCTTAGCGGAAACGGTGTTCGTGCCCACATCCACCCCCACGATGAAGAAGATGCCTAGAAAAAAAAGAAGGATGGTCTTGTCTCCCAACAGACCGAAAGCCTCTTTCAGGGAAGTGGTCTTTCCACTGACGGCCTCCCTAGGGATCTCAGTCACCTCCAGCAGAAGGAAGGACAGTAAGGTGACGGCTGCGTAGATCGTAAACAGGTATTTCCAATTGCCTAAGACCGCAGTAGCCACCAGAGCCAGAAAAGGGGCGCAGAAGGACGAGACGGCCTTCACTACCTGGCCTCCGGTGAGGCAACTGGTAAGCTGTTTCCCGCTCACGATGTTGGTCAGCAACGGGTTCAGGGACACTTGAAGCAGGGTATTGCCGATGCCCAGAAGGATGAACGCCACCATTGAGGAAACAAAGTTATATACGAAGAAAGGAATGAGCATGCCCACGAAAGTGATGACATTGCTCAGTTGAACCAGAGTCTTGCGCCCGATCCGGTTCATTAGAATGGCGGCCGGCACCGACAGAAACAAGAACCAGATGAATACCATCGAGGGAATGAATCCAGCCAGTGACTCACTCAAAGCAAAATCATGCTTGAGATAGCTGGTGGCGATGCCAACTACATCGCAGAACCCCATCACGAAGAAAGACGCGAGGACGGGGACATAATTGTATTTCCGGATCAGAGGTCGCATAATTTGTTCATACATTATTCACAAAAAAACAGCTATTTCATAAAGGCCTTGACGACCATGACCGGCTCCTGCCCATCATTGATGATCACATAGCGCTGTGATGCAGCCGGGACGATAAAAGATTCATATTTTGACAACCGGTACTCCACACCTTTCGCTGTCACAATCCGGACGGCAGCACCCGAGACCAAGTTCAAGGCATGGAAACGTCCCTCCGTCTCGACTTCGACACGGTCCCAGATCAAATACCTGTGCACGTCGTAAGAATGGTTAGGATGAGTCGGCAGGTGCCAGAGTTCCCATCCAGGCGCCTGTGAAAGCAACTCCGGCTTTGAAACAAATTCTTCCGGAATCCGAGCGCCTTTGCGGTCAAAATAAAGGTTTTCCATGGCCCTGCGAATATTCAGTGGCCGCGGTTTGCCATCCAGATCCAACGACAGCCAATCATACATCTTGAAGGTAAAGATGTAAGGAGTCGTGCTGATTTCCAGTACGAGATTCCCCTGGCCGGACGAATGTAGTGTCCCCGGAGGAATCAGGTACAGTCCGTGCTGGCGTGCAGGTTCTGCATGGACGTATCGCGGCACATCAAGCGGCTCCGCTTTTTCATAGCTTTCCTGCAGGGCCTGTTCGAACTCATGCGGATCAATGTCCTCCTGAAAGCCGAGATACACTTGTGCCCCGGGTGTCGTTTCCAGTATATAATAGGTTTCCTCCTGCGTCAATACTTCCCCGAAATTCTTCTGAATGAACTCTTTGCGCGGATGGCACTGAATTGACAGGTTCCCTCCGCGGACATTATCCAGGAAATCAAGCCGGATCGGGAATTCATCACCATAGGTGGCATAACATACCTTTCCAACCACCTGCTCCCCAGCCTGGAACATAATGCTGTCGAATGACACCTCAAGCATCAGGGAGCCGCTGCAGAACAGAATACCGTTCTCCGGCACAATCATTTCGAAAGACCACGCATAATTCGGAACATCGGATGGAAGCGCCTTGATGTGTTCTCGGATCCATTGTCCGCCCCATGCGCCGGGTTCGAACCAAGGTCTGGGCCGGAATCCGTTGCTGGCAAGATGCTTGAGCCCATTCCGGACAATATCGCCTTCCGCCCATGTGATGGTTTCCTCGCGCTGAGCGTCGACCATGATTCCAATCTCCCCGAAAACCGCCTTTTTGTGACGGTTCAACACGACCCAATCAAAGAAATAGAATCGTTTGTACATCTTTTTGGGCGCTTCCGGTTCCCTCTTGCCCAGATTACAGATGCTTCCTGCCCGCGCTCTGAATTGAATCTCATTTTTGGGAATGTCCAAATAAATCAGCAAACCATCCCACCCTGCAAGGGCGGCACCGCATCCATACAAGATGTCGATGGTTCCATCATCTGTCGGCTTTATGCTATTCAGGATCTCAAGATCAAAGAACTCCGATAGAGAAACCGGGGTCCGGAAACCAAATAACGGATCCTCACCACCTAGCCAAGGTTCTGCGAGTCGGTCTATTACCTCTTCATCCCGAAGTGCGGCATCCACCGCCCACCATCGTGCAGAAATCCCTTCCCTGGTCAATGCGATATTCAGGTTCCGAGCGAAATCGTCAAAACGCACACCGACATATCCATCTATCACAACGGACTTTTCGTTCCGGATTCGGTGTGCCAAGGAGTCATAGCCTTCAAAAATCCGGTTTTCGCCCAAATTATGGGCAGGATAGATATCATATTGATCCTCGCCCACACTTTCCTTCCGTAAAGGAAGGATTTTCTGTGTTGTTTTTCTTAACTCCGACATTTTATGTTCAAGTTCATTCATTAAATAACGATGCCGCGCCAATCATGGCAGCTTGATCGAACAAGGAGGAGACCCGAACCGGGACACTCCCCAAACGGGCCTTCAGCGGTTCCAGGAACAGATGGCATGAACGGGCGATATTTCCGCCGATGACCAAAGCTTGCACTCCGGAACGTTCCAACAGGGGATGCAAAAACGTTCCCAACCTGGTCCCGTACTCAGTAAAGACCTCTCTAGCAACAGGATCCGTTTCAGACGCCTCAGCCACTTCACGAGCACCGGGAACCGTTTTCCCCGTCAATTCCCGATAGCGTCTGACAATCCACCGAGTGGAAAAGCCATTGTCTGCGATAGTTCCCTCAAAGGGCAAGCACCAGACTTCTCCCCGGAGCGGCACCCTTTCCGGATTAGTATCCAGATGTCCGTCACGGACAAACCCCGACCCGAATCCGGTTCCCAATGTAACGGCCATGATAGAAGAGAATGCCTGTCCCGCCCCGCAGAAACTCTCCGCCAATGCGAAGGAAGCCGCATCATTCAGGAATCTGAATTCGGCTTCTGCCATCCTTTGTGGTAAGCGGCCCCGGATAGATTCTGCGACATTCAGTCCATACAGAGACTCGTATTTTTCAACCCCGCGGATCAGACTGATGCCCCGTCCATAATCAAACGGTCCCGGAAACGCCATGGCTATCTTCCGTACTGGCTCCCCGAACGCTTTGACCGTCCGGGCGATATTGTCTGCAAAACAGGACAGTATTTCCGCAACCGGCGCATTACTATCTAAAGGCGTAGTCACTGACGCCGAACACAATTCTCTCCCCAAGATATCGACCACAATGGAGCATAAATGCGTCCCACCGACATCGATCCCGATCGCATAATTTGATTTCATCTTCTGTAAAATGCCTTTACAACACTGGCCGAATCACCAACCCGATGAAAACAATCATCGCGAAGTAGCAGATGAGTATGATCAACAGAAAGGCTAGCGGAGCCGAACTCCGCCAACCTTTCTGCAAAGAACAAACCACTTTTATTAACCAATCTATATGAGTAAATGCTAACTAATAGCCAGTGTTATGAATTAGGTTCGTGTTCATCCGTTTATCGGGTCTGGCGAATGTTCTTTATTTATTACCGACCCGTGGTCACCTCAACAATCGGCGTGTAATTATAACGCTCCGTATTGCTGAAGTTAACCGTGGTCTTAGCGGCGAAACGGAGGAAGTATTTCCTCTGGTAATTCGGGAACGCGATTCCGGTTCCAGAAGTTCCGTTCGGGAAACCGGTCGTGACAGTTATCGTCTCTCCAAGAGGTATTTCCGCACCCGTCAAACGCGTGGAATAATTCGGGGAATAGCAGAAGTCTCCCACATAATCCGTCTCACTGACGAACAGCCAGCCTTTTTCGACTTCTTGCTGGTAATCCGGATTCGTTGTCCCACGGGTCACTTTGACCTGGACAGAAACCGTTCCATCTGAATTGACGACAGGCTGACCGACCCATTCCACCTTCAGCAGCGGTTCAACTTCATACGTCTTCTCAATAGTTCCTTGGATTTCAATGACTTCTTCCTGCAACGGGACGAATGCCCCTTCGGGAGTAACGCCATACTTTCCTTTGAATACCTTTGTATTCTGGAATGTGCCGTCTTGCTTGACATTCATGTCATATGGCTGAGGCGTATCACTCCAGCTATATTCCATCAAGCGGATACGAATACCTGTATTTCCGAGGGCGGTCTGGAACGGCACATTCGTTCCCTTCTCCACAAATGCCCCTTTGAACGTCTCGGCCGGCGCAGCGTAGTTGTCCTTGATGCAGGATACCAGCAGCGAGGAGGCGGCCAGGACAATCAGTGCAATATTGATCTTTTTCATCTTTTTCTCTCCTATGGATTAATAACCAGGATTCTGCTTGCAGTTCGGATTACGTGTGATCTCGTTCGTCGGAATCTGCTGGTAGTAGCCGTTCTGGTTGAACGTGTAAATGTAGTTGTAGGCCCTCGTTTCCTGATACTTGGGATCAAGGAAATACTTATCGTCCACATAAGAATAGAACTGGGAAAGCGTACGCCACTTGGTGTTGTTCTGTTCCAGATGGATAATCCGCCAGCGGCGAAGATCCCAATACGTCTTCCCTTCGAAGGCAAGCTCTTTCCTTCTTTCCTTGCGAACCACATCAATGTTCAAATCGCCCTGGGAAGCCAGCAAATCAGCACCGGCCCTTTCCCGGATCTGATTGATGCAATTGAACGCATCGTTCAGGTTCGTACCCAGCTCAACAGCGGCTTCCGCACGGTTCAGCAGCACTTCGGCATAACGGATCTCAATCCAGGGCTGCGTGGAAACACTACCGGTATTGTTCGATCCAGCCGTCGGATTCAAGTACTTGCGCAGATAGAAACCGCTGATACCGCCAAAGTTCCATCCGTTATAAACCCCGGATGCCCCGGCAATGCCCATGACCCGTCCGTCAGGCAGCGTCATATCGGCGGCGCCACCAGTTGTCCGCAGATTGGATGTCGCCGCAGGATACTTGGCCGTATAGTTCTGGGAGAAATTTTCACCTTCGGTCAGGAGCGGTCCCATAGTCGCCGCGCTTTCACCCAGCCAGATGCCATAGTGAAGATCGATGGTCTGACCCTTGAACTGGCTATGCGGCAGAATAACGGTCGCCTCCAGGCGGGGTTCACAATCCTTGAAAATCTCATATGGAGTCGTAAAGAGACGATAATGACCCTGGTCGTCGAAGCACTTCAGGTGACCGTCCGCATCCTTTTCGATACCATCGAACATTTCGACAAAATCGAGCGTCGGATTGATTTCGGAATTATTGTTACCGGTCGAAGTCTGCTGCGGCTGGGCGCTGTCGTCGAAACCGTGCATCGCATTGGGGCTGGAATAATAGCGGGCGAAAATCGTCTCAGGTGTATCCTGAGTGAAAATAGTCCCGAAATTCTCCGCAATGGCCTCACGATCACCGGCTTTCCATTTGTCCTTGTACAGGCTGTAGGAGCCACCGTCCACCAGCAGGGAGGCGTCATAGGCCGCCTTGAAATACGTAGCCGCTTTCGCTGAAGGAACGCCGCAGATCCTAACCCCGTTGTACTCCTCGTTGACCGTATTGTACTTGGCGATCGAACCGGCATGCAGCATGGCCCGGGACTTGAAGGCCGCCGCACCATATTTGTTGATACGGCCCTTCTGGCTGGACTCCGGCAAAAGCTCATACGCCTTGTCAAGGTCTTCGCCGATGAAGTCCCAGATTTCTTCCTCCGAATTCCGGGGCACCTGGGTTCCCTCCAAGTCAACTGACGTAGGATAATCCACGACATGGTCGATAAGCGGAACGCCACCATAACGCTTTACCAAAGCGTAATAGATATATGCGCGACAGAAATACGCTTCCCCAAGATAGGTTTTGTAATCCGTGGCCGCAAACTGAGTTTCGTATTTAGGAAGTGTCTCCAGCAGCATGTTAGCTGCCCGGATCTGCTTGAAGGGGTCATCCCAGAAGGAAGCGTTTTCCATTTCCGCCCCGGGCGTGTCACGGCCTATGGCTTCTCCGGTAAGACAGCACTGCTGCTTATAAGCCGTACCACTGTAGTTGAACAGGCCTCCGGCCGCATGGTAGTATTTGAAATCCTCGATCGGAAGAGTGCTGTACATCCTCGCCACATAGGCGGTCACTCCTTCCTTGCTGCCGAAAATCTCGTCCTCACCGACTATATTCATCGGAGGAATGTTCATATCGGAACATGAGACGAAAAGACCGGCTCCGAGCAACCATAAAATGTATTTAGAGAGTTTCATAATCCCAGCTCTATTAGAATTTGACATTGACACCGAATGTGACGGTCTTGTTGATCGGATAATTATAACCGTAGTCGGAAGTGGACAGGAATTCAGGATCCTGATACTTCAGCGGAGAGAAAGTCAGCAGGTTATAAGAGCTGACATAGAAGCGAAGCCCCTGCATGTTTATAGACTGGAGCCATTTCTTCGGCAGCGAGTAGCCCAACTCCAGGTTCTTCAGACGGACATAGGCCGCATTCTGGATATTGTGCATGGAGTTTTGGGTCGGAGAGGTACCAGTCATGGCATAATGGCCTTTCGTCCATGTTGTCGCGGGGTCATACGGATTGGCACCGACTGTCGACGGATGCCAGCGGTCCAAGAATTGGGTGATGGCGTTTGTGTCGGCCCACAACGGCTGATACATGAACTCGCCCGGCGTTACATAGCGGCGGCTTGCACCCTGGAAGAGGATACTCAAGTCGAAACCCTTCCACTGGCCGCTCAACGTCAAACCGAAGTTCACCAGCGGAACATTGCCCTGGAGAGCGATTGGATGGACATCCAGATCATTGATCATACCGTCTCCGTTCCAGTCTTCATATTCATAGTCTCCCAACACGGTTCCCCGACCGATATAGACCGGATTATGGTAAATCTCATCCCAGCTTTCAATCCGACCGGCAGCTCCGTAGCCCCACCAGATACTGTTGTACCGGTTGTTAGTTCCATTTCGCCAGTTCAGATAAGAGTTTCCTTGTTCTGCCCTTTCTTGATAGACCATCTTGGAGCGGGTAAAGGACCAGTTCCCTTTGACTTGATAATAGAAGTCTCCGATATTGTTGATGTGGGAAATCTCGAATTCAAACCCCTGGTTCATGTCACTGTTGAGGTTCTCCTGCGGCAGGGATGCACCCACACTGCCAGGAAGACTGCCCAGACGGGTGGCCAGTAAGCCTTTGCGGTAACGGCGGAAAACATCGGCAGAGAAACCGAGCAAACCATCCCACGCTTCCAGGTCGACACCGAGATTAGTCGTTTCAACTGTGTACCAAGTAATTCCAGTATTGGCAATTCCCTTGTCTGTCGTACTGTTGACGAATTGACCATCGAAGACACTGCCGGCAGGCAGACCTACAGCGGAGCCGGGAGCCGGATAAGTATAACCGGTGATGAACTGGTAATCCAAGACACTGTCATCACCCATGACACCATAGGATGCCCGGATCTTGAATTCGTTGATGAAATTCAAGGAAGAATTCTTCCAGAACTTCTCCTGACCAATACGCCATGCAACCGACCCGGAGGGAAAGAAGCCCCAACGGGATTTCTCCGGGAAACGGGAAGAGCCGTCATAGCGGAAAGCCAGTTCGGCCATGTATTTTTCAGCATAGTTGTAATTCAACCGGCCGACGTACGAATTCCGGGAATAATCATACAGCGCTCCCGAAGAGGCGGACTGGGTACCTTCCTGATCCGTCACGATACCGGCGAAGAGTTGTTGGATCGGAAGGAGCAACTGGCGGGACGCCAGGAAGTTGTCCCCCTTATTGTGGGTGTCCTCATATAGGGCGAAGGCACTCACGGTGTGCTTGCCGAAGGTACGGTCATAGCCAACCTGGGCCTGCCACATCGTGTGGTCTGTCGAATAGTAGTTACGCTGTACCTTGTAGTCGGCCTGAGTTTGACGGAGCCATGTCACCTCCGCGCCACCGGCTGTGTACAGATGATATGCCCTTGAGTACTGCTTGATGTCCTGGATCGTCGTATCATAGCTGTACATGCCTTTGACATACAGGCCAGGAACGAACGGAACATCGTAACGGAGGGTAGCGTTGGTCTGAGCCCATTTGCTCTTGTTGGCGTTTTTACCAACCAAGTCGGTCTGCATCATCGCCACGGGGTTCTGGAGACCGCCATTGGTCGGCTGCCAGTACATCGCCGCATCTTCGTCATACCAGACCCGGTCCATCGGCTGCATCAGCCACGCACCGCGGACGATGTCCCATGCGCCGTAGGTCGGCTGGTCGCGTTCATCCAACGTACCCGCCAGATTCAGGTCGAACTGCAGGTTCTTGGAAATCTTGGCTGAAATATTGGAACGAAGCGTATATTTTTCATAATTAATCGCATCCGTCTGCAAGAACGAGCCCTGATATTGATAACCGATACTGGCATAATACGTGACGCGGTCGTTCCCGCCATTGACATTGAGATTGTGCTGGGTCTGGGGCGCAACGTCGCGGTACACCGCAGACAGCCAGTCCGTGCTCTTCTTCACACCCGTCCTATACTCATCGATTGTCGCATCCGGATAGGAAACCACTCCCTGGTTGTCTACATTGTGTGCGGAACGCTCGTTGTAGAGCGTCATCCAATCCACGGCCCCCGTCAGTTTCGGGAAATTGGAAGGGCGCTGGAAGGTGACCGATCCGTTGTAGGAAATCAGTGCATCACTCTTGCGGCCCTTCTTGGTGGTGATCAGAATAACACCGTTTGCAGCCTGTACACCATAGATGGCAGCGGAAGCATCCTTCAAGACCGAAATGCTCTCTATATCTTCCGAGTCCAAGCGGGCCATATTGCCGCGCTGGACACCGTCGATAATCACGAGCGGAGCACCGAAGCCACGGATATCCATGCTCGTATTGAACTGGCCCGGTTCAGAAGTGTTCTGGACAACACGCAAACCGGAAACCTTGCCGGTCAGCATGTTCTGGACGTTTTCGTTCTTAGTGGTGATGATGTCACGGTTGGCAACCGAGGAGACCGAGCCGGAGAGTGTCGTCTTTTTCTGGACGGCATAACCGACCACGACCAGTTCATCCAGTAAGAGGGAATTCTCAGCCATCATGAGATCATAGACCTTCCGGTCGGATTCGACAGTGAAGGTCACATTCTCATAACCGATGCTGCTCACGACGAAAACATCGCCGGGAGTTGCCTGGATTGCGAAGTTGCCGGCGACATCCGTCACCGTTCCCTTCCCTGTCTTCTGATCGACGACTGCGGCGCCGATAACCGGCACCTTGTTCTTGTCGACAATCGTTCCGGAGACAGTGAAAGGTCCACTCTGCGCACGTGCATTCCCTCCTGCGGTCAGGAGAAATATGCACAGACAAATCTTGAGCAGATTTGACAAGTGAGATAATACTTTCATACTCCTTTAAACTTTTGTGATTACAGTTGGTTATAAGTTATTGTATTGGTTCAATCTTTAATTCGGACGACTCCAGGCATACCGATTAATACGGATAAATGTTTGGTCATTTTATGTATGTTCATACATTTATTGGCCAAAATTAGTGGAAAAAAATAGAAATACAAGTTTTTTATTGATTTATTTGCATATATTTGTTTGAACAAATAGCAAAAACATGGAACATCAACGGATTTTGTATATTTTGCTCGCCCTCGTCTCTTTGCTGACCGGTGGATGCCGGAAGTGCCCGGACTATCTGCCCCGGACACCGGAGGCCTCCGACCGGGTGATCTGCATGGATCTCGCCCCCCTGTGCCCTTCGGACAGGTTGGCGGTGGTATCTCTGCAGGGCCTGGCCAACCGCAACCATGCTGAGATCTTTACCTACGCCACATATTATACAGAATGGACACTGGAGTTTTACAAGCAGCGCGGATACATCAAAGAAGCGACACCCGTCGCCAGCATGGAAGAATTACTTTTTAAATATAAGGATGCCGCCCGTGGGATTGTCGTATATGATACAACCTGTCTGGCGACCATCAACCTAGCCACGAACATCGCTGGTGTCCACGACTGTGTCATCGCCGGCCCTGACAATCTGGAGCAGGTTCGTGCGGCCCTGGACAAACCGGTCCTTTTCGACCTTCGCGAGAACAAGTTTACCGGAGAGTACGACACCTTCGAATGGTACTGGGAGAACATTTTCCCGCTACAGCGTCATGATGTCCTATCTGTCGCGCCGAACGATGGGAGCGTCCACGATATCTATCAGGATTTCTATGATATTTACCGGGATTACCTGGTAGAATTCAATATCCCCGTTTTCTGGTTGCCCGGACATCAGGATGCTGATTTCGACCCGCGTCACGAAGCACAAATCCTCAAGCTTTTCCAAGAGACACCTGCCAACATCCCGATCCTCGGCTTCTGGCCGGCGGGACCGGGGCTCGTCAAGGGATACCGGGAATTCGACGGCGTAAAGCTGGCTGGAGAATATGGGAAATTCACCCTGGTCAACACTCACGCCGGCAGTTACAGCTGGCAGAGCGGTGTGAAAATCAAGAACAGCCGTTTCCGGCAAAGAGCGCCGCGCGCGAAGAAAACACCAGTCTATGACCCAGGGAAAAAATATGTCGCACTGGTGATGATTGAGAGCGGCGACGCTCCCTGCTACTACCAGTATCACGGACTGTACCAGCGGCAGTGGAATGACCCGGACAGGGGGAAAGTTCCTATAAGCTATGGGATTACGCCTTCCCTGCGTATGCTCGCTCCTGCCATTCTGGAAGACTTGTACGCCACGCAGACCGAAAATGATTTCTTCTTCAACGCCATTACCGGTGCAGGGTACTGCTACCCCTTTGAAGGATACGGATCCCTGACAACAAATCCGGACAGCACCCTTACTGATTACTTCAGCAGGCTGACTGCAGGGAACATGCGCCTCATGGACCTCGACATGCTGGGGTTGTACACCCATAGTGGTGACGGCTGGTCCGAAAGGGACCGTGATATCGCAGAAAAATACATTTCCCCGATGAAAGGAGTCCGTTCCATCCTCTCCGGCATGCACCGAACGGCCTACACTGCTTCCCAGGCCCATGAAAGGATCCCCGGCGGAAAAACCGTACACCATACGGTCACCTTCTGGTCCTATGACGACCTCATTTGGAATGATCCCGCTCTGGACGATGCCGCCGTTGCCCACATGGTCAAAGAAATCCAGGAGAACGGCGACGGTCCGTTCATCCAGACCATGTTTTACAGCTGGCACTATGGCCCCCGGCGGCTGAAAAAGCTGCAGGATAAACTAAAACCACTTGGATACGAATTCGTTACAATGAAAGAATTCGATGATCTTTACAGACAAACCTTATAATAATCACAGATACTGATATGCGCAATCCTTTCTCCCTGACTCTAACCCTGTTGATTTTAGCGACAGGAACGATGTTTGCCGGAACCCGGAAGCCGGACAAAACCATTTGGGAAATCGGCCAAAAAGACGGTACCCCCGAAGGCTTCGCCCTGGCGCCAGACAGATTCAGAGACTTCATTGAAAACGACTTTGGGTACGAAGATACCTATTTCCTGGTCGGCTACTCCTCCCTCGAGAAGGACTTTCCCTATGTCCTGCCCGGGCCCGTGGACACCTGGGGCGGCACCTGGCCGACATCGGGATGGAGGACCCATTGCGTGACTGTCTTTTTCGATCTCGGCAGAACGCCGCGCCCTAAGGCGGATTATCTCCTGAATGTCCATTTGGCGGACCACGCAACGAATTTCCTGCCACTGGTAAAGGTCTCTCTTAACGACGTCGATACCAAAGTGCAGATCATGAAGGAGGGGGTGGATTTTTCCGCGCAGCGCAAACCCCACCAAATGGAAAAAGTGACCGACACCCTCGGCATCACCGGCAATCTCTCCGCCGCCTCGCCCTATACCATCGCCCTGCCGCTGAAAGGACGGGACTTGCACAAAGGGGCGAACCAACTAGTTATCACTGTGCTGGAAGGGTCCTGGATTCTCTTTGACCAGATTGAGTTGCTCGGTCCCTCCCCGATGAAAGTCAAACACCCGCAAGGTGCTTTCGTCCGCAACGCCACGCCAGCTCCGTATCAATTGGATCCGTCCGTCCAGCCCCTCCTGATCGATCTGGAACACCTGGAGGGAGCTCCGGAAATCCGCGTGAAGGTCGGCGGGAAGACCATCCTGAAAAAAAACCTTGAAAAGGGACGCTACTGCTTCGAAGCGCCCATGCCCGCAGTCCCGACGGCACAGAAGAGCCGCTATGCCGTTTACTGTGACGGGAAGAAAATCGCATCCGGCAGGATCGAACGTTCCCCGCAACCTCTCCAAACACCTGCGGGGTATGTCGATACACGGATCGGGACCGCCCATTCCCGCTGGATGATCGCACCCGGCCCTTGGATGCCGTTCAGCATGGTGAAACTCAGTCCCGACAATCAGAATGCCGGATGGCAGGCCGGTTACCAGCCTTCTTTCGAGAGCATCGGCTGCTTCAGCCATATCCACGATTGGACCCTCGGCGGGCTCGGCATCATGGCGGTAAATGGACCGCTGAAGACCCTGGTTGGCGACGAACAGAAAGACGACGAAGGATACCGTTCCCGAATCAATAAGCGCACGGAAAAAGCCGGTATCGGTTACTATAGCGTCGAACTGACTGATTATGATATCCTTGCAGAAATAACCGCTACGAGCCGGTGCGGTTTCGAGCGGTTCACATTCCCGACCGACCGGGACAACGGCCGGATCCTGATCGAACTCAAGCCCCAGGCAGAAAATGGTATTCAGGTCCAAGATGCCTCCTTCCGGCTCGTCTCTCCCACCCGGATTGAAGGATACTGCCACCAGTTTTCCCCCAATGTATGGCTTTACAATGATGCCGACCAGGACTACCGGGTCCATTTCGTCATCGAATTCGACCGCCCGGTCAAGAGCGTCGGCTGCTGGTCGGACGGAACGATCTTGCGTGATGTCACCGCCCATGAGTGGGGAAAATGCGGTGCTGCCGGCGTGTTTGTCGAGTTTGCCCCGTCGGCTGAACGGTGGACCGTACAGGCCAGAAGCGGCATCTCACTCGTCAGTATTGAAAACGCCGCCGAAAACCTGGAGACGGAGGTCACCCGGCCGTTCGACTGGAATTTCAATGCCGTGATGCAGAACAATATAGATACCTGGAACAGCCTCCTATCCCGCCTGGAAATAAAGAGCGACGACGCCCTGGAAAAAATGCGGTTCTATAACTGCATGTACCGGGCGATCTGCAGCCGCAACACTTGGAGCGACTGCAACGGGGAGTGGCGGTCCGTTGATGACGTCGTCCGTAAAGTGGATAATCCCGCCGATGACATCATGCTCGGTTACGACGGCCTATGGAACACCTTCTGGAACCTGAACCAATTCTGGAACCTCGTCACACCGGAATGGTCCTCCAGATTGGTCCGCTCGCAACTGGCAATGTACGATGCCAACGGCTGGCTGGCAAAGGGTCCGGCCGGATTAAACTACATCCCGGTAATGGTCGCAGAACATGAAATTCCCCTCCTGGTCAGCGCCTGGCAGATGGGCATCCGGAACTATGACGGCCAGAAACTCTTGCAGGCAGCAGTCAAGATGCAGACCACCCCTGCACAGAAGCTCTTCAAAGGGTTCGTCGGAAACCGCGACCTGATTCCTTACTTAAAGCACCACTATGTCCCGTATGACATGGGACGCTTCTCCAATACGATGGAATATTCCTACGACGACTGGACGGTCGGGCAACTGGCCAAGGCCCTCGGTGATGAAAAAACATTCGATACCTTCAACGACCGCGGGTATTGGTGGAAGAATGTCATCGATGACGAAGGATGGTGTCACATGAAAGACAGCAAGGGCCAGTGGATGGAGGGCTTCGACCCCTTCCGCAGCGGCGCTAACCAGCATTATGTAGAAGGGAACGCCTGGCAGCTCACCTTCTTCGTGCCGCAGGATGTGCCCGCACTGGTGGAAAAAATTGGCAAGAAACGGTTTACAGATCGCCTAGAATGGGGATTCAACCAGGATGAACCCTGGCGGTACAATGCGCCGAACGACCAGTACTGGGACCATCCGGTCGTCCAGGGAAACCAGCAGTCCATGCATTTCGCCTACTTGTTTAACTATGCAGGCCAGCCGTGGAACACCCAGCGCTGGAGCCGCTCCATCATGGATCGGTACTATGGATACGGTGTAGCAAATGCATATCTCGGCGATGAAGACCAGGGGCAGATGAGTGCCTGGGCGGTCATGACCTCCCTCGGACTGTTCCAGATGGACGGCGGTTGCAGCGTGACCCCCATGTATGAGATCGCGAGTCCGGCGTTCGAAGAGATCACCATCCAC
>JAGAHD010000040.1 GCA_017627255.1 Bacteroidales bacterium | reverse complement strand
GACTGCAGGCGCTCGATGATCCACGGGTCGATTTCGTTGGAGAACTCGCTCAGGAGCACGTCCTCCTCCTCGTATTCGTCCTGCGGGAGTTCGCGCCAGACCTCGATTTCGCGTCCGACCAGCATGCCGGCGAGCTTGATGTTGCAGCCGCCCTTGCCGATGCCCTTCTTGACCTCCTCCGCCTGCATGTAGACCTTGATCTTGTCTTCCGGAGACTCGCCGAGGTCGATGCGGGAAATGCGGGCCGGGTTGAGGGCGCGGGTGATCATGAGCTGGGTGTTGGAGGTCCACTGGAGGACATCGATGTTCTCGTTGCGGAGCTCGCGGACGATGCCCATGATGCGGGATCCCTTGACGCCGATGCAGGCGCCGATCGGATCGATGCGGTCATCATAGGATTCCACGGCCACCTTGGCGCGTTCGCCCGGGATGCGGACCACCTTCTTGACGGTGATCAGGCCGTCGTAGATTTCCGGAACTTCCATCTCGAAGAGTTTCTCGAGGAAGGAGTCGGTCGTACGGGACAGCACGATGTACGGGGTCGTGTTGTTTTTCATCTCCACGCTCTTGATGATGGCGCGGACCGTATCGTTCTTCTTGAAGCGTTCGCCCGGAATCTGCTCGGACTTGGGCATGCGGAGTTCGTTGCCGTCCCCGTCGAGGATAAGCACCTCGTTCTTCCAGGTCTGATAGACCTCGCCGGTGAAGATATCGCCGACTTTCTCGGAGTACTTCTTGAAGACATTGGCCTTCTCGATGTCCAGGATACGGCCCTGGAGGTTCTGGCGGATGTTGAGGATGCCGCGGCGGCCGAAGGAGGCAAGGCTGAGCTTGCGGGTGTAGGTGTCGCCGATTTCGTAATCGTCGTCACCGGTCTCGGCGGCGATCTCCTCCACGGTGATCTCGGTGGCAGGATTCTCCACTTCCTCCACGACCTCGAAGTTCTGGTAGATCTCGCAGTCGCCCTTGTCGACGTTGATGATGACGTCGAAATTGTCGGCACTGCCATAGGTCTTGGCGAGCTGCGTGAGGAACACGTCTTTCAGGACACCCAGCATGACCGGACGGTCAATGCTTTTCTCTTCCTTGAAATCCTTGAATGCATCGATCAAGGTGATTTCTTTTTCTTTCTCTTTTGCCATTGTTATGTCTGTATGATCAATAATCGGTTTGTCCGCTATTTGAAGTCGATGTACGGCGTCACGGCGTTGATATCGGCGAGCGGGAAGGTTTCCGTATGGCTGACCTTCTCTTTCTTCTTCTTTCCTTCCACGGTCTCCAGGGCGGTGTAGGAGAGAGTCACGCTCTCAGCGGTCGCTTCCGTCAGGGTGGCGACGAGGCGCCGTCCCCCCTTGAATTTGACGTCAACCTGCGTCCCTACGGCCTTGAGGTACTGGCGAAGTACCTTGAAAGGGCGGTCCAGGCCGGCGGACGAGACGGTGAGGGAATAGTCCTCCACGTCCTGGTCGAAGGCGGCATGGACGACGGCGTCGATAGCGGCACAGTCATCCCAGTCCACGATGCCTTCTTCCTTCTCGATGACGATTTCCACGTCGTTGGCGGCGCTTACCGTCACCTCCACCAGGAAACAGCCCCTTTCTGCCACGGCCGCCGAAACGGCCTCTGTGATCTGTTCTTTATTCATCTTATTCTCATTCTGAGCCCGTCAGGGCGAAGAATCCATATAAAAAAGATAGGGGACCGTCCGTCCTCTATCTCGTTCACGGGTGCAAAGGTAAGAAAAATAATCGAATAAAAAAAAAGTTGCGTACCTTTGTGGGCGCAACAGAAAAAGTTATTATGGAATTTACCGCCAAACAACTGGCCCAAGTCCTTCGCGGTACCGTGGACGGGGACGAAAAAGCCACCGCCACGAAGTTTGCCAAGATCGAGCACGGAAAACCCGGAACCCTTTGTTTTTTCGCCAACCCCAAATACGAGCAGTACGTCTATACTTGCAAGGCATCCATCCTTCTGGTAGACAAGTCTTTCCAGCCTAAGGAGCCGGTTTCTGCCACAATGATCCGGGTGGACAACGCCTATACGGCGATCACCGAACTCCTCAAATATGTCTCGGACAAGAAAAAGAAAGCCCGCCGCCACCGTAGCCTGCGGGCGCGCTGGTTCCTGACCACCAAATTCGGCAAACGGGTCTATGTGGGCGCCTTTTCCTTTGTCGGCCACCATACGACGGTAGGGGACGATACCATCATCCATGAGAATGTCTACATCGGGGACAACTGCACCATCGGCAAGGGATGCATCCTGTATCCGGGCGTGCGGATCTATCCCGGCATGGTTATCGGGAACCATGTCATCCTCCATGCCGGCTGTGTCATCGGTTCGGACGGTTTCGGCAACGCCCCCCAGCCGGACGGCACTTGGGAAAAGATCGAGCACCTCGGCAACGTGGTTATCGGGGACAACGTCGAAATCGGGGCCAATACGACCGTGGACCGCGCCCAGATGGAGTCCACCATCATCGGCAACGGCGTCAAGATCGACAACCTGTGCCAGATTGCACACAATGTGGAGATCGGGGACAATACCGTGATGGCCGCCCAGGTCGGCATCGCCGGCTCCACCCATATCGGCAAAAACTGCATCATCGCCGGCCAGGCGGGTATTGTCGGCCATCTCAACATCCCCGACCACACGACCATCATGGCCCAGGCAGGCGTGACCCGTTCCGTCCGCAAGGAAGGAGAGGTGCTGCTGGGCGCTCCGGCCTTTGATGCAAAACAGTATATGAAATGCTACGCCCGCTTCAAAATGGCGGGTTCGGAATAGGCTATTTGGTGTTGCGGCGTAATTTTTGTATCTTTGCCCACTTTTATATAGTAACGAAGACAAGAATTGCTCATGCACGGCAACCAGCATACACTGAAAAAAACATACTACTTTGAGGGGAAAGGCCTCCACACGGGAACTTACTCCCACATGAAGGTAAAGCCGGCACCGGCCGGATTCGGCATCCAGTTCCGCCGTACGGACCTGCGGACGAAGCCCCTGATCGAGGCCGTAGCCGAAAACGTTTCCAACACTGCGCGCAGTACGACCATTTCCCACAACGAGGCCCTGGCTGTCACCATCGAGCACATCATGTCCGCCCTGACGGGGCTGGGCGTGGACAATGCCTTGATCGAACTGGACAATATCGAAGTCCCTATCCTGGATGGAAGTGCCCGTCCTTATATAGAGGCCATCCTGCGTGACGGCCTTTCTGACCAGGGACAGCCCCGGCATTATATCGACATTCCCCAGTCCCTGGAAATCCGGGACGACCGAAGCGGTTCCTGGGTCCGCATCGAACCCGCCGCCGCTCCCTCCGCCGACATCACCGTCGATTTCAACTCCAAGATCCTCGGCATCCAGTCCGCCCATTGGGACCAGAATACGGACTACGCCCGTGAAATCGGCGTCTGCCGTACCTTCGTGTTCTTCCATGAGATCGAGTACCTGTTCCGCAACAACCTGATCAAAGGCGGCGACGTGGACAACGCCATCGTCATCGTGGAGCATCCCGTCCAGGATGAACAGCTCGCCTCCATTTCCCGGCTTTTCAATATGCCGGACCTGAGCATTACGGAAGAGGGGTACCTGAACAACCTGCAACTGCATTTCCCCGACGAATGCGGCCGGCACAAACTGCTGGACCTGCTGGGGGACATGCGCCTGGCCGGAGGCTATCTCAATGCCCGGATTACAGCCTACAAGCCGGGTCATTCCATCAATACCAAGGCTGCCAAGGCATTGCGCGCCTTGCTAAAGTAAAAGACTATGAACAAGATTCATCCGCTCGCAACGGTGAGCCCCGCCGCCCGTCTGGGCGACAACATCGAAATTGGGCCCTACGCCTTCATCGACGAGAACGTCGAAATCGGCGACGGCTGCCGGATCCTTCCGCATGCCACTATTTTCCCTTACGTCAAGATGGGGCGGGACTGCACGGTATTTCCCGGCGCCGTGGTCGGTGCCATCCCCCAGGATCTCAAGTATGAGGGCGAAGTGACCTGGGTCGAGATCGGGGATCGCGTCAACATCCGCGAGTGCGCCACCATCAACCGGGGCACCAAGGCCAGCGGAAAGGGGGTGACCCGGGTCGGCAGCGACACCCTTGTGATGTCCTATTGCCATATCGCCCATGACTGTTGCATCGGAAATCATTGTATCCTCGTGAGTTACGTAGGGCTTGCCGGCGAAACCGACGTGGACGACTGGGCTATCATCGGCGGTGGCACTGTTGCCCACCAGTTCTCCCGCGTCGGCGCCCATGCCATGATCGGCGGCAATTTCAAGATCTCCAAGGACATCCCTCCCTATGTGCTGGCCGGCCGTGAGCCGATCTGTTTCGAAGGGGTGAACCGCATCGGCCTCTCCCGCCGCGGTTTCTCCGAAGAGAAGATCAACGAGATCAAGGACATTTACGAGACCCTCTATTTCCAGGGCATGAACGTGAGCGACGCCCTGGCATATATCGAGCAGAATTTCGCCCAGACTCCGGAACGTGACAACATCATCCGTTTCATCCGCGAGTCCAAGCGGGGGATCATTTCCCGTCCCCGGGCACCGCGCAAATAGCCTCTTCCCGTGCTCCTGACCACCGCTTTCTGCCCGCCGCTGGCGTATTTCGCCCTGCTCTCCCGCGATATGACCCTGTCCCCGGACAGGGTTTCTCCGTCTGAAGTGTGGCTGGAAGCCTGTGAGCGTTATCAGAAACAATCTTACCGTAACCGCTGCTACATCCTGGCAGGGGACGGTGTGCAGATGCTCCAGGTTCCTGTGGTGCACAGCGCGCGGATGGGGATCCGGGAGGTACAGGTGGACTGGTCGACTCCGTGGCTGGTCCGGATGCAGCGGGCACTGGATGCGGCGTACTATACATCAGCCTATTACGAGTATTATCGGGATGACCTTTT